>JADLKK010000205.1 GCA_016839025.1 Proteiniphilum sp.
GGTCGGAACTTACCCGACAAGGAATTTCGCTACCTTAGGACCGTTATAGTTACGGCCGCCGTTTACTGGGGCTTTGGTTCAAAGCTTCGCCTTAAAGGCTAACCTTTCCCCTTAACCTTCCAGCACCGGGCAGGCGTCAGCACATATACGTCAGATTCCTCTTTAGCATGCACCTGTGTTTTTGCTAAACAGTCGCTTGGGCCTTTTCTCTGCAGCCCTCTCACGCTCAACACTGCTTGTGTGTATCACGCTTCCAGGGCGTCCCTTCTCCCGAAGTTACGGGACCATTTTGCCGAGTTCCTTAACAAGGGTTAACTCGCTCGCCTTAGGATCCTCTCCTCGCCCACCTGTGTCGGTTTGCGGTACGGGCACCATATCTCCTCGTTAGAGGCTTTTCTTGCCAGCTTGGGATCAGCCACTTCGCTACTTGATTTCGCTCCCCATCACTCCTCAGATCTAGCTCTACGGTTTTCCCTGTAAAGCCATCCTACAAGCTTGGACGCACTCTTCCAGTCGTGCGCTTGGCCTACCCTCCTGTGTCACCCCATCCTTCAAGCGGTGATATGGTGGCATCGGAATCTCAACCGATTGTCCATCGCCTACGCCTCTCGGCCTCGGCTTAGGCCCCGGCTTACCCTGGGAGGACGAGCCTTCCCCAGGAAACCTCGGGCTTCCGGCGAAGAGGATTCTCACCTCTTTCTCGTTACTCATACCGACATTCTCACTTCCTACCGCTCCACCATGCCTTACAGCACGACTTCTCAGCTGTAGGAACGCTCCCCTACCCAGCGCTTAGCGCTGCCGAAGCTTCGGTGACGGACTTGAGCCCCGTTACATTTTCGGCGCAGAGTCACTCGACCAGTGAGCTATTACGCACTCTTTAAATGGTGGCTGCTTCTGAGCCAACATCCTGGTTGTCTTAGCAACTCTACATCCTTTTCCACTTAGTCCGTACTTTGGGACCTTAGCTGTCGATCTGGGCTGTTTCCCTCTTGACTACGAATCTTATCACCCGCAGTCTGACTCCCAAGTATTAACTTATGGCATTCGGAGTTTGAAAAGGTTCGGTAACC
The DNA here is from genome assembly GCA_016839025.1 of Proteiniphilum sp. Classification (GTDB taxonomy): domain Bacteria; phylum Bacteroidota; class Bacteroidia; order Bacteroidales; family Dysgonomonadaceae; genus Proteiniphilum. The sequence continues at coordinate 1,074 of JADLKK010000205.1, forward strand.
TGGTAGGGCCCCTAGCCTAATCAGTGCTCTACCTCCATAAGTCTTAACCTTGAGGCTAGCCCTAAAGCTATTTCGGGGAGAACCAGCTATCTCCGGGTTCGATTAGCATTTCACCCCCACCCACAGGTCATCCGCCAATTTTTTAACATTGGTCGGTTCGGGCCTTCACATGATTTTACTCACGCTTCACCCTGCCCATGGGTAGATCACCCGGTTTCGGGTCTACAATATCTAACTATCGCCCTGTTAAGACTCGCTTTCGCTTCGGCTCCGCACCTCACATGCTTAACCTCGCTAGATACTGTAACTCGCCGGTCCGTTCTACAAAAAGTACGCTGTCACATGACTAATTCATGCTCCAACTGTTTGTAAGCATACGGTTTCAGGTTCTATTTCACTCCCCTCCCGGGGTGCTTTTCACCTTTCCCTCACGGTACTGGTTCACTATCGGTCGCTAAGTAGTATTTAGTCTTGGAAGGTGGTCCTCCCTGCTTCCCACGGGGTTCCTCGTGTCCCGTGGTACTCTGGCTGGCTTTATGTCGAGCCAATTGGCTTTCGCCTACGGGGCTGTTACCCCCTGTGGCAGGCCTTTCCAGACCTCTTCGGCTAACCATTTGGTTTCTTACTCGACTAAGTACCTGCAAGTACTTGCTAAAACCGCCTCAACCCCCTGTACACAACGGTTGCAGCCTTACATGTACAGGGTTTGGACTCTTCCCCGTTCGCTCGCCGCTACTTGGAGAATCGCTTTTGCTTTCTCTTCCTCGGGGTACTGAGATGTTTCAGTTCTCCCGGTTAGCTCCTCTATGCCTATGTGTTCAGCATAGGGTGCCAGGGCTTCTCCCTGGCGGGTTCCCCCATTCGGGTATCTCCGGTTTGTCGGTCGCTTGCACCTACCCGGAGCTTATCGCAGCTTACCACGCCCTTCTTCGCCTCTTAGCGCCTAGGCATCCACCGTACGCCCTTACTAACTTGACCTCTTCACCTAATGGATCCTATTGCGTTTT
>JADLKK010000206.1 GCA_016839025.1 Proteiniphilum sp.
CAGGGATAGGGAAATGAGCAATAGCGAAAATAGATATCTTTGTGACATTGGAATTTGATGTTCAATGGTTGGAATAGGGTACATGAAGATGCCTGTTACACAGAGCTGCAACGGGGTTTTGACTTCCGGACGAACCGGAAGCGGGAGAGGAGAAATCAGATCAGCAGGATGGTAAGCATGGCAAGGTAAACCTTGCTGCTGAGGTTGGGTGGCTTCTGGCATCCTGTCTCCGCATAGCAAAATATCAGGGTTTGTGTCTGGTCAGAATGTGGGTCTTTCTGTACCGGGAAGGGGGCATCATTCAGTTCAATGGCCAGCGGCTGAAGTACCAGGGGACGGGTAAATGATTTCCAGCTGAAGGAAATTCGTTCCACACCGCAGCTGTCGTGCGATTCCATCTCGCAAAGATGCTCCCCTGCATTATGCCGGTGGTCGACAAGAAGCGTCTCATGATCGTGGGAGTGGATCTCGCAACAAAGCTTTCCGGTGATTGCTTCCGGTCCCTCGCTGCGACAATCATCACAGCAATAAAAATAGGCATTCACCCCTGACGCGCCGTAGGTGACGAGAGCAGAGAGCAATAGAGTGAGCAGGAGGTGTATGCTTTTTTTCATCATTTGCAAAGATAGATGGCAGAGATGTAAAATATGGCTGCTGAGTTGTTAAAAATACAAAACCATGCTGGCTGGCCGTCGATGGCATTTCAATCTCTTTTTTGCAAAAAACTCGTCAAATAGTCCTATCATATATCACAAAATCACTACATTTGCAGTCCAAAATAAAAAATTGATCAATAAAGATTCGTATTACATGATAAGAATTACATTTCCCGATGGATCCGTCAGGGAATATGAAAAGGGAGTTACCGCTCTCGAGATTGCGCAGAGCATCAGTCAGCGCCTGGCACAAGAGGTGCTGGCGGCAAGTGTCAATGGTGAGACATGGGATCTTACCCGTCCCATCGAGGAGGATGCCACTGTCAACCTGCTCAAATGGGAGGATGATGAGGGCAAACATGCCTACTGGCACTCGTCGGCCCACCTGATGGCTGAGGCGTTGCAGAAGCTCTATCCCGGCATCAAGTTTGGTATCGGTCCTGCCATTGAGAATGGCTTTTACTACGATGTGGACCCGGGTGAAGGGGTTACCATCAAGGAGACCGACTTCCCGGTCATCGAGAAGAAGATGATGGAGCTGATCGCCGCCAAGGAGGAGATCGTGCGGCAAAGCATCTCCAAGAAGGATGCGGTTGCCCTGTTCTCCGGGAGGGATGAGCACTACAAGGTGGAGCTGATCAACGAACTGGAGGATGGTACCATTACCACCTATAGCCAGGGTCGTTTCACCGACCTCTGCCGCGGTCCCCACCTGCCCAACACTTCATACATCAAGGCGGTGAAAGTGCTCTCTTCTGCCGGTGCCTATTGGCGTGGCGATGAGAAACGGCCCCAGTTGACCCGTCTCTACGGCATCACCTTCCCCAAGAAGAAGTTGCTCGACGAATACCTGTTGATGCTGGAGGAAGCCAAGAAGCGCGACCACCGCAAGATCGGCAAGGAACTGCAGCTGTTCGCCTTCTCCCAGACCGTGGGCGCGGGCCTGCCACTCTGGTTGCCCAAGGGTACACAGTTGCGTATGCGCCTGGAGGATTTCCTGAAAAAGATTCAGCGGGAGTTCGACTATGACCAGGTGATCACCCCCCATATCGGACACAAGCAGTTGTATGTCACTTCCGGGCACTATGCCAAGTATGGCAAGGACTCGTTCCAACCGATACAGACACCGGAAGAGGGGGAGGAGTTCCTGCTGAAGCCGATGAACTGCCCTCACCATTGTGAGATATACAAGACCTTCCCCCGTTCTTACAAGGATCTGCCGTTGCGCATGGCGGAGTTCGGTACGGTTTACCGTTACGAGCAGAGTGGTGAGCTGCATGGCTTGACCCGTGTGCGCGGCTTTACACAGGATGATGCCCACATCTTCTGTACACCCGACCAGGTGAAGGATGAGTTCCTGAAGGTGGTGGATATCATCTTTATCATCTTCAAAGCGCTGGACTTTGAGA
>JADLKK010000062.1 GCA_016839025.1 Proteiniphilum sp.
TCCCGGTGCTGAGCGGCAAGCCCCATAACCCGGTGCAGCAGGTGACACTGGTGCGGCACGACACCGCTGCCTACACCCTGGAGCAGGTAACCCTCACGCTCAGTGGCAGCAGTGACCCGGGCGACATCACCGAGATCATGCTCTTCGCCAGCGATGGCAAGGGAAGACCCGACACCGGACGGCCACTGGGCAGCAGCCGTGCACCGGCAGGGAAGGTGATCATTCCCACCCACCTCACCGTCGATGCCGACACCCTCTCCTTCTGGGTGACGGTCACGCTGAGGGAGCCGGTCGACCTGACCCACCGCGTGGCGGTACGCTGCAGTGAGATTGTTACCGACAAAGGGAAGGTGAAGATCGCCACCGGCAACGGCAAGCCGCTCCGCACCGGGGTGGCACTGCGTCGCCACAACCAGGAGGGTGTCCATACCTCCCGCATTCCCGGACTGGCCACCAGCAAACAAGGCACGCTGCTCGCCATCTTCGACGCGCGCTATGAGAGTGCACGTGACCTGCAGGGAGACATGGACATCGGCCTGCACCGCAGCTTAGACGGCGGCCATACCTGGGAGCCCATGCAGGTGGTACTCGACATGAATGAGTGGGGCGGCCTGCCGGAGAAATACAACGGTGTAAGCGATGCCTGCATCCTGGTAGATGAAAAAAGTGGCGACATCTACGTGGCCGGCCTTTGGATGCATGGCCTGCTCGACCGCGAGACAGGCAAATGGGTGGAAGGACTGACCGCCGACAGCACCCGCTGGATCCACCAGTGGCAGGCAAAAGGATCGCAGCCCGGCTTCGGCGTGAAGGAGACCTCCCAGTTCCTGCTCACCAAAAGCAGCGATGACGGCCTCACCTGGGGCAAGCCGGTCAACCTGACCCACCTCAAAAAGGAAGAGTGGTGGTTATTCGCCCCCGCCCCCGGACACGGCATCACCTTGAGCGACGGCACCCTGGTGCTGCCCACACAGGGGCGGGACAGTGAGGGAAAACCCTTCTCCAACATCACCTGGAGCAAGGATGGCGGAGAGACATGGAGCACCAGTAATCCCGCAGCCACGAACACCACCGAATGCATGGCGGTCGAGCTGAACGATGGCAGCATCATGCTCAACATGCGCGACAACCGCAACCGGGGCAACGACACCGTAAACGGCCGTACCATTGCCACTACGGCCGACCTGGGCACAACATGGAACGAGCATCCCACCTCCCGCAAGGCACTGATCGAGCCCACCTGCATGGCCAGCATCCACCGCCACCACTACAGGGAAAAGGGTGAGGAGAAATCGCTGCTCCTCTTTGTCAATCCCGCATCCACCTCAAAACGCAACAACATCACCCTGAAGGTGAGCTGCGATGACGGCAATAGCTGGCCGGAGGAGAAGCAGATCCTCCTGGATGAGTTGAGCGGCCGCGGCTACTCCTGTATCACCAGCGTGGATGAGGAGACCATCGGCATCCTCTATGAGAGCAGCCAGTCCGACATGGTCTTCCAGACCGTTAAATTGAAAGAAATCCTTTAACACACTGCCCCAAAACAAATGATGAGATCCACCTCAGCCATGGCCGAAACCGACAGGTACACTTTTCGCCTGCTATCCACCCTCTTCAGACGCCATGTAAAAGCGATACTGCTATTGCTCCTGTTTGCTTCCAACACCCCACTGCACCTACAGGCAGCGCATAACGGCACATTCCACCAGACCAATCTCTTCTCGATGGAGACGCTGGCCGACACAACCCTGCACGAAGGACTGGCCGGCAGCTTCTTCGGCAGACAGGGTGATTGGTTCATCATGGCCGGTGGTTCCTCTTTCCCGGAAGGCAAACCCTGGGAGAATGGCACCAAACGATTCTCCGACAAGATATTCATCTTCTCCCAACAGGCTGATGGCACCTTCAGCATGGTCTACGAGGGGAACGACCTGCCACTGCCCCTGGCAGAGGGAGCCTATGCCTCCATCCCCGGGGGACTTCTCTGCATGGGGGGCCAGACACCAAAGGGTATCACGGCGGAAAGCTGGCTGCTCTCCTTCGACGGCAGCAGGGTCACCGTCACCCCACTTCCACCGCTTCCCCTGCCGGTGAAGAACGCCACCGCTACCCTGATCGGCAGCCGCGTCTACCTGCTCGGGGGGGAACTGGCGGATGGCACTTCATCCAATCAGTTCCTGGCACTTGACACCGATAACGCACAAGCCGGTTGGCTGCCACTCCCCCATTTTCCGCTGCCGGTTTCCGGATCGACCATCACCGCACAGCAGGATGGGGAGGGGATATCGCTCTATGTCTTTGGAGGACGTGCAAAGGTGAACAACGAAGCAACCACCTCTTTCTACCCCACGGTCTACCATTACCGCCCTTCTCCGGGTAGCTGGTCCCAAAAACGGGATATCCAACTGAAAAATGAGGAGTCTCTCCCGCTGGCGATGGCCACCGCCTCATCGGTGGGTGGCTCCCATATCCTCCTCTACGGTGGCGACAACGGCGAGGTGTTCAACCGGGTGGAGGCAGCCATCCACAGCGGGGAGCTGCAAGTCAGGGACTCTCTCTGGATGAACCACCCCGGCTTCAACCGGCGCATACTGGTTTACAACACCATCACCGATAGCTGGTTCGTGGCAGGAGAGACAAAAAACGCCCCCGTGGCGGTCACCGCCGACCTGTCGGACGGGAGGAGTGTCTACATCGCCGGCGGAGAGATACGGCCCGGCGTACGATCACCTTACATCACACGCCTTGACTACACCTCGCACTCCTCGTTCGGCTGGATCAACTACCTGGTGCTGGCTCTCTACTTCGGTGGAATGCTCTGGATAGGCTTCTTCTTCATGCAGCGCAACAAGAACACCGACGACTTCTTCAAGGCGAGCGGACGCATCCCCTGGTGGGCAGCCGGCATCAGCATCTTCGCCACCACGCTCAGCGCCATCACCTTCCTCTCCATACCCGCCAAGACCTACGCCACCGACTGGCGTATGCTCATCTTCAACATCACCATCATCCTGATCGTGCCGGTGGTGATCCGCTACTTCCTTCCCTTCTTCCGCCGCTTCAGCCTCGACACCGCTTACGCCTACCTGGAAGAACGCTTCAGTCGCACCGTGCGATGGCTCGCCTCAACACTCTTCGTCCTCTTCATGGTGAGCCGCATCGCCATCGTCCTCTTCCTCCCCTCACTGGCACTCAACGCCGTCACGGGGTTCAACATCTACCTATCCATCCTCATCATGGGAATCGTCACCATCATCTACAGCACCAGCGGCGGCATGGAGGCGGTAGTATGGGGCGACGTCATCCAGGGCTTCATACTGGTCTTCGGTGCCATCGCCGCTTTCATCTTCATGATCATGGGAATTGAGGGGGGGCTGGGTGCATTCTGGAGCACCTCGGTCGACTTCCACAAGTTCCACACCTTCGACTTCCGGTTCGACTTCACACAGCCGGTCTTCTGGGTGGTACTGATCGGGGGAGCGGCCAACTCGCTGATCACCTACACCAGCGACCAGTCCATCGTGCAGCGATACATGAGCACGAAAGATGAGAAGGCCACCGCCCGCAGCATCTGGCTCAACGGCATCCTGAGCGTGCCGGTCACCATCCTCTTCTTCCTGATCGGCACCGGTCTCTTCGCCTTCTACCATAACAATCCCTCGCACATGATGGTGAGCAACCCCAACATCGACTCGGTCTTCCCACAGTTCATCGTTTCAGAGATGCCTGCAGGATTCGCGGGACTGCTCATCGCGGCCATCTTCGCCGCGGCCATGTCGACGCTCTCCTCCAACATCAACTCCTCCTCGGCGGTGATCACCTCCGACTTCTTCAAGAGCCTCTTCCCGGGACGCTCCTTCACCTCGCAGATGCAGGTGGCCCGCTGGTCCGGCATCATCTGCGGACTCCTGGGACTGGGCATGGCGCTGGTGCTTGCCACATGGAACATCGCCTCGCTATGGGATCAGTTCAACACCTTCCTGGGGCTGCTCACCAGCGGACTGGGTGCCCTCTTTATCCTGGGCATCTTCTTCCCCCGCGTGGGCCCGGGGGCAGCCCTCACCGGCGTGATCGCCGGGCTGGTCATCCTGCTCTGGATCAGGGCTCACAGCTACCTCTCCTTCCTGCTCTACGGCTTCCTGGGCATGACAACCGGCATCCTCATCGCCGTGGCCGTGAGCTACCTGCTGCCCAACAGAAAGGAGGTAAGGCGTTACACCTGGGAGGGAATGAAGAAATAATCTGCTGATTCGATGGTGTGAGAATCTGATGGAAATGGGTAAAAAGAAAAAGCTGTATGCTGAATGCTATTTCAAATACCAGTCATACATCCGTCGCACCCCCTCGTCGATCTCGATCCGGTGCTGCCAACCCAGTGCATTCAGCTTTGAGGGATCTGTCAGCTTACGCATGGTGCCGTCCGGTTTGGAGCTGTCGAAGCTGATCTTGCCTCGGTAACCAACGGTTCCGGCGATCAGTGCGGAGAGGTCGTGTATGGAGATCTCCCTGCCCGTGCCGATGTTGATATGACAGTTGCGCACCTCCTCCTTGCCGGCCGCCAGGTCGGTGAAGTCGACCCGTTCCATGATGTAGACACAAGCGTCCGCCATCTCCTCGCTCCAGAGGAACTCGCGCAGCGGTCGCCCGCTGCCCCAGAGCATCACCCCGTCTTGCGTCACGCCGTACCTCTTTAGCAGCTCCAGTATCTGCCGGTCGGTGACCGGCTCAGCAAGATCGGCATGAGCAACCCCCTCTAAGGGGCTGATGTCTGCCACCGGACCCTTTACGCGGGCGCCTATCCCCTCCACAGGCCGTCGGCGCAGGTCCTCCCGTATCGCCTCCATATCGCCCTCCATGAGGCACTTCGCCAGATGAATCTTCCGGATCATCGCCGGCAGCACGTGGCTCCGTTCCAGATCGAAGTTGTCGTTCGGACCGTAAAGGTTGGTCGGCATCACCGCGATGAAGTTGGTGCCATACTGGATGTTGAAGCTCTCGCACATCTTCAGGCCCGCAATCTTGGCGATGGCGTAGGGCTCGTTGGTATATTCGAGTGGACCGGTCAACAGGGCATCTTCGCTCATCGGCTGTGGTGCCTCCTTCGGGTAGATGCAGGTGCTGCCCAGGAAAAGCAGCTTCTTCACGCCGTGGCGCCAGCTCGCGCCGATCACGTTGTTCTGGATCTGCAGGTTGCGGTAGATGAAATCGGCCCGGTAGGTGTTGTTGGCCATGATGCCCCCCACATGCGCCGCGGCGAGAAAAACGTACTCCGGTTGCTCCTCGTCGAAGAAGCGTGCCACCGCCGCCCCGTCCGTAAGGTCCAGCTCCCGCTGTCTCCTACCCACCAGGCAGGTATATTCCTTCGCTTTCAGGTTTTCCCATATCGCCGATCCCACCAGTCCCCCGTGACCGGCCACGTATATCCTGGAATTCTTTTTCATGTTAGTTGTTAGCGGTTAGCTAAAAGCTAATAACTTTCCAAATCATGCCGTACCATCTGCCGCACCAGCTCCTCGAAGGAGGTCTGCCGCGGGTTCCACCCCAGCAGCGTGCGGGCTTTGGTGGGATCGCCCAGCAGCTGTTCCACCTCGGCGGGACGGAAGTACTTCGGATCCACCTCCACCAGTACCTTTCCGGTTGCACTATCGATCCCCTTCTCCTCTACACCCGAACCCTCCCAGCGGAGGTTCATCCCCGCTTCGGCGAAGGCAAGTGTACAGAACTCCCGCACGGTATGCATCTCGCCCGTAGCAATCACGAAATCCTCCGGGGTATCGTGCTGCAGCATCCGCCACATACACTCCACGTAGTCGCGTGCGTGGCCCCAGTCACGTCGTGCATCCAGGTTGCCCAGGTAGAGCTTATCCTGCAGTTCGTGTGCGATGCGGGCGGCTGCCAGGGTGATCTTGCGGGTGACGAAGGTCTCTCCGCGTCGCTCGCTCTCGTGGTTGAAGAGGATGCCGTTGACGGCGAACATGCCATACGACTCGCGGTAGTTCTTTGTGATCCAGAAGCCATAGAGCTTGGCCACGCCGTAGGGGCTGCGCGGGTAGAAAGGTGTTGTCTCCCGCTGCGGCACCTCCTGCACCAAACCGAACAGCTCCGATGTCGAAGCCTGGTAGATGCGTGTCTTCTTCTCCAGTCCCAGGATGCGCACCGCCTCCAGCAGACGGAGCGTTCCCACCGCGTCGGTCTCGGCAGTGTACTCCGGCACGTCGAAGCTCACCTTCACGTGGCTCTGTGCCGCCAGGTTGTAGATCTCATCCGGCTGTATCGTCTGGATGATCCGGATCAGCGAGCTGGAGTCGGTCATATCCGCATAATGCAGGTTGATGAGCCGCCGTTGTTTCATGTCGCGCACCCACTCGTCGAAGTAGAGGTGCTCGATCCGTCCCGTGTTGAAGGAGGAGGAGCGTCGCAGCGTGCCGTGCACGGTGTATCCCTTCTCCAGCAGGAGCTCCGCCAGATAGGAACCGTCCTGACCGGTAATCCCGGTGATGAGTGCCACTTTGTCCATAATCACATCTGTTAGTAGTTGCCTATACACCAGACGGATAAAGATGCTCAGGTCCAACCAGTTGCCACCTGTTTCACGATCTGTTCACCGTCAGAATGAAAAGTTAAAGATAGTACAAAAAAAAATCAAACAGCATGCAATCGGATACGAAATTCTGTAAAAGCTGATCGCTTTCAGCTACCCCTTCATTGCCCAAACATAAAATGGGAGCACCTGAACACCATCGATCTCCTCATGTTGATTGAATGTGATGATTGTGTATGAAGCCGTTTCCGTCACCCCTGTAAGACATTTAAAACCCTGTTGTTCTCGCAGGCTGTTTTGATCCATCAATTCGGAACAGACCTGAAACGCATGAAAGCAACCATCTTTGCGTGCTACAAAATCACACTCCCTGTTATTTTTCACAAATGTGATGTCAGCATATCCCTTGTTACACAATTCGTTGTACACTGCGTTCTCCAACAACGCACCCTTTTGGGAGGAGAAGCGAAAACTGATCGCGTTCATCAACCCATTGTCAATGCAATATGCCTTGTGTTCCGCTCTCGATCCCGTTTTCAGTGACCATGAGAAGTTGGTTACATCAGCCAGCACATAACTTCGGGAAGCATAACTCAGATAATTTCTCACCGTATTTTCATTGCTGCTCAACGACCGGGCAAGAGAGCTGTAATTGAAGATGTTCCCTACATTTGTAAGGAGAAAGTGAAGAAGCCGGTAAAACAGCTCTGTATCCCTGATGCGGCTGTATGCCACACAATCTTTCAACACGATCGAATCGTAATAACTTTGCAACAGTTCAGTTTTCACATCATCGGTCATCTCATGAAGGACCGTTTCCGGAAAGCCCCCCCATTGCAGGTAATCATTCATCACTCTTATCGCTTCCGGCCTGCGTGTTTGAAGCGAGAATAGGTTCGTGAAACCGGAAATCTTGAGTCGTTCACGCATGGAAAAAGGACGTACGACATTGGCAAAATAGCGGCCTGACAGCAAAGAAGCAAACCGGTTGTCCAGCAAATCGGATGCAGATCCGGTGATGTAAATCTTTTTAAACCGTTTGGTATCGTATGCTCCCTTGGCAAATAGTTCCCACTCTTTTCCTGTTGTACCTCATCCAGAAAGAGATACTGCACTTTCACACCGGTGAGCACTTCCGATGCTTCAATTAAAGCATACAGATCCGAGGGATTGTCCCAATAAGCAGTAAAAACTGGCTCATCAAGATTCAGGCGAAGAATCGATTTAGGGTCAACTGCCGATTGCATCAGGTCGTTGATCAACAAATCGAACAGTGATGACTTCCCGCTTTGCACTGCAAAGATACTCAATCTTTGTGTTTACCGAAACATAGTTCAGTTAAAATTGTATTTATCCGAAACATAGTTCGAATGGCTATTCCACCCCTACATCCACTCTGCGGCCGTAGCTCCTCATGTCCGACTGCCGGTCCACCTCCTCGAGACTGGCATAACCGGTGAGGGAGACCTTCATTGCCGGCTGATGCTTCAGCAGCGCGGTCACCTCCTCCATTGCGCCCATCAGGGCCAACAAGCAGGGTAATCAGCAATAATCGTCTGCTCATTGTTAGGGTTATGGTTATGGTTTGATATATTCTGTCTTGGTTGATCTATTTTTTGCGGCCCGGCAAACGGACACATCAAGCGCCACGGGAGAAAAGCAAATCCCCCCGACAGCGCTGAACCGGAAAAAGAAAAGCAAGCCCGACTGTGATTGATCTATAATGATTCTGATTTACAGGCCAAATATAATAAAATTAAATGATTATAACATCCCCCTGCCCAATCATTCTCCAACTTCGGAAAGGATACAGAACGAAATCCCATGCCCGACATACAAAAAACGCCCGGATTGCTCCGGGCTCTTCCCTGTCAGTTTACAACTTTTCCCTTATCGGATCATCGTACTGCAGTTGAAGCCGTTCCAGCTCCTTGTGCAGCTCCGCGGTGATCCCCTCGTAGCCCTCCTTGCCATAGAGGTTATGCATCTCGGTGGGATCGGTCTCCAGGTCATATAGCTCCCACGCGTCGATGTCGTCATAGAAGTGGATCAGCTTGTAACGGTCGGTCTTCACGCCGTAGTGTCGTTTCACCGCATGTGCCAGTGGATACTCGTAGTAGTGGTAGTAAAGCGACTTGCGCCATTCCTTCGGCTCTCGTTTCCGCTCCAGCAATGGAAGCAGCGACACACCCTGCATATCGGCGGGCACCTCTAGTCCCGCCAGCTCCAACATGGTGGGAGCAAAGTCGATATTCTGCACCATCGCTTCAATCTCACCCCTCTTTTTGAAGCGGTCCGGCAATTGCATCACCAGTGGGGTACTGAACGATTCCTCGTACATGAACCTCTTGTCGAACCAGCCGTGTTCCCCCATGTAGAAGCCCTGATCGGAGGTATAGATGATCACCGTGTTCCCGGTCAATCCCTCCTCCTCGAGGTAATCCAGCACGCGCCCCACGTTCTCGTCGAGCGACTGCACCGTCTTGGCATAGTCACGCATATAGCGCTGATACTTCCACTCCGCCAGCTCCTTCCCGGTGAGGTTTGCCTCGTAAAATGCATCGATGATCGGCTGGTAATGTGCATCCCAGGCAATCTTCTGCGCCGAGTCGAGTCGTGCGTACTCGCCCCGCAGGTAGGAATTTGAGAGTCGGGTCTTCACGCTGTCGCGCACCATCTTCAGGTCATAGACGATATCCATGTCCTTGTCGATGCTCATCTTCTGCTGTTGTGCTGCCAGACGTCCCTTGTAATCATCGAAAAAGTTATCCGGCAGCTCGAAAGTCCTGTCCTCGTAGAGCGACAGGTGGGTGGTGTCGGCCATCCAGTTTCGGTGTGCCACCTTGTGGTGCAGGAAGAGCGCGAACGGCTTCTCCTTGTCACGGACGTTCGCGAGCCAGTCGATCCCCATATCGGTGATCAGGTTGGTGGTGTATCCCTTGTAATGCTTTCTCCCCTCCTCGGTGATGAAATCGGGATTGTAATAATGCCCCTGTCCCGGCAGGATCTCCCAGTAGTCAAAGTTGGTAGGTTGGCTGTCGAGGTGCCACTTGCCGATCATGGCGGTCTGGTATCCCCCCTGCTTGAGCAGCTGCTGCACCGTTTGCTGTGAGCCGTCGAAGGTGGTCACGTTGTCCAACTTGCCATTCTTGTGGCTGTGCTTGCCGGTGAGCAGGCAGGCGCGGCTCGGTCCCGAGATGGAGTTGGCCACGTATGCGTTCCGGAAGATCACCCCGTTCTCGGCGATCCGGTCCAGGTTTGGCGTTTCAATGTAACGGTTGTCGTAACAGCTCATCATCTGCCTTGTATGGTCATCCGTCATGATGTAGACGATGTTGAGCGGTCCCTCGACCTCTGCCTTCCCCCCGCCGGCGCAGGAGGACAGCACAGCAGCACCCGCCAGGGGATACAAAAATTTTGAATGAAATAACGCTTTATCCATGTAGATTTCGAATGAGTATTTTTAGTCAACACAATAGACAAATTTACTCAATACTTTTCGAAAAATTGGTAAAAAGAGAGAGATTTCTACCCTATTTCACTATCAGACTGCTGAAAGCTAAAAGCTGACCGCTGACCGCTATTTTCCAAATATCTCCCTCGCCCGTTCCAGTCGTTCGGGCGACAGTTCGGGGGTCCCCTCCAGCCGGTATTGCAATCCCATCTGTTCATACTTGCGGGTACCCATGGTATGGTAAGGCAACAGCTCCACCTTTTCGATGCAGCGATAGGGTTTTAGAAAGTCCGCCAGCTGTTGCAGTCGCCGGTCGTCGTCCGTCCATCCCGGCACCACCACATGGCGGATCCAGGTGGCGATCTGCTGCTGATCCAGGTAGTCCAAGCAGCGCAACGTGTTGGTGATCTTGGCACCCGTCAACTCCTTGTGCTGCACCGGGTCGATCGTCTTCACGTCGAGCAGTACCAGGTCCGCCGCATCGAGCACCTCACGCACCGCGGGCGACCAGAGGGCACCCGATGTGTCCAGCGCCGTATGGATCCCCTGTTGGCGGCAGAGCAGGAAGAAGTCGCGCACGAACTCCGCCTGCATCAGCGGCTCGCCGCCGGTCACGGTAACCCCCCCCTTGGCGATGAAGCTCTTGTAGCGCATCACCTCCTCCAGCAGCTCCTCCGGTGTCATCCGGTAGCTGCCGCTCCCCTTCTCCCAGCTGTCCGGGTTGTGACAGTAGAGGCAGCGCAGCGGGCAGCCCTGCAGGAACACCACAAAACGTATCCCCGGGCCGTCCACCGTACCGAAGCTCTCCAGAGAGTGAATATTTCCTGCCATTTTCTTTTCAGGTTGATGATGATGTTGATGTATGCTGATGGGATATTACTGCATCAGCTGTAAAGAGGGATGTTTTCTTGCTCCTCAGTTATTATCTGGGAACCTGTCCGACGAAGGTTATGTGAAAAAGAGAAGTTGTTTGAGCGAAGCGAGTTCTTCTCTTTTCATAACCGAGTCTAACAGCTAAAAGCCAAAAGCTAACAACTATCAGCTAACCACTTAAAACTTCTGATTAATCGTCCTCGATATCACATCCAGCTGCTGTTCACGTGTCAGCTTGATGAAGTTCACCGCATAGCCCGAGACGCGGATCGTCAGCTGCGGGTAGTTCTCCGGGTGCGCCATCGCATCCATCAGCAGCTCCTTGTCGAAGACATTCACATTCAGGTGCTGCCCTCCGTCGGCGGTGAAATAACCATCCAGCAGTCCCACCAGGTTCGATACCCTGTTCTCCCGCTCCTTGCCCAGCGATCCCGGGGAGACCGCGAAGGTATAGGAGATGCCGTCGTGCGCATGCTGGAACGGCAGCTTGGCCACCGATGCCAGTGCCGCCACGGCCCCCTTCTTATCGCGACCGTTCATCGGGTTGGCACCCGGTGCGAAGGGTTCGCCGGCAGGACGACCGTCCGGCGTGGCACCCGTCTTCTTGCCATAGACCACGTTCGAGGTGATGGTCAGGATCGACTGTGTCGGCTTCGCATTGCGGTAGGTCTCGTGCTGACGGAGGTAACCCATGAACTTGCGGGTGATCTCCACCGCGATCTGGTCGGTGCGGTCGTCGTTGTTGCCAAAGGGCACATACTCCCCTTCCCGCTCGAAGTCCACGGCGATGCCCCGCTCGTCGCGGATCACCTTCACGCGCGTGTCGCGGATGGCCGCCAGTGAGTCCGCCACGATCGAGAGGCCCGCGATGCCGGTCGCCCGGATGCGCTCCACGTCACCGTCGTGCAATGCCATCTCGAACGCCTCGTAGGCATACTTGTCGTGCATGTAGTGGATGATCTTGAGCGCGTTCACGTAGACCTTCGCCAGCCAGCGCATCGACTGGTCGAACTTCTCCATCACCTCCTCATAGTCCAAGTACTCCGATGTGATCGGCTCATACCTGGGAGCCACCTGCACGCCCGACTTCTCGTCGCGGCCGCCGTTGATGGCATAGAGGAGGCACTTCGCCAGGTTGGCCCGCGCACCAAAGAGCTGCATCTGCTTGCCGATCTTCATCGGCGACACGCAGCAGGCGATGCCGTAGTCGTCGCCATAGTCGGGACGCATCAGGTCGTCGTTCTCGTACTGGATTGCCGAGGTGTCGACCGACACCTTCGAGCAGAAACGCTTCCAGTTCTCCGGGCTCTGCTGCGACCAGAGGACCGTCAGGTTCGGCTCCGGTGCCGGTCCCAGGTTGTAGAGCGTGTGCAGGTAGCGGTACGAGGTGCGGGTCACCAGCGTGCGACCGTCCAGCGTCTGTCCCCCCAGCGCCTCGGTCACCCACACCGGGTCGCCCGAGAAGAGCTCGTTGTAGTCCGGTGTACGCAGGAAGCGCACGATGCGCAGCTTGATGATCAGCTGGTCCACCAGCTCCTGCGCCTCGCTCTCGGTGATCAGACCCGCCTGCAGGTCCTTTTCGATGTAGATGTCGAGGAAGGTCGATGTGCGACCGATCGACATGGCAGCACCATCCTGGTCCTTCACGGCAGCCAGGTAGGCGAAGTAGAGAAACTGCACCGCCTCGCGGCTGTCGCGTGCCGGCTGACTCACGTCGAAGCCGTAGCCCGCGCACATCTTCTCGAATGCCTTGAGCGCCCTGATCTGCTCGCTCACCTCCTCGCGGTTGCGGATGGTGTTTTCGGTGAACTCCTGGATGTCGAGCCGCTGCATGAATTCCTTGCGTTCCTCGATCAGGGCCGTGGTACCGTATAGCGGTACACGGCGGTAGTCGCCGATGATGCGTCCCCTCCCGTAGGCATCCGGCAGACCGGTAATGATACCCGACTTGCGTGCCGCCAGCATCTCGTCGTTGTATGCCGAGAAGACACCCTCGTCTTGCGGTAGCGCGTGTAGATCTCCTTTGTCATCGGGTCCAGCTGGAAGCCGTAGGCGTTGAGCGCGTTCTCCACCATCCGGATGCCTCCCTTGGGAAAGATGCCCCGTTTGAGCGGCGCGTCGGTCTGCAGTCCCACGATCACCTCATTCTCCTGGTCGATGTAACCCGGTCCGTAGGTATCGATCTGCTGCGGCAGCTTCGTCTCCGCGTCGTAGACCCCTTTGGCCTGTTCCTCTTTGAACATCTCTG
This sequence comes from Proteiniphilum sp., assembly GCA_016839025.1. GTDB lineage: Bacteria > Bacteroidota > Bacteroidia > Bacteroidales > Dysgonomonadaceae > Proteiniphilum. Next base: position 13,117 of record JADLKK010000062.1, read on the forward strand.
TCAGCCTGTCCCACACCTTTTGTGTCCGCTCGGTGGAGGGCTGCAGGAAACTGTCATCCCCCTCGTAGGGCGTATAGTTGTTCATGATGAAGTCCCTCACGTTGATCTCTTTCTTCCAGAGCTCCCCGCGGAACCCTTCCCAGCTATGTTAATATGTTGATACGTTAGTTCGTTAGTATGTTTGTAAGTTCAAAGTTCAATGTTCAAAGTTCAA
>JADLKK010000207.1 GCA_016839025.1 Proteiniphilum sp.
ATCAGTATTTAGCCTTGGACCATGGTCGGCCCGGATTCAACCGGAATTCCACGTGCTCCGGCCTACTCGGGAGATCCCATATGGAGCCGCCTGCATTTCGCCTACGGGGCTCTCACCCTCTACGGCATGCTTTCCCAATACACTTCGACTATGCAGACGGTTTGTAACTCCACGGACAGCCTGCGGACCATCCACTGAAATTCCCACAACCCCACATCCGCAACGGCCGCAGCCTTGACACGGATCCGGTTTAGGCTCTTCCCCTTTCGCTCACCACTACTTAGGGAATCTCTTCGATTTCTTTTCCTCGGGCTACTGAGATGTTTCACTTCACCCGGTTCCTCCCGCTTCCGCGGGTGACTGGACTGCTCCAGCCGGGTTGCCCCATTCGGATACCTCCGGATCACGGAATGCTTGCTTCTCCCCGGAGCTTTTCGCAGCTTGCTGCGTCCTTCATCGGCTGATGGCGCCAAGGCATCCACCGTGTGCCCTTACTACCTTTTCCTCTTTTCAGTTCTTCTTCCTCTATGAAGTTGTCAAGATACATGGGGATTAGCTTATAGGAGAAGGGAAGAGGTGTGCGATCCCTGCTTGTCTTCGAGGTCTGCCTGTTGTTGCAGATCTCCTTAGAAAGGAGGTGATCCAGCCGCACCTTCCGGTACGGCTACCTTGTTACGACTTCACCCCCCTCACCGGACACACCTTCGACAGCTCCTTCCTCGAAAGGTTAGGCCGCCGGCTTCGGGTGCACCCAACTCGGGTGGTGTGACGGGCGGTGTGTACAAGGCCCGGGAACGTATTCACCGCAGCTTGGCTGATCTGCGATTACTAGCGATTCCAGCTTCATGAAGTCGAGTTGCAGACTTCAATCCGAACTGAGACCGGCTTTAAGGGATCCGCTTGGCATCACTACCTCGCTTCCCGTTGTGCCGACCATTGTAGCACGTGTGTCGCCCTGGACATAAGGGCCATGATGACTTGACGTCATCCCCACCTTCCTCCATCTTGTCGATGGCAGTCCCGCCAGAGTGCCCGGCTTCAACCGTTGGCAACTGGCAGCAGGGGTTGCGCTCGTTGCGGGACTTAACCCAACATCTCACGACACGAGCTGACGACAGCCATGCAGCACCTGTGTACGCTCCTCATCCGAAGACAAGGTCCTTCACCTTTCAGATCCGTACCACGTACATGTCAAACCCAGGTAAGGTTCTTCGGTTTGCATCGAATTAAACCACGTGCTCCACCGCTTGTGCGGGCCCCCGTCAATTCCTTTGAGTTTCAATCTTGCGACCGTACTCCCCAGGCGGAATGCTTATCGCGTTAACTCCGGCACGAATGTATCTCTACACCCACACCTAGCATTCATCGTTTACGGCCAGGACTACCGGGGTATCTAATCCCGTTTGCTCCCCTGGCTTTCGCGCCTCAGCGTCAGTTGCTGCCCAGCAAGTCGCCTTCGCCACCGGTGTTCTTCCCAATATCTACGCATTTCACCGCTACACTGGGAATTCCACTTGCCTCTACAGCACTCCAGCACTGCAGTCTCAACCGCATGCCCGGGTTAAGCCCAGACATTTCACAGCTGACTTGCAGCACAGCCTGCGCGCCCTTTACGCCCAGTAATTCCGGACAACGCTCGTCCCCTACGTATTACCGCGGCTGCTGGCACGTAGTTAGCCGGGACTTATTCGTACAGTACCGTCACTTCCTTCTTCCCGTACAAAAGAGGTTTACAACCCGAAGGCCGTCTTCCCTCACGCGGCGTCGCTGGGTCAGGGTTGCCCCCATTGCCCAATATTCCCCACTGCTGCCTCCCGTAGGAGTCTGGACCGTATCTCAGTTCCAGTGTGGCCGTTCACCCTCTCAGGCCGGCTACCCGTCGTCGCCTTGGTAGGCCGTTACCCCACCAACCAGCTGATAGGACATGAGCACCTCATCGGGCGGATCGCTCCCTTTCACCTTCCGGCATACGGGGTATTAGCAGCCGTTTCCAACTGTTGTCCCCCTCCCAATGGCAGCTTCTCATGCATTACTCACCCGTCCGCTACTA
>JADLKK010000063.1 GCA_016839025.1 Proteiniphilum sp.
AAAAACGGGCGCTGAAAACCAATCAACGTCCGTTTTTATTTACGCTTACACCTCAAGGATCAACCTCAACCGATCGGGAGTGACATTCGTTGCGGTAATGACTCCTTTTTCATCGATCAGGTAATTGCTGAAACCATTGCTGAACCTGAAATCCTTATAGAGCTCAGCGTCTCTTCCCTCTTCGATGTGGAAGCAGAGAGCGGTTTCCAGGTGATCCATAGCCAATGTTCGCTGCAGCACATTCCGGTTCTCGTCGAAAGAAACCGATACAAACATGACATCTGCGTTTTGCTGTGACAGAAAATGATAGAGCTGCACATTGGCTGCACGGGATGGGCCATCATAACTGGCCCAGAAGTTCAGCACAACTTTTTTGCCTTTCAATTCATGCAGTGTGAGCCTCTCTCCTCCCAAACCTGTCAAAACGATATCAGGAATCGTTTCCCCGGGATAATAACCTGTAGAAGGCAGATCTTTTTTTACAGATCCTGATGAGAGTGCCAGTGAAAGAATTGCTGCCAGGCAAAAGTTCACATACTTCATACAAAAATATTTTGATTACTACTCAGATTTAGCTGTTGTTTCACACAGCATGCTAAACCCCTTTCTTTTACCCTCTTTTCACCAAAAGAGAGGAATTTGGATTTGCAAAAGTAACGCACTTTTGCTTACCGCTGCAGATTTTCCCCAAAAAGAAACCTTTCAAATGTTAAAATAAAAAATATCAATATATTTATCCTTATATATCAATCAATTACAGAAAAGAAAGACGCCAAAGCCTCAATCGAGGTATCCTTGAGAATCACCCTCTTCTCCCTGTCAAGCAGATAGATTGTTGGTATGGCTTTGATGTCATAGAGGCGGTTGGCTGTAATATGCATATCCTGGTCGTAGCCATGCAACCAATGTTGGGGCATTTCAGGCAGGTGCGCCCTCCACTCTTCCAGGTCACTGTCGGGGTAAATGGTCAAAACGGTCAACATGGTCCGTGTAGGGCCATTCATGGAGAGAGCTTTTTTCAGTGCCGGAGCATTTTCCAGATGGCGGGTTAGCGATTCACAGGCGGGACACCCGGGATTGGAAAAGAGCAACAACAGGTACTGGCTGTCAAGATTCCAGAGCATGGTTGTCTCTCCTGTGGCGAGGGTGAAGGCAAAGTTGTGCGCCTTTTCGCCAATCCGGTTCTTTAGCGCCATCTCCAGCTGAAAGCGGTAGCGGGAGCGTTCAGTTTCCGTCAACAGAGGGGAATCGATGACCTCCTGTAGCACAGGGATATAATACTCCTCATTGCGGAAGGGAGAATTGGGATCGTAAAAATATTTCTCAGTCAGTGATACGAAATAACGATACATGGTTGTATCTGCTTCAGCCCGCTGAAGCGTCCGGAGCATGGGAGCAGCAGATTCAGCAGCAGGGAGAAAGCTGAAGAGATGAATATAATCAACAAAAGCCTGCTCTGTGATAGCCGGTTTTGTGGTAAGATCGCTATCTGAAAAATCGAACCGATCCCAGAAATGATGTATCAGGTATTGTGCCCGTTCATTGGGGTCGGTCAGTGATGCCGGCAGACGCGGCAGGACAAAGGTATCAGGCACAATCGTCTCCGGCTCATATGACACTTTCATCTCGGCTCTACTCTTCTTGCTCGATGAGCAGGCGAGTAAGCTCAGCAGCAGGATTCCGGCAAGGAAAGCAAAAAAGGCAACATTCTTCATCTTCTTTGATACAATCAATTCGCAATGGGCGATGTAAAGATAGGAAAAAGTGTCGTACCGGAGTAACCGGAATGGAGAGATCCAATAATTTTCGTATATTTGTGGTTCACACTTTGTCCAAATCAGACATGGATAATTATATCGTTTCAGCAAGAAAATACAGGCCAACCACTTTCCACAGCGTAGTGGGGCAAAAAGCACTCACCACTACATTGAAAAATGCCATTGCCGGGAACAAGCTGGCACACGCCTATCTTTTCAGTGGTCCGAGAGGTGTGGGCAAGACCACCTGCGCGCGTATTTTCGCAAAAACGATCAACTGTCTGAATCCCACTTCCGGTCATGAGGCCTGCAACACATGTGAGTCTTGTGTGGCTTTTAATGAACAACGTTCCTACAACATCCTTGAGCTGGATGCTGCTTCCAACAACGGAGTGGATGACATCCGCTCACTGATTGACCAGGTGCGCATACCTCCTCAGATCGGCAGATACAAGGTCTACATCATCGACGAGGTACACATGCTCTCACCGTCAGCCTTCAACTCTTTCCTCAAGACCCTGGAAGAGCCACCGATACATGCCATCTTTATCCTGGCCACCACGGAGAAACACAAGATCATCCCCACCATCTTATCCCGTTGTCAGGTATATGATTTCAGCCGCATCAGCATCGGTGACATCGTAGAGCATTTGCAACATGTGGCACAACAGGAGGGTGTGACCACCGAAGCAGAGGCGCTCAATATCATTGCACAGAAAGCCGACGGCGGTATGCGCGATGCCCTCTCCATCTTCGATCAGACGGTAAGCTACACCGGAGGGAAGATCACCTATCAGGCAGTAATTGAAAACCTGAACGTGCTGGATTATGAATATTACTTCAAACTCACCGACGCGATCCTTACCGGGAGTGTTACAGACTCGCTGCTGATCCTGAACGATATCCTCAACAGAGGATTCGAGGGGCAATACATCATCAGTGGCATTGCCTCTCATTTCCGCGACCTGCTGGTTTGCAGGGATGCCGAGACGATACAGCTGTTTCCAGTGGGAGCAACCATCCGGGAACGGTATAGCGAAACGGCCAAACGGTGCAGCCTCTCTTTTCTTTACGAAGCAATTGCGATAGCAAACGATTGTGACCTCAACTACCGCATCAGCAAAAACAAGCGACTGATGGTGGAATTGATGCTGATCCGTTTGTGCCAGCTCACCGAAAAGGATGCAACAGGAAAGGGAGAAAAAAAAAAGAGCCTGAAACCTATTGAGGTGCAGGAAAGAAGCAGCGATATCCGACAAACGGCAGCATCTCCCGGACTACCTCCCCAACAGGCTGCAGAGACGCCTTTAGGGAACGCGGCTGAAAACCCAATGTCCGAAGAGACTCCGCATCCGGAACTGAAGGAGCCGGATCCACCTCTCTATCCTGCCACTCCATCTCCCACCGGTAGCAGATCACAGAAAAAACGAATGGGATCTGTTTCCGGGATGGGGATCTCAATCAGCTCATTCACAGCGAACAAGGCAAGTGAACCAGTCCCTGAGGATCCTGAAAAAGAGATCACCGGATCACAGCTATTCAGCGAGGAGGAGCTGTTGGCTGCCTGGAATGCGTATGCCGGCAATCTCACCGAAGAGAAGCTGCTGAAGAACACCATGACACTCTATCGGCCGAAGATGATCAGTGATGTGGTGTTTGAGGTGGAGGTGAACACAGAGTTGAACAGACAGTATCTCACCGACAACAGTCTCTCCATCCTCTCCTTTCTGCGGGAGCAGCTGAGCAACAGCGAAATCACCATGATGATCCGGATTGCTGAGGGAAATGCCATCCGTAAGGCACTCACCTCGCGTGAGATATTCGATGAGATGACGAAGCAGAATCCTTCGCTTCAAAAGCTGTCCGATGAATTCGGACTGGAACTGGGCTAACCGTTTTCTTTGATTGCCACCTGATTGCACAAAACCTATCCATCCCTGTATGCAGATGCTCCCGATGAGGCACCCCACACGACTCCTGTTGCTGCTGCTGCTTTCCTGCTCCTGTAAGGGTTCAGAAGGGAAAAAGCTGCCACCGGAAAACACCCTCCTTGACTCACCAGCAGCTGACGCAATACTTCCCGATACCATCGTCGATGCCTGTTACAGTTTTGAAGAGGCGGTAGCCGGCACAAATGCCCCAAATGAGGTCATCGACCAACTGGTGCTGCTGGATGTGTCCTATCTTTCTGTGGATGGATGGATTCACAAGGGACAAATTCTCTGCAACAAAAAGATCACAAAAGAGATTGGAGAGCTGTTCACTTTAATGCTGAAAGATGGATTTGTGATTGAGAAGGTTGTCCCCATTGTGCGATATGGCTGGAACGACAGCCTCTCCATGGCGGACAACAACAGCTACAGCTTCTGCTACCGGGACATCAGCTATTCACAGCATGCCAACGGAATGGCAATTGATATCAATCCCCGTTTCAACCCATTGCGATGGAAAAAAGAGGATCGCCCGAGCCAACCGGCAGGAGCCGTGTCAGACACTACCGTCAACGGCACATTGTATCCCGGTCACCCCGTGGTGAAAGCATTTGCCGAAAAAGGATTCCGCTGGGGACACAATTTTTCGAGGTACTACGATGACCACCACTTCGAGAAGCGATAAAGGTCAATAACCGGCCCATGTTTCCCTGTCGAGACTACGGTAGCTGATTGCCTCAGCCAGATGTACCGCCTGTACCGTTTCACTCTCTGCCAGATCGGCAATGGTACGGGCCACCTTCAGGATGCGGCTGTAAGCACGCGCTGAGAGGCTCAGCCTCTCCATAGCCGATCGCAGCAGCTTCAATCCCGCATCGTCCGGCTGTGCAAAACGGTGAATCATTTTGCTGCTCATCTGCGCATTGCAGTAGATACCCTTCATCTTTTGGTAGCGAAGCCGCTGGATCTCTCTTCCCCGCATCACTCTGTCCCGTATCACCTTACTCTGCTCTGCAGCTGTCACAGCGGCAATCTTGTCGAAAGGTACCGGTACGATCTCAATCTGTATGTCGATGCGGTCCAGCAGGGGGCCCGATATCCTGTTGATGTATCGCTGCACGGTGCCGGGTGTACAAACACACTCTTTTTCGGGATGGTTGTGAAAACCACAGGGACAGGGGTTCATTGCTGCTACCAACATGAAGCTGGCCGGATACTCCACGCTGAACCTGGCTCTGGAAATGACAATCTTACGATCCTCCAGCGGTTGACGCATCACCTCCAGCACATGGTGATTAAACTCAGGCAATTCATCCAGAAAAAGGACACCGTTGTGGGCCAGACTGATCTCACCCGGTTGCGGCCATGAGCCTCCCCCCACCATGGCTACGTCGGAGATAGTGTGATGCGGGGAGCGAAACGGACGTTGTGCCATCAACGAGAGCTGCTGCCCCGTCTTACCGGCAACGCTGTGTATCTTGGTGGTTTCCAGTGCCTCTTCAAGGGTAAACGGAGGCAAAATGGTAGGCATCCTACGAGCCATCATCGATTTACCTGACCCTGGTGGTCCGACCATGACCACGTTGTGCCCTCCGGCAGCGGCCACCTCCAATGCCCTTTTCACGTTCTCCTGTCCCTTTACGTCAGAGAAATCGTATTCGAACGATACACGTTGATTCAAGAAAACGCGCTCTACATGTACCACTACCCTGCGCAGACTGCTCTCTCCATTAAAAAAGGCCACTACCTCCCGGATATGTTTCACTCCATAAACGGCAACGCCGTTTACCACAGCCGCTTCGGCAGCATTGGCGTCCGGCAGGATCAGATCGTTGAAACCCTGTTCTTTTGCCATCACGGCAATAGACAAAGCACCCTTCAGCGGAAGGACATTCCCATCGAGCGACAGCTCCCCCATCATCAGCGTAGAGGACAACCGGTCAGAATGAATCGTACCGGATGCGGCGAGCACACCCACAGCCAGTGGCAGGTCATATGCCGACCCCTCCTTGCGGATATCGGCAGGCGACATATTGATAACGATCTGTTGACGGGGAAACCGGAGGCCATTCACCTCCAGAGCAGACACGATGCGTTCATGACTCTCTTTCACAGAGGCATCGGGCAGGCCAACCAACAAAAAGCGAATTCCTCTGGAGACATTCACTTCAATGGTGATGAGCGTGGCATGAATTCCCTGTACAGCCGCTCCAAACACTTTGACCAGCATGTAACCCGGTTTTTGAATGATACTTACTCTCCGGAAGCAGAGCCAATTACTTCCGCAATACCCTGTGCAGGGATGTTTCGCGCTTTGATATGACCATCGGGGGCAATCAGAATATTGTAAGGGAGATACTGCACGTTGAAGGTTTCCACGATATCAGCTCCCCAAGCCCTCTTCTCGGGTACAACAATCCAGGGAACTGAGTCATTCTCTACATAACCGACCGGATAGATATCGGAATCGATGTAGATGGTGACAAAGGCCGCACGATCTTCATCAAGATCGGCATAGACACGTTTCAGCCTCCCCACTGTTTCGCGGGATTCATCACCTGCAGTAGAGACAAAGGACAACAAAAGATATTTACCATTAAAGTCGCTTGAGCGAATCTCTTTACCCTCCTTGTCTCTCAGCGTAAAGTAGGGCATCCTGGCCCCTTCAGCCGATCTGCTTATCTTTTCCGAGTAAACCTTCAGCCTGACGGCCAGTTCACTTTGGCGTATTTCACCCTGCAGGTAACCCAGCACCCGCTCCAGGGCGACGGGATTGTCACTTTGCACGAAGAAACTGTTGATCAGAATGAGACTCGACATATGAGCGGGATTGGCCTGGATGGACTCCTCCGCTTTGAGTGCCAGTTCGTGGTTGAGCACGTTCAGCTTCAATACCTCCTCCTGCCTTGAAAGAGAGTGATTGTTGCCGGAGTCAAGCTGATTGCTCAACCGCAGTTTCTCCAACAACAGGGCACGCTGTCTGAGCTGCTCCTGATTTTCTGTTTTGAATTGTGTCAAAGCATCGTTTAAGTCATTGCCTCTTACTGTGATCAGATCTGGCATACGGGCATCACCGCTCACCGTTATTCGGTCATTTCTGCCGGCAAAAACGACCACAGCACTCTCATACTGATCGAGATAAAGAGAATAGGCGGTAAGTGTATCAGGTCGGATTATATAGGTAAAACGCCCCTTTTTGTCAACAGAAATGGTGTCAATCGCCAGGGAATCGGAAGAAAAATAAGTGGCCAGGATGTATGGTGACTTCAAATGCCCAATCTTTCCCTTGATCATAGTACCCTCCCGGCTACCACAAGAAAGTGCCAACCACAAGGTAAACAGAAAAAAAAGTATGCCTGAAGCCCTTACCATAGATAACCGAAATTTTCCGAACCGTCAGTCTCTGTACAAACTGCTGTCGACATTGCAGCAGACGAATCTTCCAAGTATACAAAGGTAATGCCTATTTTTAAATATTCAAACATTTTCACATTTTTTTGTTTTATTTTTTATCCATCATCTGAATCAAAACAGGGTGTAGCAGAGTATATAACCGGAAATTGATTAGTTTTGCAGACACAAAAGCCCGTGAGACCATGTATTACTCTATCGTCATCCCTCTTTACAACCGACCTGACGAGCTGGACGAATTACTCTCCAGCCTCTGCGAACAGACTGATAAGCGGTTTGAGGTGATTGTCGCAGAGGATGGTTCGAGGCAGAAAGGAGACCGGGTAGTGGCAAAATACCGGGATCGATTGCCTATTACCTATTTTGAAAAGCCTAACAGCGGGCCTGGTCTCACCCGTAATGCCGGAGCCGCCAGAGCAACGGGCAACTACCTGGTTTTTTTCGACTCCGACTGCATCATCCCACCACACTACATCGCAACCATAACCACATTCCTGGAGAACCATCCGGTTGATGCGTATGGTGGACCGGATGCGGCACTGCCCACCTTCACTCCTGTTCAGAAGGCAATCAACCACGCCATGACCTCTTTCTTCACTACCGGCGGCATCCGGGGGGGGAAGCGATCGATGGAAAAATTTCACCCCCGTAGCTTCAACCTGGGGGTATCCAAAACGGCATTTGACAAGTTGGGAGGATACGGAGCGATGCGCTTTGGAGAAGACATTGATTTTAGTCTGCGGCTGATGAAAGCAGGTTACCGCACAGCACTGATACCCGACGCCTATGTCTACCACAAACGGCGATCCACCTTCCCTCAGTTCTTCAAGCAGGTATTCAATTCAGGAATTGCGCGGATCAACCTACACCTGTTGCATCCCGGATCGCTGCGACTGGTGCATCTGCTTCCCGCAGTTTTCGTGGCAGGTATGATGCTGATCCTGCTAATCAGCTTGTTTTTTCGGGCATTGCTGCTACTGCCCCTTCTTTACAGCCTGGTGATTTTTATCGATTCCCTTCGCATCAACCGATCGGTAAAGATAGCGCTTTACAGTATGGTTGCCGCCTGGATACAACTCACCGGTTATGGGGTTGGCTTCATTGCAGCCATGTGGAAAAGGGTGATCCGGAAAAAGGGATCGTTCAGTGCATTTGAAAAGAGGTTTTATGATTAAGCCTTCTCGCCATAAGCCAGATCACCTGCATCCCCGATGCCTGGTACAATATAGGAGGACTCGTTGAGTCCCGGATCAATGGCTGCCGCCCAAATGGTGGTTTTCTCCTGCGGAAAATTTTTGACGCAATAATCAATCGCCTGCTGGCTGGCAATAATGGTGGCTATATGGATATGGGAGGGATCACCCTTGGTGAGCAATGCCCGGTAGGTAAGCTCCATGCTGCCTCCGGTGGCCAACATCGGATCGGTCAGAATGAGCGTTTTTCCCTCGATTGACGGAGAGGCGATGTATTCAATGTGGATGTCGAAGGTTTTGTGTCCCGTCTCTTTGTACTTTCGGTATGCCGACACGAAAGCATTCTCCGCCCCGTCGAAATAGTTAAGCACTCCATGGTGATAAGGAAGTCCTGCCCGCAGGATGGTGGCTATTACGATTTCCTCGTCGGGAATGTTTACTTTAGCCACATCCAGCGGTGTGGTCACTTCGATGCTCTTGTAGCGGAGTTTTTTACTGATTTCATAAGCCATAATCTCTCCCAATCGCTCAATGTTTCGGCGGAAGCGAAGCCTGTCATTCTGGATGGTGATATCGCGTATTTCACGGACGTAAGTATTAAGCAAGGAATTGGTTTCCGAAAAATTAATTACTTTCATGCTTGCAGTTCTATAGTGATCGATTTTTTTCGGAAAACAAAGGTAATGATTTTCGCCACCACGGTAAACAATTCCCTGATATTTTTGTTGAATGAAAGGTTTTTCTGCGAAAAAACCAATAATTAAAGAAAATTTTCTTTAATTCCTTTCCGGTTTCGGGGAAAAAGCGTATTTTTGTACCGTCGTTTTTAGGTTCATCAAAAACAGAGTTTAGTTCAAACATACATAATAACCCAAAAATTAAGAAGATGGCAAATTTAGATTTAAGCAAGTATGGCATTGTGGGCAATTTCGAAATTGTGCACAATCCTTCCTACGAGACGCTGTTTCAGGATGAGATGAATCCTGCCAACGAGGGATTCGAAAGAGCCAAATTAACCAAAACAGGCGCTACGGCAGTCTACACCGGAAAGTTTACCGGTCGTTCACCCAAAGACAAATTCATCGTTGAAGATGATGTAACAAGAGACACCCTCTGGTGGGATGGTACCATCAACCGTCCTTGCACCACAGATGCATTCAACTATTGCAAGGGTCTTGTCACCAATCAGCTTAGCAAGGCCAATAAACTATACGTGTGGCCTGGCAGGCTCACTTTGTGACCAACATGTTCATCCGCCCCTCGCACTACGAACTGGCCAACTATGGTGAGCCCGATTTCGTATGTCTGAACGGTTCCAAGGTTGTAAACGACAAATGGCAGGAGCAGGGACTCAACTCCGAGAACTTCACCCTGTTCGATCTGACCCAGCGGATGCAGGTGATCGGTGGTACCTGGTACGGTGGTGAGATGAAGAAGGGGATCTTTGCCCTGATGAACTACTACCTGCCCCTGAAGGGTGTGGCATCCATGCACTGCTCTGCCAACGTGGGCAAGGATGGTGATGTGGCCATCTTCTTCGGTCTCTCCGGTACCGGTAAGACCACCCTCTCTGCCGACCCGAAGCGTTTCCTGATCGGTGACGACGAGCATGGCTGGGACGACAACGGCGTCTTCAACTACGAAGGTGGCTGCTACGCCAAGACCATCAACCTCTCGGAGGAAAACGAACCTGATATCTGGAGAGCGATCCGTCGTGACGCCCTGCTGGAGAACGTGGCGGTTGACAATGAAGGCAACATTGATTTCACTGATATCTCCGCTACCGAGAACACCCGTGTATCCTACCCGATCTATCACATCAGCAAGATCGTGCTTCCCTCGCGTGCCGGTCACGCCAGGAAGATCATCTATCTCTCTGCCGATGCCTTCGGTGTGCTGCCTCCGGTATCCATTCTGGACGACAACCAGGCTCAGTACCACTTCCTCTGCGGATTCACCTCCAAGCTGGCAGGTACCGAGAGAGGGGTAACCACACCGCAGCCCTCCTTCTCACCCGCCTTTGGTGAAGCGTTCCTGACACTGCACCCCACCATGTACGCACAGCGTCTGGTAGAGAAGATGAATCAGCACGGCGCCAAGGCTTACCTGGTGAACACCGGCTGGAACGGCACCGGCAAGCGTATCTCACTGAAGGATACCCGCGCCATCATCGATGCCATCATCGACGGATCGATCGAAGAAGCCGCAACCATTCACGTGCCCATCATGAACCTGACCGCTCCGGCGAAGCTGGAAGGAGTATCCGACATCCTCGATCCCCGCAACACCTACGCCGACAAGAGCGAGTGGGAAGCAAAGGCAAAGAAACTGGCCGGCATGTACATCGAGAACTTCAAGCAGTATTGCGACAACGATGCAGCCATCGCGCTGATCCCCTCGGGACCGCAACTGGACTAAGCAAATTGTTTCGATATCCAATATGCAGAGAGGCTGTCCCGGTGGACAGCCTCTCTTTTTTGTACATTTGATTACTCCAGTATCATCAGCTCCACCTTCCGGAAGTCGATGGGATGACTTTCGCTTTGCAGCGAGATAGTCCCCTTGTGCAGCATTTTGTCCCCACCGTTGAGGTCGATCAGCCGTGCATAGGTGGGATCGCGTTCATCCAGCTGCGGCTGGTTGTATTGCAACACGGTATCGCCATTCACCACATGGTAAAGCACCTCATTGCCCCTCACCTCCAGTTCTGCAGTCACCCACTCTTCTCCGTAGAAAAATGCCGAAGAGGAGCTGATGCAATGATCCAGTATCAACTCTCCTCCCATTACGATGTTGGTGCCGGGGGTACAGACATTCAGGTTGGTGCGTTCCACCAGCGAATCGCTGCCCAGCAGCTGCACCTCCACCGAGGTGGGGAAATCCTGATCGAGCGTCATCGTCTCCGGGCGCTGACCATGCACCATGATGCCGGAGTTGCGGTAAGCCCATCCCTCACCGCCGGGACATTGCTCACCCACGAAACGATATTCCACCCGCAACTTGTAGTGCGACAGCTCATCCTGGTAGAAGAGATGACCGAACCGATTGTTAAAAGCATCATACTGATCATATCGCACCTTGAGCAACCCGTCCTCCACACGGAAGGTGTTGCCATGGTTGTCACCTGCCTCATAGCCGGTGATCTTGGGTGTCCAGCCGGTCAGGTCCTCCCCGTTGAAGAGTGGGATCCACTCATTCTGCTCGCTTTTCTGCTGACATGAACCCAGCAACAGTAAAATCAGGAAAGGGGTCGTCCAAAAAAGAATCTTCTTCATCGTTTCAATATGTAAAGGTTATGTGTCGTTAGAGGTGTTTGGGCAAAGATACAAAACAATCGCAATAAAAAAATCCCGCCTCTGGGGGAAGCGGGATGCAATCGTGCGGTTCGGACAACCGGTCAGCCTCTCAGCAACGCGTTGTCAATTGCCTCTTTCGAAAGCTTCTTGGTGCAGAAGAACCAGTCATAGCAATGCATATCCTCCTCTTTGGTCTCCATGCGTTCCTTGGCAACACCACATGAGCCGGCGGTAGGCACGATCACCTCGTCACCCGGACGCCAGTCGGCCGGCAGTGCCACACCAAACTGATCAGCTGTCTGCAGTCCGATCAGAACCCGTTTCAACTCATCGAAGTTCCGTCCCAGCGAGAGAGGATAGTAGATGATGGTGCGGATAATGTTCTTGGGGTCCACGAAGAAAACCGCCCGTACTGCCTGGGTGCTGTTCTCGTTGGGCTGGATCATACCATACTTCTTGGCTACCTCCATGGAGATATCCTCGATTAGCGGGAAGGTCACCTCTACATCCTTCATCCCCTTGTATTCGATCTTCTCCTTGATGGTACGGAGCCAGGCGATGTGGCTGTAGAGACCATCCACTGAAAGACCCACCAGCTGGCAGTTAAGAGCCTCAAAATCTGGCTGCATGCTGGCAAAGGTCATGAACTCAGAGGTACATACCGGCGTGAAGTCGGCCGGGTGGCTGAAGAGGATTTTCCATTTACCTTCAAACCCTTCCGGGAAGTTGATGATACCTTGTGTGGTTTTGGCGGTGAAGGAGGGTGCCTTGTCACCGATTCTCGGCATTGCCGGAGCGTTGTTTTCCTGATTTGTTTCCATAGTTCATTTTTTTAATGTTTGTTGCAAAGTTAACCAAATTCAAATATTTATAATATTGATATGCATTCTTTCGATATAGTATTCATCTATACTATTACATGCTATGGCATGGCATCACTCGATCACTTTTCCCTCGCATAGGGCCAGGCGGCGATACCACCCTCCAGCACCTTCACGTTGGTGCATCCGTTTGCTTGCAGGATAAGTGTCGCTCCGTATCCCCGCAACGAGATCTTGCACCAGGTGACAATGATTCGTCTATTTTCCATCGTTATGACAATGTTGTTAGAAGGTGGTATATGAAGGGTTATTTCTGATCCGTTTGAATGGGGATCAGCTCATCGCTGTCGGGGAGATCACAGTCGTTGCAACGGTGGTGGTTTTCGAGGCCGGCAATCAGCCTGAAGCATCGGCGGCAGCGGTACCACTCTTTGTCGAACTGTACGTTGCCCCCCTCAATGTGAATCATCTTACCCTCCACCAGTGCCTGGGCAATGGTCTGTCGTGCTTTCTCATAGATGCGCGTGAGGGTAGGTCTGGAGACATTCATCACCACGGCAGCCTGCTCCTGTGTCATCCCTTTGTAATCCAATAGTCGCATGGCTTCATACTCCTCAAATAGCAGTGTAACCGATTGAAGCATCTTGCGAGGGATGCCAAAGGGTTTGAAGCCCTGCATCAGCGGCGGGTGTTCCACTTTTCGGTTTTGTTTAGTCCGGGCCATAAAGGAAAATCAATTATATAAATGATGATTCAAACCCAAAGATAATGAAATTATGAACGTATGGCCAATAAAGTGTGCAAAATATCAACAACCAATGTATCTCCATATAAGGGGTAGGGATCGAAA
>JADLKK010000064.1 GCA_016839025.1 Proteiniphilum sp.
GTCACCTTGTCCATGAAGAAGCGGTCGTGCGACACCACGATCAGACAGCCGTTGAAACCCTGCAGGTACTCCTCCAGGATGTTGAGGGTGAGGATGTCCAGGTCGTTGGTCGGTTCATCCAGTACCAGGAAGTTGGGGTTGGTGATCAGCACCGTGCAGAGGTAGAGACGACGGCGCTCACCGCCACTCAGCTTGTAGACATAGTTGTGTTGCTTCTCCGGTGGGAAGAGGAAGTGCTGCAGGAACTGGGAGGCGGTGAGTCGCTGTCCGTTTCCCAGGTCGATCACCTCGGCGATTGCCTGCACTACATCGAGCACCTTCATCTGTTCGTCGAATTGGAGACCATCCTGGCTGTAGTAACCAAAGCGGACCGTCTCACCGATCTCGAAGCTGCCACGGTCGGGCTGCTCCTCATCGAGTAGCATCTTCACGAAGGTCGATTTCCCGGTTCCGTTGTTGCCCACGATGCCCATCTTCTCGTAGCGGGAGAAGACATAGTTGAAATCATCCGTGATCCGCACGTCGCCGAAGCGTTTGCTGACATGCTTCGCCTCGAAGATCTTCTTGCCGATATAACTTCCCTTCGCAGCCAGACGGATTCCCTCCTCGCTGCGTCGCTGCTGTGCCTTCTCCTCCAGTGTATAAAAGGCATCGATGCGTGACTTGGCCTTGGTGGCCCGTGCCTGGGGCTGGCGGCGCATCCACTCCAGCTCCTTGCGCAGCAGGTTGCGGGCGCGTTCTCCTTCGGTCTGTTGCGCTGCCAGACGTTCTTCACGCTTCTCCAGGTAGTAGGAGAAATTCCCCCTGTAGCTGTAGAGCTGTTGCTGGTCGATCTCCAGAATCTGCGTGCAGATGCGGTCCAGAAAGTAGCGGTCGTGTGTTACCATCAGCAGGCTCATCCGGCTGCGGTTCAGGTGCTCCTCCAGCCACTCGGTCATCTCCAGGTCGAGGTGGTTGGTAGGCTCATCCAGGATCAGCAACTCTGGCTCACTGATCAGCACATTGGCCAGGGCCACCCGCTTCACCTGCCCCCCCGAGAGCTCTCCCATCTTCTGGTGGAAATCGGCGATGCGTAGCTGCGAGAGGATCTGCTTGATCCGCTGTTCATAATCCCACGCTTTGAGCAGATCCATTTGTAGCAGCAGCTCGTCGAGGCCATCCTGGCTGCCGCTGGCAATCATCTCTTCGTAGCGGGCAATGAGTCGTACTGTCTCGTTATCGGCACTGAAGCAGGCCTCCAGCACCGTCAGTTGTGGATCGTAGGCGGGCGATTGATCCAGGCAGGCGTACCGGATATCGTTGCGGAATACCACACGTCCCGTATCGTAACCCTCTCTGCCGGAAATGATGTTGAGCAGGGTGGTCTTGCCCGACCCGTTGGGGGCGATCAGACCAATCTTGTCTCCCTCGGCGATGCCGAAGGAGATATCATGAAAGAGCAACAGGTCGCCAAAGCTTTTCGTCAGCGTGTCTATCTGCAGGAGAGGATGAGCCATTTGGGTTTGATTTTGGCTCAAAAGTACAAAAAACAATCGAGAACGTTCAGATCTTCCACCGCAGATAGCACCAGATGTCGGTACGGCTGTTTCCATTGATCAGCTCGGTGCCGCTGCCGATGGTGTCGCGATCCCGGTAGCGGGTGTGGGCTGCCTTGAACGATAGTGTGAGGGAGGGGGAGACGCTGTATTTCCCGGAGAGGGCTAACCGCATTCCCTTTCCGTAGAATGAGGGCATGTAAAAACTGCTGAGCAGGTTGCGCTCATAGGAGTAGAGGCGGGCATCATAGCTCTCGGCATCGAAAAAGGCGATGAAGGCATCACCCGTGAGACGACCCCTGCCGCGGTAGCTGATGCTCTGCGAGAGCATGATTCCCTTTTCTACGGGGAAGGGCTGTTCCTTGTAAAGTGCCATGTCTGCCGTGGCACGAAGCTCCCACCCGCCTTGCAGTGACTGCATCCAGCGGAGGCGTATCTTCTGCGTCGTGTAGGGCAGGAGAGGTTTGGCACTCTCATCTGGCAGGGAGAAGCTTTTTTCCTTCCTTTTGTATTTGTACCGCAAGTCGAGCGAAGTACGACGGCTGATTTCCCAGCTGGTGAGCAGGTAGTAGTCGATTGTGGAGGAGGGCTCATCCACTCCAAGCCTCATCCAGGGATGGTGTGCCAGGTCGAGGTAGCTGTTCACCATCACCCCGCGGGTGGGGGTGAACCCTCCCCCCAGGTATAGCCCATTCTCGTTGCGCAGGGTACTCCCTTCGGAGAATGCCTGTCCATGAAGGGCATTGTAGGAGATCGGGTAATGGCGGTACAGCAACGTGAGGGTGCTACCCCCCGTTGAGCGGTATTGAATCGTGTTGAGAGTTGCCACAGCGCCGTTGCGGGCGATAGCCGTCTCACCGGCGATGAGGAACCCCGGCAGCTGAAAGGAGTAATCCACGGAGCCGTTCACATGGGTGGAGTCACGCAGGTAGTAACGGTTGTACTCCTGGAGCTTTGGGTTGTACATCCTGTCATAGGCGTGGTAGAGGCAGCTAGTGCCCAGCTGCAACCCTCCCTTGCGGTAGTTGACGTTGACACCGGTCACCTGCTCGCTACTGTTTCCCTTTTTCTCCCGTTCAAGAGGTGTGCGGTGCAGCCCATCCGTTTTGAAGGAGGTGATTTCTCCTGTATCGGAGAGGTTGGCATCGATCTTCCTGGCGGAGTAGAAGGCGGTGAGAGAGAGATTGCCGGCAGCCAACACGGCTGCCGCACCACGGAAGTAGCCGCTCTCGG
This sequence comes from Proteiniphilum sp., assembly GCA_016839025.1. GTDB lineage: Bacteria > Bacteroidota > Bacteroidia > Bacteroidales > Dysgonomonadaceae > Proteiniphilum. The sequence continues at coordinate 2,769 of JADLKK010000064.1, forward strand.
CGGTGGAGAAGTGACGCTTGGGTTGCTGTGTGCGCCGTACCACCTGATCACTGCTCCAGCTCTTGCTCACCCCGTAGTCGTTGTTCAAGATCAACCCCTGGCCAAAGGAAAGACGGTAGTCGCCCAAGATCAGAGTCCTGAGCTGTCCGAGGTCACGAAGCAGCAGGTGCAGTCCGTAGTGGTCGTATCCCCTTGGGTAGCCGCTCCGAAGGAAGGGCTCCCCGGCATCCTTCTCGGCGGTGAAGCCCGCCTGCAGCTTGTCGCGGTAACGGAAGGAGTAGCGTAGAGAGGTATAGAAATCCTCACCCCCGTATTTCCGGTTGGGGTACCGCTCCAGCACCGAGTCGGGGTAGGTGCCATACCCCGCGCGAGGGGTGAGACTCTTGTCGAGTCGCAGCTGTAGCTCATGTAACCCATCTCTCCCAAAGCCCCGTGGCAATATCGCTGCCTTCTTCTTCTGCGGATCGACCACCGTAAAAAAAGGCAGTATCTGTGAGACTGTGTGAAAATCGAGGTGGGGAACATTGCGCAATTCGTACACCGTGTAGAGGGGACGGTTCTTTGTCAGAAAAGCGACCAGAGAGGTGACCTCAGCCGGTGACAGTAGCGGAAACTGTTCCAGTTGTTCGCGCGTCACGCTGTTTAGCTCCATGGGGTTGCTCTCCAGAAAGAGCAGCTCCGTGTAGATATTCTCCACGGTATGCTCATCCATCCCCTCTTCTTCGGCCAGTTGCTCAACATAGACACGCCAGTCAGCTTGTTGCGCCATGACTCCTTTGAATAAACCGAATAAGAGAAAAAGGAGAAGAGCGGTCAGCTGTTTTTTCATGACTCTTGCCCTGATTCGGTTGCATTGATTTCAGCAGCAAATATATGTTATTTTTTCATTCATTCAAACAAATGGTTGTAAATTGGATAGCATAATGGTATATGCAGTTTTTTTTTACCTTTGCAACCACGATCATGAACCGGAACAGACCGTATGAAGAAAACAGTCCGCTACCTTCCCTGTTTGCTATTGCTGCTCTCAGCCTGCTCTCTTTTCAACCCGCGGAACGAGGACGCATATGACTTTCCCACCATCCGGATGGGGGATACCCTGCGGATACTGACACTCAACACATCCACGTCCTATTTCATCTATCGCGATCAGCCGATGGGGTATCACTATGACATGATCCGTGAATTTTGCCGTTACCATGATCTCTTCCCGGAAATCATTGTGGCGCCCGGTACCGCTTCGCTACTCCGTATGCTGCAGGAAGGCAGGGGGGATGTGATTGCCTATCAAATGCCGGTGACACGCGAGGGGAGGGATTCGGTACGTTATTGCGGCCTTCAGCGGATCAATCACCAGGTACTGGTGCAGCGTGCCATGCGGGGGGATACCCTGGTGACCGATGTCACCGATCTGATAGGCAGGAAGGTAACGGTTACCCGGGGCTCGCGCTTTCACCAACGGATGATCCACCTGAATGAGGAGCTGGGTGGTGGTATCCTGATAGATGCCACGGGAAGCGATTCCCTTGTCCCGGAGGATCTGATACGGATGGTGTCGCGTGGTGAGATCCCTTATACAGTGGCGGATGATGACCTGGCACGACTCAATCAGACTTATTTTCGCAATCTGCATACCGATCTGCCACTTAGCTTCGACCAGCGCTCCTCATGGGTCGTGCGCAGCAATACCCCCGTGTTGGCCGATTCACTCAACAGCTGGTTTTTACGCAAAAAAGAGGAGCCGGTATTTCTGCGGATCATGAAGCGATATTTTGAGGAGACAAAAGGTTATGATGAGAAAGATCGCCTCACGTATGGCGAGATATTGGGTCCGGGGTTGATCTCGCCATTTGACAGTTACTTCCGGCAGGAAGGGAAACGACTGGGTATCGATTGGCGACTGCTTGCCGCTGTTGCTTACCAGGAATCAACCTTTAGCACCGAGGAGCACTCATGGGCCGGAGCTGTCGGCCTGATGGGGTTGATGCCCGCTACCGCTGCTTCGTTGGGGATTGCCGGTGACCAGCTCTATGACCCTGAACAGAATATCCGGGCTGGGGCAGCATACTTTGACCGGTTACTGGCTCTCTTTTCTTCTGTTGAAGATGAGAGAGAGCGGGTAAAACTGGCTCTCGCCGCCTACAACGGAGGTATCGGTCATATCTCTGATGCCCGGGCATTGGCCGAAAAGTATGACGCTGACCAGGATGTCTGGGAGGGAAATGTGGAGCGTTTTGTCCAGCTTAAGCGTCTGGAGCAGTATTACACCGATCCGGTCTGCCACAGCGGTTACTTCCGCGGCGACGAAACCATCAACTACGTGCGGGAGGTGGAAGCCCGGTGGGAGCTTTACCGCCAGAAGGTGAAAGATTAAACAGACAGTGACGGGTGCAATCAAAAAAATTGTATCTTTGTATCTGTCTCCTGAAGAGGCGTCAGAACCAAGCTAGTACAGGGAACCTTTTGAAAGTGAGCAACATGTCAGTAACAATCCATAAAGTAAACTCGAAAGATGATCTGAAAAAATTTGTTCAGTTCGGTATCGATCTCTATGAAGGCAATGAATATTATGTCCCCCCACTGGTCTATGATGAAAGGGCTACATTGAACAGGAGCAAGAATCCGGCATTCGACCATTGCGACGCCAACTACTTCATGGCTTATCGCGACGGTGAGATCGTGGGCAGGATAGGGGTGATCATCAACCACAAGGCCAATGAGATATGGAACGAGAAGAATGCCCGTTTCGGCTTTGTCGACTTCATCGACGATGAGGAGGTGGTTGACGCCCTCTTTGGTGCCGCCGAGAGTTGGGCCCGCTCAAGAGGTATGGAGAAGTTGCATGGCCCCCTGGGTTTTACCGATCTGGACCATGAGGGTATGCTGGTGGAAGGATTTGACCAGATGAGCACCCTTTCCACCATTTATAATTACCCCTACTACGTGGATCATATGATTCGCATGGGGTATACCAAGGACCAGGATTGGGTGGAGTTTCTCATCACCATCCCCAAGGAGACACCCGAACGGTTTCTCCGTGCCACCGAGATCGTGAAAAAACGTTCCGGGTTGGTGGTCAAACACCTGCAGAGTAAGAAGGATGTCTATCCCTACGCCAGGGAGATCTTTAGGCTGATCAACCGTGCCTATAAGGATCTCTACGGGTTCGTGGAGCTGACCGAACGACAGATCGACTATTACGTGGATATGTATATTCCCCTGCTGCGCCTTGAGTTTCTCACGCTGGTGGTGCGTCAGGAGGACAACAAGCTGATTGGTGTGGGTATCGGACTGCCCAGTATAGCCAAAGCCCTGCAGAAGGCCAGGGGGCACTTCATGCCCACAGGGTGGTACCATCTCTATCGTGCCCTCAAAGGAAAAGAGAACAATGTACTTGATCTGATGTTGATAGCGGTCGACCCCGAGTATCAGGGGAAAGGAGTTAATGCACTTATATTCAATGAATTCATACCTGCTGCCAGCCGTTTGGGTTTCGACTATGCCGAGAGCAATCCGGAGTTGGATCTGAACCATCGCGTGAAATCGATGTGGGATGACCTGGAGACCCGTCAGACCAAGCGACGGAGGGCATTTATTAAAAATTTGTAAGAGGAGAAGAGAGAGATTGTGAACGAAATAGAAAGAGAACTGCGAATATTACAGGATAACTATCAGGAAGATAATATTGTAACCCTGGAGTGGCAGGAGCATATCCGCCGCCGTCCCGGGATGTATATCGGCAAACTGGGTGATGGTAGCTCCTACGATGATGGTATCTATGTCCTGCTCAAGGAGGTACTTGACAACTCCATCGACGAGTATATGATGGGCTTCGGGAAGAGCATTGAGATCACCCTCAGCGATAAGCAGGTTACTGTGCGTGACCATGGTCGCGGCGTACCCCTGGGCAAAGTGAAGGATGTATGCTCAAAGATGAACACCGGTGCCAAGTACGACTCCAAGGCTTTCAAGAAGTCGGTTGGTCTTAATGGAGTGGGAATAAAGGCGGTAAATGCCCTTTCTTCCGACTTCTTCATGGAGAGTATCCGCGAGGGGCAGGCCAAGCAGGTCTTCTTCAACCAGGGGATTCTGGTGAAAGAGAGTGGAATGATTTCCACGAATCAGTCCAATGGCACACAGGTGGGTTTCACCCCCGATCCGGAGATATTCGGTGAGTACCACTACCGCGAGGAGCATATCGAGCCGCTACTGAAGAACTACGTTTTCCTCAACACCGGACTCACCATTCTCTTCAACGGAAAGAAATACTGCTCAAAGAACGGTTTGGAGGATTTGCTCAATGAGAACCTTACCTCCGAGGAGCTTTATCCCATCATCCACCTCCACGGAGAGGATATTGAGGTAGCCATCACCCATACCACACAGTATGGCGAGGAGTACTACTCCTTCGTCAACGGGCAACACACCTCACAGGGGGGAACTCATCTCACCGCTTTCCGGGAGGCTGCTGCACGTGTCATCAAGGAGTTTTACAACCGCAACTTTGAATATTCCGACATCCGCAACGGTATTGTTGCAGCCATCAGCATCAAGGTGGAGGAGCCGGTCTTCGAATCACAAACCAAAACCAAGCTGGGATCGAAAGAGATGGGACCCGGTGGGATATCGGTGAGCAAGCACATCAACGATTTTCTCAAGAAGGAACTCGATAACTATCTGCACAAGCACCCCGATGCATCGGAGATCCTGCAGAAGAAGATCCTCGACTCGGAAAAGGAACGCAAGGCGATTGCCGGTGTCACCAAGCTGGCGCGCGAGAGAGCCAAGAAGGCCAACCTGCACAACAAGAAGCTACGCGACTGTCGCATTCATTACAACGATGCACGGGGCGACCAGCAGGAGAAGAGCTGTATCTTCATCACCGAGGGTGACTCGGCCAGCGGATCAATCACCAAAAGCCGTGACCCCAACTATCAGGCAGTCTTCAGTCTTCGAGGGAAGCCCCTCAACAGCTTCGGACTCACCAAGAAGATCGTCTATGAGAACGAGGAGTTCAACCTGTTGCAGGCAGCCCTCAACATCGAGGAGAGCATGGATGACCTGCGCTACAACAAGGTGATCATCGCCACCGATGCCGATACCGACGGGATGCATATCCGGCTGCTGCTGCTCACCTTCTTTCTGCAGTTCTTTCCCGACCTGATCAAGAAGGGACATGTCTACATCCTGCAGACACCACTTTTCCGTGTACGCAACAAGAAGAAAACGATCTATTGCTACAGCGAAGAGGAGCGGCTTAACGCCATCGGGGAACTTGGACCGAACCCGGAGATCACCCGTTTCAAGGGATTGGGTGAGATCTCTCCCGACGAGTTTCGTCATTTTATCGGTGAAGATATTCGCCTCGACAGGGTGACCATGCGCAAGGAGGACCTGCTCAAGGAGCTCCTGGAATTTTATATGGGGAAAAATACCCCTGAACGACAGAATTTTATCATTGACAATCTGGTGATTGAAGAGGAAGGAGTTGCGTGAAAAATGCTGTCAGCAATAAGCTTTCAGCTGTCAGCTTTGCTGTGGAAAGGTCTTCAGGTGCTGCGGTTTCGTTTTCCACTTTCCACTTGATTTTCAATAAACCTGCATAATGGAAATAATCGACAAGCGGATTGCACTTTTCCCGGGAACCTTCGATCCTTTCACGATTGGACACGAGTCACTGGTGCGCCGCGCGTTACAGTTGGTGGATGAGATCGTGATCGCCATCGGTGTCAACGAATCGAAGAGGACATATTTCACCCTCGGGGAGCGGCTGGAGATGATCCGTGACCTCTACGGTGATGAGCCACGCATACGGGTGGAGAGTTACGATTCTCTCACCCTTGAGTTTGCCAGACAATGCGGGGCAGGTTTCATCCTGCGGGGCATACGTTCGGTGTTCGACTTTGAGTACGAAAAAACCATCGCCGATATGAACCGAACCATTTCGGGAATCGAAACGTTCCTATTATTCACCGAGCCCGCTCTTACGCATGTCAGCTCCACCCAGGTGAGGGAACTGCTACGCTATGGCCACGACGTGAATCTATTCATCCCAAAGGGGATGAAGCTCAAACCCAAACCCTGAAAAGAAAGATGAAGAAATATCTCCTGATTGCCATTGTAAGCGTCTTCCTGATCCCGGGAAACGCTTTTTCTCAATTCAGACCCTCGCCCGAAGGAGTGAAGCTGGAAAGAACCCTTCAGATGATCAAAGGGCTGTATGTGGATGATGTCGATGCCAGACAGCTTACGGAGGCAGCCATCCGTGGCATGCTCAGGGAGCTGGATCCACACTCCTCCTACCTTACCGAAGAGGAGGTGAAGGCGATGAATGAGCCGCTGCAAGGTAACTTCGAGGGAATCGGTATCTCCTTCAACATGATCACCGATACCCTCTATGTGATGGAAGTGATCAGCGGTGGACCGTCGCAGAAAGTAGGCATACAGCCGGGAGATAAGTTTATCTTCGTGAATGATACCCTCATTGCCGGGGTGAAGATGAATAACCAGGATGTGGTCAGTCGCCTGCGGGGGCCAAAAGGTACCGTGGTGGAGGTGAAGGTGCTGCGTCGCGGCGTTTCGGAACCGATCACTTTTCGGATTGTTCGCGATAAGATCCCGATCACCAGTATCGATGCCGCCTATATGGTTACCAACGAGATCGGCTATATCCGCCTCAGTCGCTTTGGCATCACTTCCGGGCAGGAGTTCAAAGAGGCTGCGGGGAAACTCAGAAAGCAGGGGATGAGACACCTGATCTTTGATCTCACCGACAATGGTGGTGGCATCCTGCAAACAGCCAATGAGATCGCAAGTCAGTTTCTGGATGATGAGAAGCTGATTGTCTATACCGAGGGAAAGAATCAGCCTCGCTTCACCATGAATGCTGCCGGTACCGCTCAGCTCAATGGTGGTAAGGTGGTGGTGCTGGTCAACAGCAATTCTGCATCAGCCAGTGAGATTCTGGCTGGAGCCCTGCAGGATTGGGACCGTGCAGTGATCGTAGGACGCAGAACCTTTGGAAAGGGGCTGGTGCAGCGCCAATTGCCCTTGCCGGACGGAACCATGATCCGGCTCACTGTGGCACGTTACTACACCCCTACCGGGAGAAGCATCCAGAAGCCTTATGAACCGGGAGACCCGGATGGTTACCAGCAGGATTTCATGCACCGATATCAGCACGGAGAACTCTTTGAAGCCGACAGCATCCGCTTTCCCGACTCACTCAAATATACTACGCTGGTTAACAAACGTACTGTCTATGGTGGTGGCGGGATCATGCCCGATTACTTCGTGGCAATGGATACCACCGGTACCATGCTGCATGCCCGTCTCAATGCCACCGGCGCGGTCAACAAGGTAGCCATCTCCGAGGTGGACAAGAACAGGGAGGAGCTGTTAGGCAACTACCCCGATGCTCTCTCTTTTGCAGATAGCTACCAGGTACCTGATGAGCTGGACGGCAGGTTGCGGCAGCAAGCCTTAACCGACGGTGTTGAATGGGATGAGGCACAATATGTACAGTCTCGTACATTGATCCTGCTGCAGCTCAAGGCGTTGATGGCCCGCGACCTGTATGACTCCTCTGCATTCTTCCGGATCATCAACCAGGAGAATGAGATCTTCCGCGAGGGCCTCCGGATCATATCCGATGAACAGCGGTATGAGGGTCTTCTGAAAGGGATTGGAAGCAATTTTGCGCAACACCAGAAATAAGGAAGGCTATGAATTATGATTACAGCAAGCTGCGAGTTGTAGCCGGCAGGAAGGTAAATCTGGCGGATTATGCTACCTGCGAGGATGGAGGCTTTCACAAGAAAACGGCGAAAAGGGAGATCAAGGCGAATATCAAGGAGCTCAAGATGCTGCAGCAGATGTTTTATGCCGACGATCGTTACTCGCTGCTGGTTATCCTGCAGGCACGTGATGCGGCCGGCAAGGATGGGGTAATACGGCACGTGATGTCGGGCATCAACCCGCAAGGATGCCGTGTGCATAGCTTCAAGACTCCTACCAAGAACGAACTGGAGCATGACTACTTCTGGCGTCATTACCATGCGCTGCCGCAGCGCGGTATGATCGAGATCTTCAACCGATCACACTACGAGAATGTGCTGGCAACGAAGGTGAATCCGCAGTGGATCCTCAATGAGCGGATCCCCGGTTACGAATCGGTCGATCAGATCGACCGGCAGTTCTGGGATGACCGCTACGAGGCGATCAACGCCATTGAAAAGCACTTGCACCAGAACGGCATGCGCATCCTCAAGTTTTTCCTGAATGTCTCGATGGAAGAGCAGAAGGCACGATTCCTTTCCCGCATCAATGAACCGGACAAAAACTGGAAATTCAGTTCAGCCGATCTGCAGGCACGCTCCCAGTGGAATGCTTATCAGGAAGCGTTCGAGGAGATGCTGGAGAAAACATCCAAACCACATGCACCCTGGTATGTGATTCCAGCCGACAAGAAATTTTTCGCCCGAGTAGCGGTGGGGGATATTATCCTGGAATTGTTTCGTTCACTCGATCTACATTATCCACCTGCCGAGTCGCCCGAGATCCTGGCGGCCGCCCGGGAACAACTCATGAGCGAGTGAACGCCGTAGTGCAATTGCATCGCTACAACGTGAAAAGTTACCCTGCCAAACAAACGGCAGGGTTATCTTTTTTTCTCTCGCAAATAATCATCCAATCGTGTGATCAACCAGAAAAGGTTGAAAATCAGACTTACCAGCACGACTGTGCCCCAGAAGCCGGGGGACTGCAGGAAGGCCTTTCCCAGCAATAGGTAGCCACCTGTCACGATGGCCGCAAGCAGGATATACATCGTACCGAAAATACCTCCCAGGTCCCTCATCAACGACACGCTATTCTTCGTCCCTGTCTCCTTTTTCGGGGTGAGTGCATGCTCGGTCTCAATCTGATGCAGGATACGATGTTGCAGATTCTCTGGAGCTTTTTTTCCTGCTGACTGCATCAGCTGTCTCAGGATCTCATCCCCTCTGTCCATGTTTTTTTCTTTCATTGTGATTCTGCTTTGATGCTTTTGATCAATCAACCCGCTTATCGGGTATGACTGCAACGTGCTGTTCAGCCATAACCGGCATCCTCCATGCTGTAGCATGTTGTCAGTAGCTCTTTGAACATTTTCCTTGCCCGGAAAAGTTTAACCTTTACGTTGGGTTCATTCAGTCCGGTGATCTGGGCTATTTCCTTCACCGGATGATCCTCCATGTAGTACAATGTCAGCAGCAACGCATCTCCCCTGGGTATTCGCTCCAGAATATCTGCCACTACCTCTTTGCGTTCTCTTTCTGATAGCGCGAGGTCGGGTGCCGAATCTGCCAGGTTGCTAGCCTGTTCAATCTCAATCTCTCGGTTACCTGTCCAAATACGTGTCCTGGAGTGAGTCACCGCCGTGTTGTAGACAATGCGGTAGAGCCAGGTGGAAAACTTGCTCTCGGAGCGAAAGGCGTGGAGGTTGCGGTAGGCTTTCACATAACTCTCCTGTACCACATCTTCCGCATCCTGCATATTGCCGCATATCCGATGGGCGATGGTGATGGCCATATCCTGATAGGTCTCGACAAAATATGCGAACGCGGAAGTGTTGCCGGAGAGCACCTGCTGCACACGCTGATTCTCGTTCATTGCAAACGGTTATTCTCTTTCGTTATCCTCCTGTTGCGGCAATAAAACCATCTTCCGTGTTACCAGGAAGTAGACCAGGTAACCCACACCCAGGAAGAAAACCACGCTGGCGCCGGTCACCCAGAATTCGTTACCCTGTCCGATCACCAGGTTCTCCGAACAGAGGAACCCCACAATGATACCGATACCCAGGGAGATCAGCACGATACCGTTCCGTAGTGACACCAGGCGGTTGGGATCACTCTTCTTCTTTGTTTTGTTGGGGGGTATGATGCCCTGTTCAATCAGTCCCATCCGTTCCCGGTGTTCGTTTCTGAGAGCATTGAGCCCTAACAGCAGTCCGGTGGCGATGGGCAAACCCACTGCACAGAGGATGGCCACAATTGGTATCAAATCTTCCATATTCGCATGTTTTTAGTGAGTGAATTTTTTGTTTACATGCATAGGACACGCGTTACGACCACTCGGTTACAAAAATAGGAATCTTTTTTTCTTGAACCGGAAAGTTGTTGTCGGCAATGAGCATTTTTTAAGATTTCCGTTGCTTATAAATCTCCGGAATTGACTTACTTTGCAGGTGTCATTGTGCAACGATACCTGTCGGAATCCCCGAACCCTAAAGTGATGAATGAGAAGATACTGGAGAAGCTGAACATCCTGGCCGATGCTGCCAAGTACGACGTATCCTGTGCGTCGAGTGGCACCTCGCGGCCAGCGGCCAAAGGAGGGATTGGCACTGCCACGGGGTGGGGCATC
>JADLKK010000208.1 GCA_016839025.1 Proteiniphilum sp.
TCTCAACAGGTCAGCACCATTGATTGCCAGCAGCACCCCCAGGTTGCTCCACTGGAACCAGGCGACAAACTGGGCCGCAAAAAAGACCAGTACCAGAAAAGAAATCAATGTTTTGAAACTGTTGCTCATGCCATCGATCACATCACCCGATTTTTTAAAAGTGCCCACCGTATAACCATACACAATTCCCAGTGTGGAGGCACTCAGGAAGAGAAAAGCAATAAATCCCTTCAGAAGAGGAGAGTGCAATATAGTACCGTCGGCACCCCTCAACAGACCATTCTCCGGCAGGATGCCGGCCAGAATGAGTGCAGCCCAAGCCAAAGCAGCGATGCCGGTGTTGCGCAGCCCTCTTCTTTCGACTGTTGTCAGCGGCACGATTTCCTCCGGAGTCACATCTCCCACATATTTACCCAGTCGCGGTTCCACCCAGCGGTTGGTTACCCAGGCACCCAGGAAGGTAATCAGAAAAGTTGATACTGCCATGAAATAATAATTTGCAGTCGGCATCACATAATAATCGGGATCAATGATATTGGCAGCCTCGGTGGAGAGTCCCGCAAGTAGGGGGTCGATGGTGCCGATCAGCAGGTTGGCGCTGAAGCCACCGCTCACGCCGGCAAAGGCGGCTGCCATACCGGCGATAGGATGCCTGCCCAGTGAATGAAAGATGCTACCCGCCAACGGAATGATCAGTATATAGCCTATATCGGAGGCCATGTTCGACAACACACCGGTAAAGACCACCATCAGGGTGATGATACGACGTGGGGCTTTCACCAACAGGGCTTTCACTCCGGTACCTATCAGTCCGCTGCTCTCGGCTACACCGATACCCAGCAAGGCTACCATCACGATACCCAACGGGGCAAAGCCTGTATAGCTGTCGATCATCTCGAGCAGTATCCGGTGCAATCCCTCCCGGGAGAGTAGGTTCACCACATCTACCGCCTCACCCGTTGCTGGGTGTATGCCAGACCAGCCAAGCCATGACCCGATTCCTGATACGATCAGGGTGATCAGGGCAAAGATTGCAAAGAGGATTGCTGGGTGTGGCAAGGCGTTACCACCTTTTTCGATGAAACCTATAAAACCTTTTTTCGGAGGGGATACCAGGATATTGCTCATTTGTTAAATGTTTTGGGAGAGGGCATTTTCAGCCCGGCACAGCAGTCGAAACAAACAAATATACGGTTTGGTTCATCACATGGAACACACTATACCGTCTCTAAAAGCTTCTCAAATAGTATTAACTTGCTAAATTCCCACTTTCCAAGCAATTAAAATTAAGGATTAATATGTATCAACATGAATATGTTCATGCTACTTTTGTATCTATATAGAGAGGGGATATTCATCAGCCTATTGCGACTGAAGCCAACAAATATCTCTCATTAGGTACGATTTGTGGAAATAAATTAAACTGTAATTTTAATTATCATCACCATGAATGAAGTTTCCAAAAAAAGATTGAGAAAATGGGCGATCCTATTTATTGTTTGGGGTTGGTTGTTACTCCTGGGATCACTGATGGGATATGTTGAAGGCAGAATGGTCTATTCATTCCTGCTGGAAGACATCATGAACTTCTTGCAGATTGCGCTGCCAGTGATTGCGATTGCATTTACCGTTTATTTCTTGCTTGAACAGAGAAAGGATAAAAGAGGAAAACGGTTGAGAATTGCATTGATATCGATTTGGTTCTCGCAGACAGTATGCTTTGTACTCACAAACCTGATACTGCAAAATGTGATGCATGAAGTCAACTTCGAGCTGCAACACCCACTCTTCATGGTTTTCACCGCTTTCGCAATTATGATGACAGCGCTCATATTGCGTTACAGGTTCATGATCATTGGCAGTGTGCTGTTTGGGTTGTCTGCCTTGGCAGCATCTTATCTGAAACTTCCGGAACAGTTGCTGGTGGAATCGTTTGCATGGCTCCTGGCATTTGTCATTCCCGGACATCTGCTATATGGAAGAGGTGAAAAGATCAATCAACCCAACGAACATCATACAGAATAGTAATA
>JADLKK010000065.1 GCA_016839025.1 Proteiniphilum sp.
ACCACCGAAGGCGTAAGCCAGCTGAGTTACAGTCAGCCCCATTTGGCCACTCTGGTAACTGCCCCTGTTTTGCGGTTGCAAAGGTAATACAATTATTGATATCTGGAATGAAGCGCCATCATTTTTAACGCAGTGATGGCCGCTTCGTCACCCTTATTGCCGTGCCGGCCACCGGAACGAGCCTTGGCCTGGTCGAGCGTAAGCGTGGTTAACAGGCCGAATACCACCGGAACATGATGCTGTAGGTTCAGCTCGGTACATCCCTCCGTCACACTGTCGCATACAAATGTGAAATGGGGTGTTTCACCCTGAATGACACACCCCAGGATGATTACACTGTCTACCTCTGTTTTTTCGATCAGCAATCTGGCTCCGTAGGTAAGTTCAAAGCTTCCCGGTACATGTTCCACGACAATATCATCTTCCTTCACCCCAAATTTGAGCAACGTATTCACAGCTCCACTCAACAGGCTGCCGGTGACGGAGTAGTTCCATTCCGACACCACGATGCCAATTTTTTTCCCTTCGCCCGAAGGAACCGTGTGCGGATCGTAAGACGAGAGATTTTGCAGTGCAGTAGCCATCTTATTTCGATTCTTTTAACAGTTCTGCTTGCCTGATGTACTTATCGGCTTCCTGTCCCTCAGGAGTGTTGGTATACTCCTCCCTGATCCGGGTGAAGAGCTCGATGGCCTTGTCGTAATGGCCCGCCACCAGGTAGGCATTGCCTGCCTTCTTGTAATAGAGAGGGCTCAGCATCTGGTCATCTGCCTCTTTGGCCGCACTCATGAACTGGTTGATCGCCTTTTCGCCCTCACCCATGTTCATATAGACATCGCCGATGGCTCCCGTGATGGCTGGACTGATCAGCAGGTCGCTGCTTTTGAACTTTTTCAGATGTTCCAAGGCCTTTTCATTATTCTCCATCCGGTTGTAGGCGATGCCGGCGTAGGCATGCGCCAGATTGGCCGTACGGGTTCCCTTGAACTGGCTGATGATTGCCTCAAATCCGGGATAATCGTTCCCATTCCCAAAAAGCGCGAGAGAATCTTCTCCCTCCTGGAAATAGCGTTCACCCCTGAAGAGGGCTGCCTGCGCCTTTTCATTACGGGGTACCTTATAGAGATAATGGTATGCCAGATATGCACCTACCAATAGTACCACTACCAGCAGACCCGTCAACAGGGATTTTTGGTTTTTCTCCAGAAACTGTTCGGAACTGGTCAGCGCCTCGCCAATATTCTCAAAACTCTTTTCAGCTTGCGACTCTTTGTTTTTTTTAGCAGACATATCCAAATGAAAAATGTGACATTAGTTTTTCGCGTTGCAAAAGTAATCGTTTTTAGGGGATAATGAAAATATAAAGGGTTGTTTTTTTGCATATCCGGGAGTATGCATTAATCTTTTTCGTAGGTTTGTAGTCCAATAGACAGTTTTGTAAAGATTATGAAGAGATATTTCATCACATTCAGTCTGTTTGTCTGTTCCCTGTTTGCCATGACGGGACAGACCGACAATGCATTTACAGCTGTTCCTACTGCCAACGGAAAGGTGATCTTTGAACAATTTATCCCCGTTGGACAAAGCCTGTCAGCTGATCAGAAGTACCGGCTGCTACAGGATTGGACGAAGAAGACTTTTGCGTCAAACCCTATGTTGGCTGGTATCCGGTATGACGAGAAAGCACGTACTGTAACTGTCAGCAACCGGACAGAGCTGCCCCGACCGGAGAAGGTGGTGATGAGTTACCGGTTCGATGCCACCGTCACCAATGCCGGCTGCATGATCGTGGTGCGTGACATTGCCTACCAGGCTGCACAGAAAGATGCAAATGCTTTCTTCCCGAAGATCTATACAGCAGAACAGACCATCACCGATCAATTGGTGGGTGTGCAGGGTGCGGAGGGTGAATGGCGAAAGGAGATCCGCAGGGAGACCCTGCATACACTGAATCGGCTGCTGGCCGATCTCGCTGCCATCTTCTGACCGCTTGCAGCTGTGAACGGCTTTGCTGGTGATCGCAATTCCTATTCCGGGCGAATAGCAGGAAAAAGGAGCTGAGTGCATAGAAATTAATTTGCCAATTTCTTTGGTAATTAAAAAAAGTATGCTTAATTTTGCGCCCTGATTTGTCAGGAAAATTGTGTCCGAAAAGAAGGGAAACAACAAATATACCATATAGCAATGTCTAAGATTTGTCAGATAACAGGTAAAAGAGCAATGGTTGGCAACAACGTCTCACATTCCAACAGGAAGACGAAACGTAAATTCAATGTCAATTTGTTCACAAAGAAATTTTTTTGGGTGGAAGAGGATTGCTGGATCAGTTTGAACATCTCGGCATCCGGATTACGCACCATCAATAAGATCGGATTGGATGCAGCCTTGAAACAAGCCGCAGCCAAAGGATTTTTAAACGCATAACGATAAGGGGAGTAAGCAGCAATGGCAAAGAAAGCAAAAGGAAACAGGGTACAGGTAATACTGGAGTGTACCGAGCACAAGGAGAGCGGCATGCCCGGCACCTCTCGTTACATCACCACCAAGAACAGAAAGAACACCACTGAGCGGTTGGAATTGAAGAAATACAATCCCATCCTCAAGCGAATGACAGTCCACAAGGAAATCAAGTAATACAGGATAAACTATGGCAAAGAAAGCAGTTGCGGGATTCCGTGATAAGAATACAACCACCGGACGCAGTCACACCAAGGTGATCAAGATGGTGAAGTCACCCAAGACCGGTGCATACAGTTTCAGGGAAGAGATGATCCTGAACGATCAGGTAAAGGATTACTTCACGAAGTAACCCTGTTAAAAATATGTAAAAGCTTCCCTGTGCCACCACACAGGGAAGTTTTTTATTGACTATTTCGTAGCTTTGCAATTGTTTCGCAGCCGTTTCCGGCAGCGGAATAAGGAAAGTCGGAAGAAGAATATTGAAAAAATTATCACTGCATTATGGGTCTTTTTGACAGATTCACCAAAGGGAAGAAGGATACGCTCGACAAAGGTCTGGAGAAGACGAAGGAGAGCTTCTTCTCAAAGATCACCCGTGCCGTAGCCGGCAAATCGAAGGTCGACGACGAGGTGCTGGATCAGCTGGAAGAGGTACTGGTGACATCCGATGTGGGGGTCGATACCACCCTGAAGGTGATTGAGCGCATCGAGGATCGGGTAGCCCGAGACAAGTATGTGAGTACCGATGAGCTGACCTCCATCCTGCGCGAAGAGATTGCACAGCTACTCATGGAGAATAACAGCGACGATCTTTCGGGGTTCATGGTTCCCGGGAATAAGCAACCCTATGTGATCATGGTGGTGGGTGTGAACGGGGTAGGGAAGACCACCACTATCGGCAAGCTGGCCTGGCAGTTTACACAAAAGGGACTCACCGTCTACCTCGGAGCTGCCGACACCTTCCGTGCCGCTGCGGTGGAACAGCTCGATATCTGGGGGCAAAGGGTAGGGGTACCGGTGGTGAAGCAGAAGATGGGAGCTGATCCTGCTTCCGTGGCGTTTGATGCTGTCAGCTCCGCGAAGGCACACAACGCCGATGTGGTGATCATTGATACCGCTGGACGACTGCACAACAAGGTGAACCTGATGAACGAGCTGACCAAGATCAAGCAGGTGATGGGCAAAATCATCCCCGATGCACCACATGAGGTGTTGCTGGTGCTCGACGGATCTACCGGCCAGAACGCTTTCGAACAGGCCAGACAGTTTACCGCTGCTACCGAGGTAACGGCGCTGGCCATCACAAAGCTCGACGGTACTGCCAAGGGCGGTGTGGTGATCGGTATCTCCGACCAGTTCCGCATCCCGGTGAAGTACATCGGACTGGGGGAAGGAATGGAGGATCTGCAGGTGTTCCGCAGAAAAGAATTTGTGGATTCCCTCTTCGGTGAATAAGCAAGCCGTATGGTCAAGAACAAGATAGACGTCGTCACACTGGGTTGCTCCAAGAACCTGGTAGACTCGGAAAGGTTGATGCGTCAGCTGGTGGCCAACGGTTATACCGTGGCACATGATCCTGAGATTGCCGACGGAGACATCGCCATCATCAATACCTGTGGCTTTATCGGCGATGCCAAGGAGGAGTCGGTCAATACGATCCTCTCCTTTGCCGAGGCCAGAAAACGGAACAAGCTGAAAAAACTCTACGTGATGGGTTGCCTCTCGGAGCGTTACCGTGAAGAGCTGTCGCAGGAGATCCCCGAGGTGGATAAATTTTACGGCAAGTTCGACTGGAACGGGGTGATCCGCGATCTGGGCAAGTCCTACTACCAGGAACTGGAGTATGACCGCTCCCTCTCCACACCGCCGCACTATGCCTATGTGAAGATCTCGGAGGGATGCGACCGCACCTGCTCCTATTGTTCCATCCCGCTCATCACTGGCAAGTATAAGTCGCGACCCATGGAGGAGATCGAGGAGGAGATCCGTCAGCTGGTGAACAAGGGGGTGAAGGAGTTCCAGTTCATTGCGCAGGACCTCACCTACTACGGTCTGGACCGGTATCGTGCCATGAAGCTGCCGGAGCTGATTGAACGGGTGGCCGACATCCCCGGTGCCGAGTGGATCCGCCTCCACTACGCCTACCCGGCCCACTTCCCCACCGATCTGCTGCGGGTGATGCGCGAACGGGAGAACGTATGCGGCTACCTCGATATCGCGCTTCAGCACAGCAGCGACCGGATGCTGCAGCTCATGCGGCGCAACATCACCCACCGGCAGACGGTCGACCTGATCCAGCGGTTTCGCGAGGAGGTGCCGGGCATCCACCTACGCACCACCATGATGGTGGGGCACCCGGGTGAAACAGGGGAGGATTTCCAGGAACTGCTTGATTTCGTACGGAAGACCCGCTTCGAACGGCTGGGTGCCTTTCCCTACTCGCATGAGGAGGATACATACAATGACAAACATTATAAGGATGATGTGCCGGCCGAAGTGAAACAGGAACGGATGGAACGGCTCATGGAGCTGCAGGAGGGGATTGCTCTCTCGGTGAATGAAGCTAAGGTGGGTAACACCCTTAAAGTGATCATCGACCGTGAAGATCCGGAATACTATGTGGGTCGTACCGAGTACGATTCGCCGGAAGTGGATGGTGAGGTGCTGGTGGGAAAGAGGCAAGCGTTGACAATTGGCGACTTCTATCAGGTGAAAATTGAGTCTGCATTGCCCTTCGACCTCTTCGGCAGTGTGCTTGAATAATCCATTAATCCCCACATCATCACATCCTCTAATCAACGAATCCTCAAATCAATTCAGATGACACACGACGAAACAATATCATCTCTTGCCGGAAGACTCGGATGGCCCGAAGCGAAGGTGAACGAGCTGCTGCAAGCTGCTGTGGAGATGATCGGTGACCATCTCTCCGAACCGGGGAGCCTACCTTTGCCAGGGCTGGGTGAGCTGATCTCCAGCAAGCAACGTGAGCATATCTTACTTGATCCTGTAACCGGAGAACGTCACCTGATGCCCCCCGCGATGGTACTTTTCTTCAGGGTGGACTTGCAGCACACGAAAGATGACCGCATTGCTGCGCTGTTGAAGAAGAGACTTCCGGAAATCAGCACCGATGATGCTGCACGGTTGATCATTGAGTGGTGTGGCCTGGTTCGGAAATCACTTCTCCAGGAAGAGACTGTCGAGAGTCTGCCCTTCGGACGGTTTGACTGCAAACCGGTAACTGTCGGGGATCCTGCCATCGCTGCTGTTGAGGAAGGGGCGGCGGGCTACTTCCGGATTACCTTTACCCCTTCTGTGGGACTGCAGAGAAGTGTCAACACCCTGTTCGCCCATTTTGAACCCACCCTACTCAACGAGGGAGTCACTTTTGATGAACTATCCACAGTTACACTGGGTGCCGTGGGTGATGCAGCGCCCGACGGGAATCTGATTGCCCGCGCGCTATCCGATGAAAAGGGGGAGCTATTGGAAGAGGAACCGCTGGAGAAACCATCCCTGGAAGAACCCTTGCCGGATGAGCCGTCACCTCTCCCGGTCGGGTTTCCGTTGCGGCGTAAGCCAGCCTACAGGCGCAGAAAAAAACCATCCCTGTGGCTCCCGGTTATCGGTGGTGTGGCAATCGTCGTTGCCGGGCTTTTTTTTTTCCATCGCGACCACAAGGAACAATGAGGTATTGGGAGTCGGCGAAATTGCCATTGTTGGGGAGGCTCATGTAAGTGACAGCCAGGATGCTTATGCAGAGGATGTCACACCTTCACCTGTCTCAATCCCCCGCGGAACGAGGGAGACTGTTTTGCTCCAAGAGGGAGAGACCCTGCGCATCCTGGCCGGAAAGCTTTTTGGCAGTCGTGAGTTTTGGGTTTACATCTACCTCGAAAACCGTGAGATCATCGGTGATCCCAACCGTGTACCGGCTGGAATCAGGCTACAGATACCAGATCCGGAACAGTACCAAATCGATTCCGCAGATCCGGTTTCGGTAGAAAGAGCAAGGAGGCTGGGGGATGACGTGATACAGCCGTGAACCACTGAGGTGATCCGGCAATCCTACCGGGTCAAATCCCCCTGCTGAATAATCAGGATTTGTTTTCCCAATCCGATGTCTGCAAATCCGGTAAAATGACCTACATTTGTACTATTCTAATCAATCATTTATCTTTACTTATGAAACAGATCTTTTCTTATCTGCTGATGTTGCTGGTTTTTGCGCTGGCATGCAGCTCCCCCAACAACAATGACCCCTCAGGGAGAGTAATACGCACCGGGGTTCCCGAACGTCCTGCCGGACAGAAAGATGTGCTGGGGCTGACCGCACCCAAAATAGACACCGTCAGGGTTGGCTTCATTGGCCTCGGCATGCGTGGACCCGGTGCCGTAAAGCGATTCACCCATATCCCCGGTACCAGGATCGTGGCATTATGCGACCTGTACGCTGAGAAGGTGGAGAAGACCCAAGCGATCCTGGAAAAAGCCGGTCTGCCGCGCGCTGAGGCCTATAGCGGAAGCGAGGAGGCATGGAAAGAGCTGGTGAGACGCGATGATATTGACCTGGTCTATATTGCGTCCGACTGGGAAAAACATGCCGAGATGATGATCTACGCCATGGAGCAGGGCAAGCATGTGGCCTGTGAGGTGCCCTCTGCCATGACGCTCGAAGAGATCTGGGCGATCATCAATACCGCAGAGAAGACACAGAAGCATGCCATGCAGTTGGAGAATTGTGTCTATGACTTCTTTGAACTGACAACCCTCAACATGGCGCAACAGGGACTCTTCGGCGAGGTACTTCATGCCGAGGGGGCATACATTCACAACCTGAAGGAAATATGGGAGAGATACGAAGGTGACTGGCGTATGCAGTACAACAGGAAGTATCGCGGCGATATCTATGCCACGCATGGTATGGGTCCGGCAGCGCAGGTGATGGATCTCCACCGTGGCGACAAGATGAGCACGCTGGTGGCGATGGACACCAAGCCGGTCAATATCCCCGAATACCTGATCGAAGAACGGGGGATGAATCCCGACAGTGCCTATCAGTTCGCCAACGGACAGCATACCATGACCATGATTCGTACCGGGAAAGGGAAGACAATCCAAATCCAGCATGATGTGGCTTCTCCACGCCCCTACAGTCGCATGTACCAGGTGAGTGGTACCAAGGGGTTTGCCAACAAGTATCCGAATCCAGGCTATGCGCTCGAGGCAGAGATGCTAGACGGGAGCATTACACCCGACCACGAGAATCTCACTTCCCACTCTTATGTCTCAGCAGAGGTGCGGGATGCATTGATGGCAAAGTACAAGCATCGCATTCACCGTGAGCTGGAAGAGAAGGCCAAGGAGGTTGGCGGCCATGGTGGTATGGATTTTATCATGGATTACCGTCTGGTTTACTGCCTGCGAAACGGATTGCCACTCGACATGGATGTGTATGACCTGGCAGAGTGGTGCTCTCTGGCTGAGCTGAGCCGCATCTCCATAGAGAATGGTAGCGCACCGGTCGAGGTGCCCGACTTCACCCGAGGCAATTGGAATAAGATTGAGGGATTCAGGCACGCCTTTGCGGATTGACAACCGAAAAGGAGCAGACGGAAATACGAGAAGCGGGTGAAAACCCGCTTTTTTCATGCAATGCAGCGACTTCTCCTGGATGGAGGTCTTACTTTCTTCCCAAATTGTGGTTCTTAGAAAGCGATATCATTCGATCGAATTTCCAATTATTGTTGTATATTTGAGGAGAATTATCTTCTTGATACGTTAAGTGAGTATTATCCATGAACAGAATTCTGCTTTTAATTGATTATTCGAGTGAGTTTAGTCGTCGTATTCTCAAAGGATTGATCCAGTACTCCAAGGATCATGGACCCTGGATATTTTACCGATTACCCTCCTATTACAAAACACTTTACGGAAAAGAGGGGATCATTCAATGGGCTAAGGAGTGGAAGGCAGATGCTATTGTGGCCCGCTGGGATCACGAGGGTACCAATTTGCTTGAGAGCCTGGGGATACCCATTGTGCTGCAAAATTACCGGGAGCGGAGTCCCTACTTCTCCAATCTGACGGGTGACTATATCGGTACCGGGGGGATGGCCGCCAGGTTTTTTATCAAGAGACGTTTCAGGAATTTTGCCTTCTACGGCAACAAGGATGTGGTATGGTCGCGTGAAAGAGCAGAGGGATTCATGCATGAAGTGGAGAAGGTGGGAGGCAATTTTTACTATTTTGAGAGTGAAAATCTGAACGGGGAACAATGGAGCACTGCACACCTGCAGCTCGACGAATGGCTCTTCTCGCTTCCCAAACCGGTTGGCCTTTTTGCCTGTGACGACAGTTTTGCCTTGCAGGTTTCAGAAATCTGCAAGATCAATAACATCAACATTCCGGAAGAAATTTCTCTATTGGGAGTTGACAACGATGAGCTGATCTGCAACCTCTCCGACCCGCCTATCTCTTCCATCGTGCTTGATGTGGAAAAGGGCGGGTATGAAGTGGGACGGTTGATAGACCGTTTGTTGGGTAAAGATCGGATTGAACCATTCAACGTTGTAATTGAACCCAAAGGATTTGAATTGAGAAAATCAACCGAGAAGTATAACATTTCCAACGAGCATATCTCAAAAGTAGTCAACTATATCGAAGACAATTTCACTACGGATATCAACATAGAAGAATTTTCAGAAATGGTGCCCTTTTCGAGGCGGAATCTGGAAGTGAAGTTCAAGGGAGAGATGGGTACTTCGATTTATCAGTTTATCTTGAATTGCAGAATCGATTATTTTGCCCATTTACTGTTGACTACAGACAGGACACTTTTTGATTTGGCATTGGAGTCGGGATTCAATGATTGCAAAAATATATCCCGTATTTTCAAAAAAATCAAAGGTGCCACTCCTGCCGAATATCGTAAGAAAAATGCCAGGCAGGCTTAATCTGTACGTTTTTTGAAAACAGGATTACGTTTTTAAAGCATCTTTCAATTATTTAAATCCTATTTTTGTCGGGATAATTCTTTGGGACAATAGATTTATACTGATTAAACAACTCTAAGATGAACACGAGTACCCCGATTCCTCACGTGCAGGATAAAACCACCACGATCAAATCCATGATCATACTGGCATTGCTTTTTTTTATTTTTGGATTGGTTTCATGGGTTAATACGATCCTGATACCCTATTTCCAATTGACACTTCAGTTGTCTAATTTTCAGTCTTATCTGGTTACTTTTGCCTTCTATATTGCTTACCTGATCATGGCGATACCCTCTTCCTTCCTGTTGAACAAGGTAGGTTACAAACGGGGTATGATGTTTGGGCTGTGGTGCATGGCACTGGGCGCATTGCTTTTCGTGCCGGCAGCCTATTGGAGGATATATCAGATCTTTCTGATGGGGCTTTTCCTGCTCGGCGTTGGTCTGGCTGTCCTGCAGTCTGCTGCCAATCCTTATGTAACCATCGTGGGACCTATCGAGAGCGCGGCAAAAAGAATGAGTATGGTGGGTACCGGCAACAAGCTGGCCGGTGTGATTGCCAACCTGATCTTTGCCGCAGTGGTTATCAGGGAGTCCGACAGGGTTCTCATGAAGGAAATAGAGGCTGGGGTCTATACCGGTGAGTCGCTTGACGTTGTTCTCGATACGCTGATAAAGGGTGTGATGACTCCCTATCTTATTTTAGCAATTGCCCTCTTTTTATTTGGTATAATTGTTCGGTATTCACCTCTTCCGGAGCTGGATCCTTCTGTTGTGAACAAGCGATCCGTTGAGGATGAGAGTTCCCAGAAGCATATCCTGCAATATCCTGCGCTATTGTTGGGTGTGTTGGCGATGTTCTTTCACATTGGTACGCAGATGATCGCACTGGGAACCAGCATCCAGTATGCCGGGACAATGGGCGAGAGTCTTGCAGGACCGGCGCAGAACATCCCCTCCTACACGATGTTGTTGACCTTCTTCGGTTATTTCCTGGGTATTGCATTGATCCCGAAATACATCAAACAGAGGAATGCCCTGTTGGTTTGTTCTTCAATCAACCTGATCCTTTCCGTTTTGATAATCACTACTTCCGGCACCGTCCAGATCTTTGGTATGACAACTGATATCTCGCTCTGGTATCTCGTCATGATGGGACTTCCCAATGCCCTGCTCTATGCCGGGATCTGGCCTTTGGCAATCAACGGCCTGGGAAAACATACCAATCTGGGATCCGCATTTCTTGTGATGGCCCTCTGTGGAAGTGCCATCATGCCAATCATCTACAACTCATTTGTTGAGCTGAATGGATCCCTCTCTTCTTTTGAGGCAATGAAATTTGCATATGCTGTGCTGATACCCTGCTTCGCATACATTGTATGGTATGCCACCTGGGGTTACAGGATTAAATCCTGGAAGAGAGCTGCTACCATATAATATTTACCAACAATTGTGTCTGTGACAGATTGCCATAGAAGTTTGTTTCAGATGCTGAAATAGATTAGAATTTATGAAGAATCGATTGATCATCCAAAACGGAAAAGTGATTTTTCCGGACAAGATAGTAGAAAACCAGACAGTAGTGGTAGAAAACGGCAAGATTACCGATATTGTCAACAAGAACGAGTTTGTTCTTGCGGACAATGATGTGGTGATAGATGCCCGTAACAGGTATGTATCTTCCGGATTCATTGACATCCACACCCATGGAGGTGGTGGCCATGATTTCATGGATGGTACGGTAGAGGCTTACCTGGGTGCTGCGGAAACGCATGCAAGGTTCGGGACAACGGCATTGCTGCCCACTACCCTCACCAGTACAACCGATGAGCTCTTCAAGACCTTTACCATCTACAAGGAAGCGGTGAAGCGCAACAGCAAAGGAGCCAGGTTCCTGGGATTGCATCTGGAAGGGCCCTACTTCGCTTACAATCAGCGGGGAGCACAAGACCCCAAATATCTGAGGAATCCGGAACCGGAGGAGTACAACGCCATTATGGCAGCATCCGACGATATCGTGCGCTGGAGCCTTGCGCCCGAGTTGCCGGGAGCATTGGAGTTCGCAAAAGTGCTCAGGGAGCGTAACATCCTTACTGCGGTGGCACATTCCGATGCCATTTACGAAGAGGTGTTGGATGCCTACGATGCCGGTTTCACACTTGCCACGCACCTTTACTCCGGCATGTCTACCATTACCCGGAGGAATGCCTTCCGCTTTGCCGGTGTGGTTGAGGCAGCCTATCTGATTGATGGGATGGATGTGGAGATCATTGCCGATGGAGTACACCTGCCCAAATCGTTGTTGCAGTTTGTCTACAAGTTCAAGGGGCCCGACAGGACGGCTCTTTGCACCGATTCCATGCGGGGAGCAGGAATGCCTGACGGGGAGTCGATACTGGGAAGCCTGGAGAAGGGACAGAAAGTGATCATCGAAGATGGTGTTGCCAAGTTGCCCGATCGAACAGCCTTCGCCGGAAGTGTTGCCACCACAGATCGTCTGGTCCGGACCATGGTGCAGGTTGCCGGGGTGCCTCTGGTGGAAGCGGTGCGCATGATGACACTGACCCCGGCCCGTATCATGAAGTTGGATCAGAGCAAAGGCTCCGTCTCAAGAGGAAAAGACGCGGATTTGGTGTTATTTGATGAGAATATTAATGTTTCACACACAATCATAGAAGGAAATGTCATTTACGGAAATTAAGACGGATGTAACTACATTCACGAAAGGGAAGTTGGTGGTGAAAATTTTCACAACCAGGGAAGAGATGGGCAAAGAGGCAGCCAGTAATGTTTCTGAAACCATCCAACAGTTGCAGAAAGAGAAGGGTGAAATCAACATGATTTTTGCCGCTGCACCATCACAAAGTGATTTCATGAAGGAACTGGTCGGAGATGAGCGGATTAAATGGGAAGAGATCAACGCCTTTCACATGGATGAGTACATCGGTCTTGAGAAGGAGGCACCCCAGGGGTTTGGTAATTTCCTGAGAGACCGGATTTTTGCTAAAGTACCTTTCAAAAGTGTACATTACATCAACGGACTGGCTGATGATCCGGCTGCCGAATGTGAACGGTATGCCGATCTGTTGAGGAAATACCCGGTTGACATCGTTTGCCTGGGAATCGGAGAAAACGGTCACATCGCTTTCAACGATCCCCCGGTTGCTGATTTCAATGATCCCAAGCTGGTGAAAGTGGTGGAACTGGAGACCGCTTGTAGACAACAGCAGGTAAATGAAAAGCTGTTTGATGCGTTGGAACTGGTTCCAACCCATGCTGTTACGGTAACCATCCCGGCACTGTTGAAAGCCAGTCACATGTTTTGCATGGTGCCTGCCAGGAACAAGGCCGAAGCGGTTTATCACACGCTCAACGATGAGATCAGTGAAAAGTGTCCGGCCACGATCCTCCGCACCAAGATGGGTGCGATCCTCTATATTGATGGCGAGAGTGCTTCTCTGATA
>JADLKK010000066.1 GCA_016839025.1 Proteiniphilum sp.
GTTGTTTAACCTCGACATGCAAAACAGTACCGTGAGACAGGTGCTCTCTGCCATCGAGAAGCAAAGTGATTACACCTTTTTCTATTATGACAACGCGGTGGACGTGAACCGCAGGGTGACGATCAAGTTGACAGACAAACCGATCGGAGAGTTGTTGGACGAACTGTTCAAGGGAACAAACAGCCAGTATACCATCAACAAGAACCAGGTCTACATCCGGCGGGTGGATGCCCCCCGGGCGAATGTAGCACCGCAGGCAACACAACAACAAAAGAGAAGGATTACCGGCGTGGTCGTGGACCAGGTGGGTGAAACCGTCATCGGGGCGAACGTGGTGGAGAAAGGAACCACCAACGGCACCGTGACCGACCTGGATGGCTCTTTCTCGTTAAATGTCAGCAACGACGCCGTGATACAGATCTCCTACATCGGATTCCTGGCACAGGAGATTCCGGTGGCAGGGAAGACGAAACTGGAGATCGTGCTGGTGGAGGATACCAAGACCCTTGAGGACCTCGTGGTGGTGGGGTATGGCGTCCTAAAGAAGCGAAACGTGGTTGGCGCGATCGAGAATCTCTCGGGCGAAGCGATCGAAAACCGTCCCAACCCCAATATCACGCGGTCACTGCAGGGGCAGATACCGGGGCTGAACATTGTGCAGGTGGATGGCAAACCCGGCCACGAGGGACGGGTAAGCATACGCCAGCAAAATACCAACTTCAAGGCACGCCGCGAAGGGGGTGGAGAACATAGCAACACCCTGGGTCAAGGGGGTAGCGCGCTGGTGCTGATTGATGGTGCCGAGGGAGATCTGTCGAGTGTCAACCCCGATGATATTGCCAATATCTCAGTATTGAAAGATGCTTCCTCTGCGGCGGTATATGGTGCCCGTGGTGCATTTGGGGTGATCCTGATCACCACCAAGGATCCGCAAAAAGGAAAAGTACGCGTCAACTACAGTGGCTCCGTCTCGGCACAGACCCGTACGGTTAGATGGGAAGATCATGTGGTCAGCGACCCGGTGGAGTGGGTAGAAGGCTTCCGGCAATCCTACCT
Organism: Proteiniphilum sp.; assembly: GCA_016839025.1. GTDB lineage: Bacteria > Bacteroidota > Bacteroidia > Bacteroidales > Dysgonomonadaceae > Proteiniphilum. The sequence goes on from JADLKK010000066.1 coordinate 1,057, forward strand.
GAACTCTTCTCCCACGGCTACCGTGCCTGCGCTCATGAACAACTACTTCCCCTATTCGGATGCCTGGTACGAAGAATTGAAGCGTCGCCAGGCCGACCCCACCATGGATAATTACAACATCGATGCCAATGGTAACTACATCTATTATGGGAATACCAACTGGCTTGAGGAATTCTATAAGAAGAGGAACTTCTCTACGGCTCATTCCGTAACGGTTCAGGGTGGACAGGAGAGCATCAACTACTACGTGTCGGGACGTTATTACGGACAAGATGGTATTTACAAGGTGGGTGATGAAGACTTTAACAAGTACAACTTGCGTGCGAAAGGCTCTATAAAAATACGTCCCTGGCTGACGCTCGAGAATAACACGAGCTTCGTGAAAGATTTCAACAAACAGCCGATGGTACACTACGGACAGAACGTGGTGGGAAGGCAGTTGAGCTATTTCGCTTTCCCCGTGGCAAACATTAAGAATCCTGACGGGAGCTGGACACAAACGGCTGCCAGATCAGGCTATGCTGCATTCGCCGAAGGAACTTCGTGGCAGGAGGATAACAACCTCGAGGTGGCCAACACCACCATCTTGAAAATGGAACTGGTTCCCGAGATATTAACCGTAACGGCCGATTTCACGTATAAAGGCATCCGCGCGCAACGACGCAGGATGGAGAACCAATATACCTATTACACCGGTCTGACAGCCTCGGGCCAGGACAATGTGGATTCTTCGCTCGAAGATTGGCGCTACGACACCAACTACATGTCGTCGAACCTGGTAGGCACCTATACCCCGAAACTGACCGATAAGCATGATCTCAACATCGTGTTCGGAGGAAACATTGAAGACAGGGACTACAAAAATCAGAAGACCTACAGGAGAGGCAACTTGTACCCTTCCACTCCTTCGTTCACGCTTATGGACGGTGATTATATCTCCGCCACATCGGGGGGTAACACCTGGGGACTGATGGGTGTTTTCTCACGTGTCAACTACTCGTATGACGAACGCTACCTGGCTGAGATCAGCACGCGATACGACGGCTCATCGAAGTTTCCCGTGAATTCACAGTGGGGTTTCTTCCCCTCGGCTTCTCTCGGATGGAGACTGTCGGAAGAGCCTTGGTTCAAGGGATCATCCGATAACTGGCTGGATAACTTGAAGTTCAGAGCCAGTGTCGGTTCACTGGGTAATGCGAACATCTCGCCTTACCAGTATCTTGAAACAATGTCGATCAGCAAGTCCTCCGTGCTGATCAATGGAACGAATTCTCCCTATACGGGCGCTCCCTCTCTCATTCCTGATGACATCACCTGGGAAAAGGTGGTGACCTACAATCTCGGTGTTGACATGGAATTTCTGAACAGTCGCTTGAACGTGGTGGGAGACATCTACAGACGTAATACCGACGACCTCTACACCGTGGGACCCAACCTGCCCCACGTATTGGGTAGCGTAGCACCCAGGGGCAACTATGCCAGCCTCAAAACCGAAGGGTGGGAGTTGAGTATGAACTGGAGAGATTCGTTCATTCTGGGGGGCAAACCATTCAACTATGCCGTGAGGGGTATGGTATGGGATAGCCGGAGCTGGGTTACCGAATACTTCAACGAGTCGGGTGACCTGACCACCTATTACAAAGGCATGGAAATTGGCGAGATATGGGGATTCCGGACTGCAGGACTCTATGCCAGCAACGCAGAAGCGAAAAACGGACCCGCCTACAACTTTTTCAAGAATGGGGAGATGTTTGAAGCTTATGCCGGTGACCTCCGCTTCGTGGATATTGATGGCGACGGCATCATGACAAAAGGTAACAGGACGCTCGAGAGTCACGGTGACATGGAAATCATCGGAAACATGTCGCCCCGTTACCACTTCAGTCTGAACCTCTCCGGTAACTGGAACAACATCGGTCTGTCGATGCTCTTCCAGGGTGTGGGACAGAGAGACTGGTATCCCTGGACCGAGAGCGGTTTCTTCTGGGGACAGCATAACCGTGCCTACAACTTCCTGATGAAATCACAGACAGGTGATCACATCGTGAACATCGACAAAACGAATGAAAACTGGGTGGTGACCAACATGGACAAAGATCCTTACTGGTCGCGCCGTGTATCGCTTGCAGCCAACAGAAATGATGGACCTCTCACCTGGGAGAACACTCACTATCTGCAAAACGCAGCCTACGTTCGTTTGAAAAATGTGACGATCGATTATAGCTTCAACAGGAATATCTGTAGCAAGATTGGTCTGGAAGCATTGAAAGTATATGTGGCGGGTGAAAATCTGTTCACCTACTCTCCATTATTCAAACGTACCGACATGTTTGACCCCGAGGTGATTGAATCGGGTGACTCCGACTTCGCGGCATCGACCTCCGGTGGGTTGAATGGAACAGGCCAGGGATATTCCTATCCGATGCTGAAAAATGTAACATTCGGGTTAAATCTTACATTTTGATTAATGGTTTAAATTGATTAGTTATGAAAAAAATATACTATACAACAATACTCTTCATTGCCACACTGCTGGTCATCACCTCCTGTGATGATTTCCTGGACAGGGAAACATATGACTCAGTGAATGCCGGTACCTTCTTTCAAAAAGAGTCCGACCTGGTGCTTTACGCCAATGGGTTCCTACAGAGAATGATCCCGTCGGCCAACACCATAGGGTACAATACGAATGATATCAACGCGGACAATGTGGCGACACAAATCCCTCATGACCTGTTACGTCCCGATGGGAACGTTTCTCCCGGGAACCAGGGGGGATGGGCCGAAAGCTCCTGGAGCAACCTGCGGCAAATTAACTACTTCCTCGATAACATGGTGGGCGCGAAAAACAACGTGAGCCCCGAGGTATACAACCATTACGAGGGTGTGGGGCGCTTCTGGAGAGCCTGGTTTTACTATGACAAGGTGCAGACATTCGGGGCCGTTCCCTTCTACGAATCGGTGGTGCAGTCGAGCGACCAGGAGCAGTTGTACAAGGCACGCGATTCACGCGAATTTGTCATGGCGAAGATCATGGAGGATCTCGCCTTCGCAGCTGAGAACTGCCTCTCATCCGAGAAATACATGTCACGTGGTACCGGAATAAGCAAGTGGACCGTGCTGGCATTCATGTCGAGGGTGGCGCTCTTCGAGGGAACCTATCGCAAGTACCATGCCCTGGATCCCTCCACCGGCAACCAGTGGACGGACCGCGAGGCCAGCATCCGGGAATTTTTGGAAACCGCAGTCTCTGCATCCGAGGAGATCATGAACAGCGGCATCTACTCGCTGGTCGACGGCGACAAGCAAACGGCCTATCGCAGCCTTTTTGTGAGTCCCGATCTCAAGGAAAACGAGGTGATCTGGGGACGCCAGTTCAGCGCTGATATGTCGACATACCACAACCTGAGTGGTTACTATTACTCGGTAACCTACGGCAACAAGACATCATTGACAAAACGGTTCATGAATACCTACCTGATGCTTGACGGAACCCCTTTCACTAAGCAGCCTGGTTACAAGACCACCGAATTCAAGGATGAGTTCGACGGCAGGGATTATCGCATGAAACAGACGGTGATCAGCCCAGAGTATAAAATGACCATCAACAACGTGGAGCAGCTCTACTCACCCAGCTGGCTGAACACCCGTACCGGCTACCAGCCCATCAAGTTCAGCATCGACAACAGCAATGTGCTGACAAGCTCGACCAGTTGGAATTCACTTCCCATCTTCCGTTATGCGGAGGTGTTGCTGAATTACGCCGAGGCAAAGGCCGAGCTGGGGCAGATGGGAACAAACGAGTGGAACAGGTCGATCGCGTTGCTGAGAAACAGGGGCGGGGTCACCTCGATCGTGCCTACCACTGCCGATCCCTACATGAAAGAATATTTCAACAACAGCATCGATGATCCATGGATCCTGGAGATACGCAGGGAGCGCGGCATAGAGATGTGCCTCGAGATGGGTCTCCGTTGGGACGATCTCATGCGCTGGCACATGGGTGAACTGCTGAACAGCGCTGAGAAGCCCTGGACCGGTATCTACATACCCGACAGGAATGGAGCGTATGATTTCAATGGCGACGGGATCATCGACTTCAGGATTGGCAGCGTGGAAACGATCAACTCGATACCATTATCAAGCACCGGGAGCAATCAAACCTTTTCACTCAACGCGGACGACAATCTTGTCTGGAACTACAACCGGACATGGAGCCAATACAAGTACCTGCGCCCGGTACCCACCGATGCCATCACAAGGAACCCAAACCTGACACAGAATTACCTCTGGGAAGGGAAATAGATAATTGTGGCAGCAACTAAAACGTGATTTCTCAAACGAATGTACTTATGATCATCAAAAACAAATACCTCTTATTCCTACTGCTCCTGTTCATTCTCGCTTGTTCGAAAGAGGATAATGGGGTTGATCCACCCATCGATAACGATGACGATGAACTGGTGGTCAACAACACCCGCTTGGATCCCGCCACGACGTTGTACGGGCTCATCACCGACAAGCAGAACAACCCGCTGCACGACGTGGTGGTGACCGATGGATTCACCACCAGCAAGACCGATCAGAACGGGGTCTACCAGCTGGTGCGTAACCGGAGAGCCAAGTTCGTCTATTACAGCACTCCGGCAGATTGCAAGATCGCGGTTGATGTTGACAATCACCCGAAATTCTACGAAAAGCTGATTTCGAAGGATAAATTGATCCGGCAGGATTTTAAGCTGGAAAAGCAACCACTGGAGAATGAATTTACCCTGTTCTGCGTGTCCGATCCTCAGTGTAGAAATGAGAGGGAGCTTAACAGATATAAGTTTGAAACCATTCCGGATATCAATCAGGAGGCAGCAAAATTTGATCGTGTATATGCCATCACCCTGGGTGATATCATATTCGATAGCCCCGCCTTGTGGAATGCAATGAAAGCGACCATGGCCGGACAATCAGTACCTTTTTTTCAAACGATCGGGAATCACGATCATCTGGAGACAGCTGACAACGAAGAAAAGGCTGTTGAAGGATTCCAGGAAAATTTTGGACCTACTGATTATTCTTTCAATAGGGGGAATGTTCATATCATTTCGATGGACAACGTGATCTACACCGGTAAACAACAATATTCCGGTGGGTTTACCGAAAGTCAGTGGAAATGGCTGCAGGAGGACTTGTCGCACGTCTCCAGCGATAAAATGGTCATCCTCAACTGCCATATTCCATTTAGGACCGGGGGAACAAGCGACCACCGGACCTATCACGCAGAAGTACTGGAGCTGTTGTCTACCTTCGCCGAAGCCCACATCATGATTGGACACACGCATTATCAGATCAATTACCTGCACAAGGTGAAAGGCAAAACGATCTACGAACATGTGCATGGAGCTGCCTGTGGTGCCTGGTGGAATTCTGACTGGTGTGCCGATGGCACGCCGAATGGATATGGTGTGTACGAGATAGAAGGGAACACCATGAAGAACTGGTATTACAAGGCTACAAAAGAACCGGCAGACTTTCAGATCAGGGCTTATGATGCCTCGAAAGAGTTCGGACCCGCCAACAAGTATACCTATGTCTTCGGGGCCCCTGCAAACCTCAATCTTACAGGCGATGGCTGGGTCGTGGCCAACATCTGGAATGCGGATGAGGATTGGGATGTGAAATTGTATCAGGATGGCATGGAGATAGGACCCATGACACGGCGTAGCAGCAAGGATTACTGGGTGCTGTATCACCACCTGGAGCAATTGGGGAAGGCAGTTGGGTCAACTTTTGACAGGTCTTCGAATCATTTCTTCGTTGGCAGGCTGAACGGGAAAACGTCCGAAGCCAACTTCAGGATTGAAGCCAAAGACCCGTTTGGAAATATCTATACGACAACCGAATTGGAATGAAATACCAAATGAACCATTTTTAATATTGAACACGATGAATGTACGTAGCATTACAACAATACTAGCATCTCTTCTCGCAACCCTCTTGTTTCTCAGCTGTGAAGAGAATAGTGAAGAGTTCCTGAAACGCAACCTCGAAGAGTTGCATTTCGACTATACTGAATCGACACGGGAGTTCACGGTGCGTGCAACCGGCGATTGGAGCGTTGCAATCCCGGCAGAATATTCCTCCTGGATAACGGCTGATCCCGCTTCAGGTACCGGTAGGCCCGATGAATATCAGAAGGTTAGAATCACCTGCGAACGCAACGTGGGAGATTCAAGGGAGGGATCGATCTTCCTGAATGGATCGGGACAAAGCGATGTCGAGATCAAGATCTTTCAGAGAGATGGCCTCTTCGAGTGGACCACCCTACCCAATGGTGCCAGGATGTCGATCGATGGCATGTTACAGGTGGAGAATGCCTCTACTGCCTTCATCAAGATCCCCTACCTGAAAGCGACCGGCGAGGAGTCGTTCTCTATGAGCGCCAGTTTGTCCGGCAATGGCGCCGAGGGGTTGTCGATCAACCAATCGGAGGTGGCGATCGTGGAAGAGGGTGATGGTTTCATTGCCATTCCCATCGCCGGCACCCCCACACGGCAGGGTGTGGTCAACGTGCAGGTGACACTGGATAACCAGGATCTTGGTACGGTGAGCTCGCTTGCCAGGATGGGTAGCACCATTCTCACAAAATCGTTCGATGAATTCAAATGGGGTGGGGATTGCATTGGAAACAGGGCAGGAATCACCTCCGTCAACGCGACGGCAGATCTGACACTGGCCGACGAGACAAAAGAATGCTCGATAGGCGACAACGGTGCAAACGGCTCCGGGGTAACCTCTACCATCCGGGGCAACAATGTATCATTCTACGAGGAGATCAAGATGACCGGTTGGTTGGGAGTACGGAATTATATGCGTCCCGGATACATCCAGGTGGGTGCGGCCAGCGCCACTGCCAGTGAATATGGTTCGCTGATCACGCCCGGATTGGATATCCCCGACGGGGTGTCGGTTGATTTGCTGGTAACCTTTAGGGGTGCCACCTACAACGATCCCTCACCGAACAGGATCATGTTGGGCTTATTCCCCAAGGGAGTACAGGGTGTAAATATCTCGAATATGCCAAATGTGACACAGAGGGTATATGTTCCTTTTGGGATCGGACACCAGAAATGGGTTGAGTTCAGCGTGATCGTGCAGAACGCCACGAACGCATCGGCATTGACCTTCTCCCTACCGGAAGAGTGGGTGGAAAACGGTGCCGTTCAGGCTGGCCGTTTCTACTTGGATGATATCGTGGTCTCTTATTAATCGAACATACAATCGCGTGAAACGTGCATGTGAATCATTCTCACACGAGAAAAAGGATGGATGCACGTTTCACATGATGCCATTGAACAAATAATAATTTTAATCAGATGAAAAAATATTTATCTTTATACTTTCCACTCCTGGTCTTCTCATTGATCGCATCCTCTTGCGACTTCGACAGGGAGACAGAAATATCGAAGGCACACGAGAACGATTTTCCCACGAATGTAGAGCTACTGGAGTACACCAGCAACTCAATCACCGTGGCCTGGGATTTCGTGGATGGTGCTACCTCTTACACGGTGCAATTGCTCAACGAGGCTGCCTCCGATTATCCGCAGCATACCTTCACGACCTCAACCGAGGATTACTACCAGTTCACGGGATTGTCGCGGCGCGAGAACTATTATGCCAGGGTGAGAGCCAATTTTCCTTATTCCGCCGTATCAAAATGGTCTTATATCATGGACGGGGAAAACTTGGCGCGCATCATGACTGCTTACGGTATCGTGGATCCTGACTTCGAGACAGTAGAGGTGAAGCTCATCGCGAATTCATCGTCTACCCTGACCGTTGCCTGGTCGTTCACCGACTTCCTGGAGATGGAAAGCGAAATCGGCAACACCTACACGCTGGAACTCTTCCACGACGAGGCTGGGGAAGACCTCTACATCAGCTGGGAAGAAATTCCTGCCAACCTGTTCAACACGACCACGAGGCCGTTACGATTCACATTCTCCGGCCTGGATTCGAATAAGGACTATTTCGTGCGGATTACCGATGTGAGCAGTGACCTGCAATCGAGAGTATATAAATTCGCCACGGCTGCGGATGCCCCGGCGGTTGGAGGAAACGTGATCCTTTCCCAGGATTTTTCCAACTTCATACATGGGGGCGATATCCTTTACAATGCTGCCGGCTACACGAGAGGGGCAGGTCCGGGAAGAGCAATCTGGGAGAAGGCCGTGGGGAAAAATCCGGTAGATCCCGCCAACGGACAGGCAACCTGTAATACTTCCACCGAGTTCAATGTCTTTGACGGGGGTAACGTCTCGGTGGCTTATACCGAAGGTGCAGGCATGAAGGATTGGGGCAAGCATGGCAACACCTCCACGCGTCCCGGTTACATAAAGATGGGAGGTAGCAAAGCGGGTGCTACCCTCTACACTCCCGAACTCTCCTCACTTACGGGTGCTACAACACTCAAGGTCCGTTTCAGGGCTGCCATGTACAAGGAGGGGGATACTTCCTATTGTGAGGATGTGCTGGTACAGGTCGTGGAAGGGGCCACCTTCAATGAGAAGGGAGCGATCACCAACCAATCGTCAGTGACGGTCAGCAGCGAAAAACGGGTATCCATACTGGATGCAGACGGTGATTTTGCCACCTTTGAAGTGGAGCTGAACGGTGTGACACCGACAAGCAGGATCGCTTTTGCTTCTGATTATGCCAAGGCTTCAGCCAACAAAACACGTTTCCTATTGGATGACATCGTGATCATGAAATAGGCAAAAGTGCATTATCCATTCGAGTGATAATGGTTCGGTAAGAGTACCCATGTTTCTAACAGGTGATATCGGTACTCTTACTTCTTTTCCATATCAATTGAACATCAACCAGAATATCAATGAAAAGTATAATCGATGATGCGAACTAAAACTCTTCTTCTTGTTGTAACCATCACCCTTTCTCTGTTATTGTTGATTGCCACATCCTGTTCCTTGAGTAACACAACCGTTATTGATGAATTAGAGGTGGAGTATTTGAACAATCCAGTTGGAATGGATATCCGGAAACCGAGATTCTCATGGAAGATTGTTTCCGAAGAACGGGACGTGATGCAGGTAGCCTATCGAATAATCGTTAGCGAAAGCGAGAAAAAGATGGGTGATGAGGGCACTACTGTATGGGATTCAGGGATAATCAATTCCAACCGAAACGTAAATGTTGAATATGAGGGTAAAACACTTGAAAGCAATAAAAACTATTACTGGAAAGTGATTGTCTGGTTTGATTCGGAGAAATCTTTGCACAGCAAGATCGCACGATTTACAACCGGAATATTGGATGGAAATGAATGGCAGGCCAAATGGATTACAGCAGAGGATGAGATTGTTCATGAAAGCCCATATCTCAGAAAAGAATTTGAGGTCGATCATCCAATAGAACAAGCCATATTGTACGTAACGGCCGCAGGATTTTACAATGTATACCTCAACAACAACAAGGTGGGAGACCATGTTCTGGACCCGGGAATAACGGATTACAGGAAAACGGTATTGTATTCTACCTATGATGTGACATCTGATATTACAAGAGGAAAGAATGCGGTTGGGGTGATTTTGGGAAATGGAGCATGGAACATGAGAAAAGTCCCGGATAGATGGAGCTGGCATTCAGCGAAGTCACACGGCAATCCTTCCCTATTTTTGCAGATTGTGATTTCATACAAGGATGGTACACAATCAATCATTTCGAGTGATGAGTCATGGAAAATTGGTGATGGTGCCATCACTTACAACAGTCTTTACGGAGGGGAAGATTATGTTGCCGAGAGAGAGCCTTCAGGCTGGACTACAGCTGGTTTTGATGATTCTGAATGGCAATTTGCATCGGTAATAGATGGCCCCGGGGGAAAATTAAAATCACAACTGATGCCCCCGATGAAAGTATCGGAAACAATTACCCCCATTGCCCATACCAATCCTGCACCCGGTGTTTTCCTGTATGATTTGGGTCAAAACATTGCCGGGTGGTGGAGATTGGAAGTAAAAGGCAAACCCGGACAGGTTATTCGTATCCGTGGAGCCGAAACGCTGAGTGACTCACTCTTTCCTAAGCAATTAGAAGAGACTGACAAAATCAGTACGAAGTTTAAATACCATGCAAATGCGCTTACAAACTATACCTTAAAAGGGAGTGGAGTGGAAACGTATGAACCAAGTTTTTTTTATACTGGATTCCGCTACATAGAGGTAGTTACCAGCGACAGCATCAACCCCGAGCATCTGAAAATTGAAGGCAGGGTTGCAGGGTCGGCTTTGGAACGAAACGGTACTTTTACCTCTTCAAATCCCTTGTTAAATCAGATCCATACGGTAGGTCTCTGGTCGCAAAAAGGGAACTTACACAGCTATCCTACTGATTGCCCTCAACGTGAGAAAGGTGCTTATAACGGCGACGGACAGGTGATCGCAGAAACATCGATGCATGATTTCCACATGGCCTCTTTTTACACGAAATGGGTCAATGACATGAAGGATGCGCAACAGGATAACGGGAGGATACCAAACACATCTCCAGTGCTGGTAGGTGGAATGGGTGGAGGTGTTGCATGGGGAAGTGCTTATATCTTGATTCCGTGGTGGATGTACCATTATTATAACGATACGAGAATCCTGGCAGAACACTATTCCAATATGAAACAGTATGTAGCCTATTTACAAGAATTAGGTTCAAAGGATGAAGACCCGGGAGAACCCTATATCATCGATTTTTTTGATGGTTATTGGTATTCGTTGGGAGAATGGTGTGTACCAGGTCAAAGAGAATGTCCTATTCGTGGTGTGGTGAATACTTTTTACTACTTCAATAATTGTGTCCTGTTGTCTGAAATTGCTTCCACATTGGGATATGATGAAGACTCAAGGTATTACAGGAATCTTTCTGACACAATAAAAGAGCATTTTATCAGGCGATTTTTTAACGAGGAATCGGGATTGTTTGGAACGGAAGAAGCATACCAGACCTATCAACTGGTTGCTTTGGTCGGGGATTTGATACCTGATGGCTACAGGGACAAGGTATTTGAGACGGTGACGAATGATATCAGAGCCAGGGAGACTCATCTAAACACAGGAATAATCGGCACCAAATACTTGTGGCCGGTACTCGTTCAGGGAGGTGAAAATCAATTGGCATACGAGGTGGCTACACAGACAACCTATCCAAGCTATGGTTTTTGGTTAGAAAACGGATCCACGACATTCCCGGAGGATTGGGACGCAAGGGCTTCGCTCAATCATCAAATGTTTGGCACGGTGACCGAATATTTTTACAAATTCTTGGGTGGAATTCAGTCTCCAATGGAAGGAGAAACAACAGTAGGCTACAAGGATATCCTGATTAAACCATATATACCTGATGGGCTTACTTCTGTCTCTGCTACAATAGAAACAGTTTCAGGAAATATAGTTTCCAATTGGAGCAAAGAGGGCAACACCCTATTCCATGAGGTTCATATTCCTGCAAATAGTAGAGCTACACTGTCTCTTCCCATTTCTAACAATGAGGTCAGGTTGTCAGAAAGTAACCAGGAAATTTGGAGCCGGAATTCTTTTATCGAAGGGATACCTGGATTACATGAAATGAAAATTGAAGGCAACAGAATGATTATTAAATTAGGCTCTGGTAAATATAATTTTAAAGTGGAGCAGATACCGCATTCTCTTAATGAATAAAAAAATAAACAAGTGAATAATCAACAGAAAGTCCAACCGGCTGTTCAGGGTGGACACAATCGCATGAAAAAAAGTATACAATTCGGAGCAGGAAATAT
>JADLKK010000067.1 GCA_016839025.1 Proteiniphilum sp.
TGGCAGGGAGATGAATTGGCTTCACCTCCACAAAAAGAGCTACCGCGTTACCTCTCAGGGCTCTCGACCTTCCATGAAAGCGAACGACCAAGCAGCAAAGAAAAAATATCGGCTCACTTTTTTGTCAGTTTTCAAAATTGATGTATCTTTGCACCCACAAATAAAGGCCCCGTAGCTTAACTGAATAGAGCATCTGACTACGGATCAGAAGGTTACAGGTTTGAATCCTGTCGGGGTCATTCATGGCAATCATGGCAAGCTATCAAATTGAGAAAAACAGTTTGGTGGCTTTTTTCTTTTTTATCACTTGCATGAGATCCGCACAACCGGGATGACGAACCCTCATCTCATACGCTCCGATTTCCATCTAAATCACCCCCTTCGGGAATCAATAGCCCGGCAACATCTCATCTGATTACGCCAAGGGGGCGATTTCAATCATTTGCGTTATTTGAAACATGAAATGCGTGAAAAAAGTTTTCAGATTCCCAACATCCTGTACTTTTGGAAGCAAATATTGCCGACACACCCGTTGTGGCAGATGTGGCTTTTGGCGAGAGGGCATCTGCTGTTGCTCTTTTATGCAACAAAAGTTACGAACAAAATAGAGCAATAGGCTGGGATCCCAAAACACTTACAGTAAAATCATAACATCATGTACAACAAAGACCTCTTCATCTTCTCACTGCTACTGGCAAATCTATTACTGGCACAAGGCTCCTTCAGCAACATCAGTGTTTCTGACGACATTTCCTGCAGGCAACAAGAGAAAAAGACAAAACCCTTTCGGTTATCCCGTAAAGAGAAAAGAGAGGGATTCAAAATCCTTTTTGATGGAACAAACCTGGATAATTGGATTGACAACAGCAACCAATACGTAGTGGAAGATGGGAATATTGTCATGCAACCGAAGGTAAAGTATGGGGGTAACCTGTATACAAAAGAGGAGTACCGGAATTTTGTTCTGCGGTTTGAATTTTTACTAACACCCGGTGCAAACAACGGATTGGGGTTAAGACATCGATATTTTGAAAAAGAACGTGGCTATGATGGCATGGAACTGCAGATTTTGGATGACTATGATCCAAAATACAAGGAGTTGGAACCATATCAATATCATGGTTCGTTGTACTCTTGGGTACCAGCAAAAAGGGGGCATTTGAAACCTGCCGGCGAGTGGAACTACCAGGAGGTTATAATGCGTGACAACCACCTGAAAATCATACTGAATGGAGAGGTAATTTTGGATACCGACCTGTCGGAATTGGTAAAAAACGCACCATCCGGAAAAGAGGTGGGCAGGTTGTTGTATCCAAAGGGCCATATCGCCTTCCTTGGTCACGGAGATGTCGTGAAATTCAAGCACATAAGAATAAAAGAAATTCTGTAGTTACCCAACCGGCAAGAGGGGAAAGATCCTTGTCAGGAATAGGCCAGTGATATCCTATCGTCCTGCAGTGACAGTTCTCCCGTATCGACCATGAAGCGGATCACCCGGATTATTTTTTCATGGCCAGTCTCCTGATCGGCAAGCTGATCCACCAGGTTATTCAGTCTTATCGCCGGCTCCGTTTCCAGCACTGCAAGGATTCTCTTTCGTATCGTTCGGAAAAGATAATTGCTTACCCCGGCCTCATTTTTCCGCCGGCAGACATCGCAATCCCCACAATCCTTCGGATCTTTCTCCCCGAAATAGAACAGCAGCATCCTGCTTCTGCAGACATCCTGCTCCTCCACATAGGCCAGCATAGAGGTGATCCGTTTTTCAAACCGTTTTTTCCGTTCTTCGTATACCTGACGGGGAATCGACACAAACGGCAAATCTTCGCGTGAGGTGGTAAAAACGATAAACGGGGTTTTCTTTTGGGGAACATAACGGATGTAGCGCATACGGGAGAGGGCGACCAGCATTTCACACACCTCTCGCCTGCTTTTTCCCGTACGGGCTGCCAACAGGGACTCATCGATATACACATCGTCTGAAAAGAGCCCGGTGTAATTGCGCAAAATAGTATGCAACAGCTCATCCATATCCCTGTCAAGCTGTAGTGCATACATCTCATCGCGGTAAATCAGAAAACGAATTCGCGAACGTAGGTCGATCTCCTCGGTGTATTCGATGTAACCGGCCAACTCCAGCATCTTCAGTGCATGGTGGGTCTGCAGGAAAGGAAATTTAAAGGGCATACAGAACTCATGCAGGCTGAAGTCGTAAGTATTCCCGAATCCGGCACCCACAGCCACCTGATAATAATTACCCAGCGCCTCGTAGACACGGAGAACAAACTCCCTCGCAGGAAAGGCGTCGGTGATTCGCTTGCGCAACCTGGCGCTATCAGCCTTCGAGTATAGGATCACCGCATAGGAACGCTCACCGTCGCGACCGGCACGTCCCGCCTCCTGAAAATACTCTTCGGGAGAATTGGGCAGATCCATATGTACCACCGTACGCACATCCGCTTTGTCGATTCCCATCCCAAAGGCATTTGTGGCAACGATCACGCGGCAATCACCGCTTTTCCAGCTACTCTGTTTCAAGGTCTTTACATCATGGGAAAGCCCTGCGTGAAAATAGTCTGCAGGGATACCTGATTGCTGGAGCATTTGGGCAATCTCTTTTGTCTGCTGACGGCTTCGCACGTAGACGATACTGCTGCCGGGTACCGTATGCAGGATGTGGGTCAGCTCTGCAATCTTGTTGTCGACAGTACGCACCACATAGGAGAGGTTTTTCCGCAGGAAGCTGGTTCGGTACACATTATTCTCCCGGAAGTGCAGCTTCTCCTGGATATCGCCCACCACCTCCGTGGTGGCGGTAGCAGTGAGTGCCAGCACCGGGACACCTTCCAACAACCTGCGGATTCCCGAGATTTTCAAGTAGGAGGGTCGAAAATCGTAACCCCACTGTGAAATGCAGTGAGACTCATCCACCACCAGCAGGCAAATACTCATAGCCTGCAACTTGGCAAGGAAGATATCGGAAGAGAGGCGCTCAGGAGAGACATAGAGGAATTTGAAACCACCGAAAATACAGTTTTCCAGCGTGGTGATGATCTCCTCGCGCGACATGCCGGAGTAGACTGCTGCCGCCTTGATTCCCCGCTCACGCAGGTTGTCCACCTGATCCTTCATCAGGGCGATGAGCGGAGTGACCACCAGGCAGAGTCCTTCCATTGCCATGACCGGAACCTGGAAAGTGAGAGACTTTCCTCCACCCGTGGGCATCAGCCCAAGGGTATCCCTCCCCTCCCAGACCGACTGAATGATATCTTCCTGAAGGGTACGAAAGGAGTCATAACCCCAGTAATCGCGCAATATCTGGCGAAACAATTCCGGTTGCATACGCAAACGCCTGTCGTTACTACCCTCTTATATCCTTGATCATCAACTGCATAAATGATCGGGATCCGTGTGTGTTCTCCTCTAAGGTGTAGCAGATATCCACCGGCTCACCCTCCTTGATTTTCTGGAAAAAGTCCTGCTGACAAAAGGCGATCCCAGGCATGGGAGTCTCCCTTGTCTGATCCTTCAGCTCCAGCTTGATATGGCGGAAACCTTTGCCCACCAGCTTGCTGTTACCCGAGTCAAAAACATTCCTGGTAAGAAAAACCGGATTCTCATTTTCCGGACCGAACGGATTGAACAACTGAAGCCCCTCTACGAAACGCGGGGTGATCTGCGATAGCGAGATCTCCGCATCGACCGTGATCTGGGGCAGCATCATCCCGGGCTCGATGCCATCGAAGGATAGTGTGTTGAAACGGTCAGTAAACTCTTTCAGATGCTCCTCCTTCAATGTGAGACCGGCAGCATACATATGCCCCCCAAAATTCTCCAGGATATCCCGGCAGGACTCTATCGCCTTATACACATCGTAACCGGGAACAGAGCGCGCCGACCCCGAAATCATTCCGTTTGACTTGGTGAGCACTACCGCCGGACGGTAATATTTCTCAGTGAGCCGTGAAGCAACGATTCCCACAATACCCTTGTGCCAGTTCTCATCGTAAAGCACAATGCTCTTCTGGTTCACAATATCGATATGCTTATCTATATACTCAATTGCCTCATCGGTGATCCGTTTATCCAGTTCACGCCGGTCTTCGTTGTACTTGTCAATATTCTTACTTTTCTCCCGTGCGCTGGTCATATCATTTGCCAGCATCAGATCCACCGCCTCCTTGCCGTTCATCATCCTGCCGGAGGCATTGATACGGGGACCGATCTTGAAGACGATGTCGTTTACAGTAATCTGTTTACGATTCAGCCCGCAGATCTCGATGATACCTCGCAGCCCAAAGCTGGGATTGGAGTTGAGCTGTTTCAAACCATAGTGGATCATGATCCTGTTCTCACCCGTCAGCGGAACAATATCAGAAGCGATACTCACCGCCACCAGATCGAGCAATGGCTCAATATCGGAGAAAGGGTAACCGTTGCGTTGCGAGAAGGCCTGTACCAGTTTGAACCCCACACCACATCCAGAGAGTTCATCATAGGGATAAACCGAGTCAAGCCGCTTGGCATCAACCACTGCCACCGCTTCCGGCAGGCAGGTATCTGGCATATGGTGGTCACAAATGATAAAATCGATGCCCCGCTCCCTGGCATAGGCAACCTTGCTCACAGCCTTGATGCCACAATCAAGGGAGATAATGAGCTTTACACCCGTTTTCACGGCATAATCGATTCCCTGAAACGAAATGCCATACCCTTCATCGTACCGGTCAGGAATATAATAATCAATGTTGTTGGTGATTCCCCGAAAGAACTTGTACACCAGTGAAACAGCCGTTGTACCATCTACATCATAATCCCCGTAAATAAGGATCCGTTCCTTGTTCCCCAGCGCCTTTTCGATGCGTCGAATGGCTTTGTCCATGTCCGGTAAGAGAAAGGGATCATGCAGATCCTCCAATTTGGGATAGAGGTATTTATTTGCCTCTCCCACACTTTCTATACCCTTGTTTACCAGCAACTCAACAAGTACGGGATGTAAATCTATTTCTTTCGCTAATTCATTTGTTACATTTTTTTGGTCGGATGACAGGGTTGAATAATTCCATCTGTAAGTCATTTATATCGTTTTTTTCTTTTGCTCTCAGGGCCCGGTCTCATTCAGGCAGGTTGGAGGAATCTATCCGCTCCCGGATGCATTCATCTCCTCTCTCGGCAGTAAGATATCCCATGATAGTCTACTCCGAAGTTGTAAAGGTACTATTATTTTTTTTGTTTCAATTATTTTAAGGGTTAAAAGATGATCATCCCATGATCGTTGCATACCGGTCAATTCGATTCTTATTTGTACCTTTGCTCTTCAAAAAACCATTACAAATGGAGATAGCTGCTTTGGTTTCCGGCGGGGTGGACAGTTCGGTTGTGGTACACCGTCTGAAGGAAATGGGGTACAATCCGGTCATCTACTACATCAAGATTGGAATGGAAGATAAGGATGGCTACATTGACTGCCCTTCGGAAGAAGATATCGAGATTGTTTCCTATATCGCGAAGAAGTATGGCTGCAGAATGGAGGTTGTTTCGTTGCATGAGGAGTATTGGAATAGCGTAGTACGCTACACCATCGACTCGGTAAAGCGCGGCCTGACGCCCAATCCAGACATGATGTGCAACAAGCTGATCAAGTTCGGAGTCTTTGAGCAGAAGTGGGGGAGCCATTTTGACCGGATCGCCACGGGCCATTACGCCACCACCACAGAAGAGGGGGGGATGAGATGGCTCTCCACTGCGAAAGACCGGGTGAAGGACCAGACCTACTTCCTGGGACAGATCAGCTACCTGCAGGTCTCTCGTCTGATGTTTCCCATCGGCGATCTGCTCAAGTCGGAGGTGCGTGCCATTGCTGCAGAACAAAAGCTTCCCTCGGCACAGCGAAAGGACAGCCAGGGTATCTGCTTCCTGGGAAAAGTGAACTACAATGAGTTCATCGGGCGCTACCTCGGAAAGAAAGAGGGCCTGATCGTGGAGCTGGAAACGGGTAACATTTTGGGGAAACACCAGGGATACTGGTTTCACACCATCGGCCAACGCAAAGGGCTGGGGTTAAGCGGCGGTCCCTGGTTCGTGATCAAGAAAGATGTGAACCGCAACATCGTCTATGTCTCAAAGGGGTATGAGACGCGTCACCAGTATGGCACAGTAATCAATCTGCAGGGCTTTGACTTCATCACGAAAGATATCTGGGGTGATTTCGCCGATGAGAAGGCAATCACCTTCAAGATACGCCACACACCCGACTTCACCCGGGGCAGAATCAGCCGTATCGGCGACCTCTACCGCATACAGTCCGACGAGCCGGTACAGGGTATCGCCGCTGGCCAGTTTGGCGTGGTCTACGACAGCGATAGCCGCCTCTGTCTGGGCAGTGGCATGATCATTTAGGTGGGGTCTGTGCAGAGAAAATTGCAGCGGGCTGTGTAGCGGCAGTCCCAACAGCATGAAAAAGCAATGTGAGAGATGCAGGTAGCAGTAGAATTTGTTGACATCATCGAATTTCTCGGTACATTTGCCTTTGCAATCAGTGGCATCCGACTGGCATCGGCAAAGAAGTTCGACCTCTTCGGCGCGTTTGTCATCGGCTTCGTGACGGCCATCGGAGGAGGCACCCTGCGCGATCTCTTCATCAACGTCACTCCCTTCTGGATGGAAAACCCAATCTACCTCTGGGCTACCCTGCTGGCACTCCTCTTCGTCATCATTTTCCACAACCAACTGATCCGCCTCAACAACACCTTTTTCCTTTTCGACAGCATCGGACTGGGACTCTTCGTGGTAGTGGGTGTAGAGAAAAGCCTCGCTCTGGGGTTTGCCCCCTGGGTAGCCGTGATCATGGGTACCATCACCGGCTCGGTGGGGGGCATGATACGGGATGTGCTGATCAACGAGATCCCGCTTATCTTTCGCAAAGAGATCTATGCACTAGCTTGTGTCATCGGCGGTATTGTCTTCACGTTGATGCAACGGGCAGGCCTGCACCAGATCGCCACCGAAATCACCACGGCAGCAACCGTGATCCTGATCCGGATGATGGCGGTACGCTACCAATGGCATTTGCCCATCCTGAAAGGTGATGGGCAGAAAATCTGATCCTTTCAGATTCTCTTCCCCGCGATTCATCTTTTGATTGATTTCGTTATCTTTGCGGAATGAAACAACGGTCACACATGTTCAAAGGATTGATTTTGCTGGTCTCCCTGATCTGCTCACTGCCAGCACTGCATGCCCAATTTGAAGGCACATTCGGCGTAGGGCTTCATACCGGTTACGCTTCTGCGGCGGAACGTCCCGGTGCGGGAATCCATCTCCACTATTACCGGACCAACAACCTGCGGTTTGCACCGGGCTTCACCCGATACCTCGAGGCGAATGGAATGCGCATCTGGATGGTAGAGGGCGATCTCCACTATATCCTGCCACTCAACTATGCCGCTTCGCTCTACCCCCTGGCTGGTATCCACTATACCAACTGGCATCACCATAGAGAAGCAGCGCTGTTTCCCACAGAGGAAGAATATACACGGCACCGACTGGGCTCCAGCCTGGGAATCGGATACCAATACGACATCGGGTACCGGGTAAGGGCCAACCTGGAGCTGAAGTATCAGTTCATCAGGGATTATTCGCAGGTACTCTTCACCGCTGGC
Source organism: Proteiniphilum sp. (assembly GCA_016839025.1). Taxonomy (GTDB): domain Bacteria; phylum Bacteroidota; class Bacteroidia; order Bacteroidales; family Dysgonomonadaceae; genus Proteiniphilum. Next base: position 7,662 of record JADLKK010000067.1, read on the forward strand.
TTCGGCTTCTGGTTCTGAGAGAGTGATCCGGCCTGCTACCCGTGGGCTGCAACCACATGGAGAGTCAGTGACCCTGTTTCGATCCCGTCAAATTTAACAATAATTGTATGAAAGACTTTATCACACACGAAATAAAAAACGAAACCGCGCTGTTGGTGGGGCTTATCACCCCCGAGCAAAATGAAGAGAAAGTAAAGGAGTACCTCGACGAATTGGCATTCCTGGCCGAGACGGCAGGTCTTGTACCGGGCAAACGCTTTGTACAGCGCCTGGAGATGTCCAATCCGGTCACCTTCGTGGGAAAGGGTAAGCTACAAGAAATTGAGGAGTATGTAAAAAATGAGGAAAATGCGGTGGGAGTAGTGATCTTCGACGATGAACTCTCCGCCAAGCAGCTCCGCAACATTGAGCAGACCTTGAAAATCCGCATCATGGACCGTACCAGCCTGATCCTCGATATCTTCGCCATGCGGGCACAAACCGCCCATGCCAAAGCACAGGTGGAACTGGCGCAGTACCAATATCTGCTGCCCCGCCTCACCCGCATGTGGACCCACCTGGAGCGTCAGCGTGGCGGTGGCGGCACCATCATGCGCGGTCCGGGGGAGACACAGCTGGAAACCGACCGGCGCATCATCCTCGACAAGATTACGCGTCTCAAACAGGAACTGAAGGAGATTGACAAGCAGAAGGTGGTACAACGCAAGAACAGGGGTAAGTTGGTGCGTGTGGCACTGGTAGGTTACACCAATGTGGGCAAATCGACGCTGATGACGCTGCTCAGCAAAAGCGACGTCTTTGCGGAGAACAAGCTATTCGCTACCCTCGACACCACGGTGCGCAAGGTGACCATTGAGAATCTCCCCTTTCTGCTGACCGACACGGTAGGCTTTATCCGTAAGCTGCCCACCCACCTGATCGAATCGTTCAAGTCGACCCTCGACGAAGTACGGGAAGCCGACATCCTGCTCCATGTGGTAGATATCTCACACCCTGCGTTTGAGGAACAGATAGAGGTGGTGGAGAAAACCCTCTATGAGATCGATGAGAGAGAGAAACCTGTGATTCTCGTCTTCAACAAGATCGATGCCTTCTCACATGTACAGCGGGAGGAGGATGATCTCACCCCAAAAAAGAGAGAGCACTATACCCTGGAGGAATTGAAACAGTCCTGGCTGAACAAGATCCGGGAAAACTGCATCTTTATCTCAGCCAGGGAGCGGCTGAATATTGATGCGCTCAAGCAGCTCATCTATGAAAAAGTGAAGGAGATACACACCACCCGTTTTCCCTATAACGACTTCCTCTTCCAGACCTATGAGGAGGAAGAGCAGTAAAAATAAATCCTATTGAAGGAAAAACGACGGCCAGGAACTATTTGCTGTTGCCAATCTTTTTGCAGAGTGCCTCATTGAGGGCAATCACGGCATCCTCGTAGTGATCCCTTCGGATCACAAACTGCATGTTGACCTGCATGAGCGACTGGGCGAAACTTTCCACATTGATTCCTTTCTCATAAAGAGCTTTTGCCGCATGGTAAAGGAACCCGGGTAATGCGATGTTTGATCCCATGGCGCAGACAATAGCCATGGGCACAGCCTCCACCTGATAGAACGCATCTTTGAGTACCCTTATCAGCTCCTGGCTTTTTTCGTTATCCCACACCACCATGGTGATGGAGTTGGCATTGGTCGATTTCAGGATGTAGCTCACACCATGCTTCACGAAGTAGTTCATGATTTGCCCGTCGAAGCCCACCTCACCCACCATCATGGGATCATGAACCTCAATGGCGATCACCTTGCGGGAGCCGGAGACAATCTCCACCCGTGGCTCAGGAGAGACATAATCGTGTGAAATGAGGGTACCGGGATGCTCCGGCTCAAAAGTGTTTTTGATGCGGATATCAATGCCTGCCAACTCGAGTGGCTTGGCTGCCTTGGGGTGGATCGCCTCCATACCGATATCGGCCAGCTGGTCGGCGATCACATAGTTGGTGTGTCCCACCGGAATGCTGTTCTCTACCCCCACAATCTTGGGATCGGCGCTGGAGAGATGAAACTCCTTGTGGATCACAGCCTCCTGTGCCTTCACCTCCACTGCGATCTTACTGAAGGTTACCTCGCTGTACCCGCGGTCAAAAGCCCGCATGATGCCTTCTGTACCTTTGGTGTAACCGGTAGCCACACACAGCACATTGCTGAAATCGACGCCGCTGAACTCCTTGTGGATGCGCTGATCAATGGTCAGCGGTTCGTTGTCGTTGAACCCGCAGAGGTCAATGAAACGGGCGTTGATGCCGTTGTTGTTGAGTATGTTGACCGAGTTCCAGCCTGAGTGTGCCTCTCCAAGGGAAGCCAGGATCTCCCGTGCCGCCAGGTGGATATCGGTGCGGTTCACATAGCCCGAAGCAAGCACCTTCCCCAGGCTGTAGAGCACCGTCTTGGCCTGATCTACCCGAAAGCGGATAAAGTCGCGTGCCTCCTTCAGGTCCAGCCCGATATCGGCAAAACCATCGTTGATGAGCAGTAGCCGCTGGCAGAAACTGTCCAGAGCACTGCTGTAATCCTCTCCGTTGAGGAACTTATTGTAGATACCCGGCTCGCCGGTTTTCTTGTGTTCCAGCAGCCAGTTGGTCACGTTGTTATAGGCCGACACCACGAAAATGCGGTTATAGAGTTGGTCTCCCTTTCTGTTTCCCCTGATGATGTTTTGCAATACATCCTGAAACTGGGACATGGAGGTACCGCCGATTTTTTCTACTGTAAGCATAGGATGATAATCAATTAGTGCATCTCGATGATTCTGCCGACAAAGATAGGTGATTATTTTTTTTCCGGGCATACCGGTTGCATTTTCTGCTTAAAACTGTTTCAGTTCGCGGTACAGTTTGCAGATGGGCAGACCCATTACGTTGAAGTAGGAACCCTCAATCTGCTCCACCCCCACGTAGCCGATCCATTCCTGCACCCCATAAGCTCCCGCCTTGTCCATCGGGTTATAACGATCAAGGTAATAACCGATCTCTTCATCCGTGAGGTGCCCAAAGGTGACCCAGGCAGTATCGGAGAAAGAGTGGGTTTTCTGCAGCGAAGTAAAGCAGACACCAGTAATGACACGATGCCGTGCTCCGGAGAGCATCCGCAGCATCCGGTGGGCCTCCTCCCTGTCGACCGGTTTTCCCAGGATCAACCCATTGAGTAACACCACCGTGTCGGCGGTAATCAGCAGTTCCTCCTCTTTCAGTGTGCCGAGATATGCCGACGCTTTCTTGCGCGCCAGGTATTCAGCCACCTCCTCATGCGGCAGGTCACAGGGAAAGGATTCATCAATGTCGGGTAAAACAGTCACCTGGTATTCCAGATCGATTCCTGTGAGCAACTCTTTTCGTCGCGGAGAGTTAGAAGCGAGTACAATCCGGTAATCGGTTATCTTCATAGCGCTTGCAGTATGGTGGTTCTTGGCCATTCAAACACAAAAATAGTACAAATTTCAAGAAAGCAAATGAAATATTGGGTTGCCAGCCGATCCTATCGGAAAATTCATTATTTTTGCCTGTCATACCTGTAACGGGAATAGAGGAGAAGCCATGAAAAACAGAAGGAACGAATCCTGACACCACGATCCTGGAATCCGGCACACCAACAAGCAAACAAGCTTCAGAATGCAACATACAAAATCAATGAATGATGGCAGCAGTGTACAAAAAACCCGGCGTATACATTGAGGAAATCCCACAATACCCATTATCCGTAGTTCAAGTTGAAACCGCTATTCCGGCATTTGTAGGCTATACGGAGAAGGCGGTGGTCGACGGAGTGGATCATCACACAGAGGGAACGATTGAGCCGGTGAGGGTGGGTTCACTATCCGAGTATGCACATTTATTTGGGGGGGCTCCGCAACCAACCAGGGTTGAAATCGAACTGGATACCGACAACAAGGTGGTACAGGCTAAAGTAGTGGGAGTGAATCTACTGTATGACTCAGTGCGATTATTTTTTGCCAATGGTGGGGGAGATCACCTCAGCCTCTGATCCTGTTTCCGACTTCAGGAGCAATCTGGGTATGAACTACCTGCAGTATGGCGCAGCCTATTACCCGTGGATCATCACCACGTTACCCCATAGGATCGATTATGACGCTATCGTCGAGGGCACCTACACCCGGAACGGCAACACAGTAAACGACATAAAGGTTCTGTTCAACAGCGAAATAGTGAGCGCGATTCAAAAGATGGATATTGATATTGCTACGAAGACAACGCTTGTTCCACCTGTTGCCGGCAACATAAACAACCGCGGGTTGCTTCAGGGCTATGCAACCGGACTGTATGATTATTTCAAGAAATTCTTCGATCTGAGCTTTACCGACGACACCGCTGCCAATGCAGCAAAAAGCATTCATGACAAGCAGGTTACCCCCGATTCAACATTCCACCGTCTGTTGAAAATACTGCATGGGTACAATTGCCATAGTCAAGCTCCGAAAAGCGAGGCCTCACCCGAAACGCCCGAATGGAACAAGCCACTGATACCAAACGACTTCACATCCGATTTCAGCCCGTTGACATTCCCGGATCCGGCTGACCATGGAAACGAGATCCATGTCACCCCCTCAACAGCATTGAATGCGGCAGCCGATTTTCAATCCTTGTCGGGACAAATTGAGCGGTTGGTTGCCGATTTTTATGCAGCACTAACAGCTGTAAGAAAAAGCCGAACCGATACACTCGCGGAGGTGGATGTCGTATACAAAGGAATTGTGAACGCAGTTGCCAGGCAAAGTCTCATTCTGCCACCCAGTGGAGCGGTTGCCGGAGTGTATGCAACGGTTGATCGTGAACGGGGCGTATGGAAAGCTCCTGCAAATGTTGGCCTGAAAGAGGTCAAAGCTCCCGCAGTCAATGTAACCGATGAAATGCAGGAGAGACTCCATACGGATGTTGATTCCGGAAAATCGGT
>JADLKK010000209.1 GCA_016839025.1 Proteiniphilum sp.
AACATTCCATGCACTGTTATCGAAGCAGGTCCTTGCGTGGTTACTCAGGTGAAGACAGCCGACAATGACGGCTACGATGCGATTCAGCTCGGGTTTGTAGACAAGAAAGAGAAACATACCCCCAATGCTGAGCAGGGTCACTTCAAGAAAGCAGGAGTAAGCCCCAAGCGACACTTGGCCGAGTTCAAAGGATTCGGAAACGACTACAAGTTGGGTTCCGAGATCACTGTTGATCTTTTCAACGATGCCGTCTATGTGGACGTGATCGGCACCTCCAAGGGAAAAGGTTTCCAGGGTGTGGTGAAACGCCACGGATTTGGTGGTGTGGGTCAGTCCACACACGGACAGCACAACAGGCTGCGTGCCCCCGGTTCCATCGGAGCCGCATCCTACCCCGCGAAGGTATTCAAGGGTACCCGCATGGCCGGACAGATGGGTAATGAGCGGGTAACCGTTCAGAACCTGCAGGTGGTAAAGGTGATTCCCGAACACAACCTCCTTCTGGTGAAGGGGTCGGTGCCGGGTGCGAAAGGTTCAATCGTATTAATTGAGAAGTAAGAAATGGAATTAAGTATCTACAATAGCAAAGGAGAGGTAACTCGACGATTCCATTTTCGGCATTGAACCGAACGAACATGTTATCTGGCTCGATGTGAAGCAGTACCTGGCCAACCAGCGTCAGGGCACCCACAAGTCGAAGGAGAGAAGCGAGATTGCCGGTAGTACCCGCAAACTGATTCGTCAGAAGGGTAGTGGTGGTGCCCGCAGGGGTGACATCAAATCGCCCGTTTTGGTGGGTGGTGGTCGCGTGTTCGGTCCCAAACCCCGTGATTACAGCTTCAAGCTGAACAAGAAAGTGAAGGCATTGGCACGCAAGTCGGCCCTCTCGCTCATGGCAAAGAACAACAACATCATCGTGGTGGAAGATTTTGTATTCGACACCCCGAAAACCAAGGAGTTTGCTTCGCTGACAAAAAATCTGCAACTGGCTGATAAAAAGCTACTTTTCGTTTTGCCGGCTCAGAATAAAAACGTATATTTGTCGGCCCGGAATTTGCAGAAAGTGAATGTGATAGCAGCTTCAGAGATAAACACATACGCTATTATGAATTGTGGCAGCCTGGTGATGACCGAGTCGTCGATTGCTGTGATTGGTAACCTGTTTAACGCAAAAGGAGAATAAAAGATGAGTGTACTAGTAAAACCGATATTCACGGAAAAGCAGACTGCCCTGACGGACAAGTATGAGAACCGTTACGGCTTCATTGTGGCTCCTTCTGCAAACAAGGTTCAGATCAAGAACGCCGTGGAAGCCCTGTACAATGTACATGTGGAGAGCGTGAACACAATGAAGTATGATGGCAAGGTGAAGAGCCGCTACACCAAATCGGGCGTAGTGTTTGGCAAGACCGCCGCATACAAGAAAGCAATCATCACCTTGCGAAAAGGTGAGACGATCGATCTATTTAGCAATATTTAAACAACATGGCAATACGTAAATTAAAGCCCACAACACCGGGGCAAAGACACAAGATTATCGGTTCATTTGAAACAATCACTGCAAGTGTACCGGAGAAATCTCTTGTGGTTGGTAAGAAGGCAACGGGTGGACGCAACCACCAGGGTAAGATGACCATGGGTTACCTGGGGGGCGGACACAAAAGACGTTACAGGATTATCGACTTCAAGAGAACGAAAGATGGTATCCCGGCCGTTGTCAAGAGCATTGAATATGATCCCAACCGTTCGGCGCGCATCGCTTTGCTGTACTATGCCGACGGAGAGAAGACCTATATCCTTGCCCCCAACGGTCTGCAAGTAGGAACCTCAGTGATGTCGGGGCCCAATGCTGCCCCTGAAGTAGGAAATGCATTGCCCCTGTCGGTGATACCCATCGGTACGGTGGTGCACAACATCGAGTTGCGCCCCGGACAGGGAGCCAAGATGGCACGTTCGGCCGGAACATTCGCACAGTTGGTGTCGCGTGAAGA
>JADLKK010000210.1 GCA_016839025.1 Proteiniphilum sp.
ATCCGAACGCTGACCTGAAAAACAGAGCGGAGAGGATCATCCGGGGGGAGGTTCCATTCTTCAGCAGTGAATGGAAGGATCTGGGGAAGGATTACGACTGGATCACGAATCCCGACAATGGATATCGGTATGACATCAACAAGCATTGGTCGGAGATTGCCGACTTCTCTTCAGCGACCGGTGATATTAAATATGCTTGGGAGAAATCTCGCTTCACATTGCTGCTGACTATCATTCGGAACGATTATCATCACGATGAGGATCATTCCGGATTTGTATTTGATGAGATTGAGCATTGGATCGATGCCAACCCGGTGAACCGTGGTCCCAATTGGCGGTGCAGTCAGGAGATTTCTTTGAGGATACTGAACTGGTGTTTTGCACTGCAGTTCTACAAACATTCTGCTGCACTGACTGAAGAGCGTTGGGATAAGATACAGCATGTGATTTACTGGTCGCTGCACCATGTCTATCATCATATCGACTTTTCCCGGGTTGCCGTAAGGAACAATCACGCGATTACTGAAACGCTTTTTCTGACTTTGAGTCATATGCTGTTCCCTTTTATTCCGGAAACGAAGAAGTGGTCGGAAAAGGGACGCAAATGGTTCGAGCAGGAGATTGCGTACCAGATATATGAGGATGGTACCTTTCTGCAGTTTTCGATGAACTACCACAGGGTGGTGATTCAACTGCTTACGCTGGGAATCTCACTGACCGAGATGCAGGGGAAACCTTTTTCTGAAGGGGTCTATAAGAAAGCATACAAAAGTCTGAACTTCCTGTACCAATGTGCGCAGGATGAGACTGCGCACTTGCCCAATTACGGGGCAAACGATGGTGCTTGGTTCTTTCCCTTATCGGATACTGACTACAGGGATTTTAGTCCGCAACTGAATGCGTTGCACCGTTTGTTAACGGGTGTTTCGCTCTATGAGGATGTGGCGGTGAATGAAGAGAGTCGCTGGATGGGTACTACTAACTCGGGGTTCGGAAAAAGATTTGCACCGCTACAGAAGAAAATGGGACTGATTGAGTTTCCGCAGGGTGGCTATTATCTGATCCGTGAAGAGGATGCGTTTACTTTTATCAAGTGCGGGCGATACAAGGATCGTCCTTCTCATGCCGACAATCTCCATATGGATGTGTGGTACAAGGGTGAGAACATTTTGTGCGATGCGGGCTCCTATAAGTACAATACAGACGAGGAGACGGTGAAGTATTTTGCGGGTACGGAATCGCACAATACGGTGATGCTGGATGACCATGATCAGATGCTGAAGGGGCCTCGTTTTATCTGGTTGAACTGGTCGCAGGCAATCAATGCATCGCTAACCGAGACTGACAATTGTTACATCTTCGACAGCTCCGTGAGCTGTTTCACCTACCTTGGTAACGATATCTTGCACCGACGGAAGGTCATCAAAAAGAAAAATGAACCTGAATGGATTGTGGAGGATGAGTTGCTCCATAAGCCGGAAGGAATGACGTTGCGCCAGCTGTGGCATTCACCCGGTGAAAGGGTTCGGTTTACATCGAGGGGTATCGATCCAACAACCAAAGAGGGATGGCGCTCGCTCTACTATGGGGTGAAGGAGCCTGTCCCGCAGATTGAGTTCCACACTACCGATCAACTGATAGAAACGACGATCAAATTAATATGAAGATACTTTATTTCCATCAACATTTCACGACTCCTTCCATTGGCGGAGGGACACGCTCCTATGAGTTTGCACGTAAGCTGATTGAGCGGGGACATCATGTGACCATGGTATGTGGTGAGACGGCGAAGTTGAATCTTCCACCTGCTGATGTGAAGGGGCTTTACCGGGGTGATGTGGATGGAATTGATGTGATACAGATTAACCTTCCTTATTCCAACAGCGATGGGATTGCAAAGCGGGCATTGATCTTTGTGAAGTTTGCATGGAAAGGGATTCAGGTGGCGATGAAGGAGGAGTATGATTTGCTTTTCGCTACTTCCAC
>JADLKK010000211.1 GCA_016839025.1 Proteiniphilum sp.
ACTGGCCAACATACCGGTGATCATCCTGAAGGGCGCCGAGTGGTTCTCCTCCATCGGCACGGAGAAGTCGAAAGGGACCAAGGTGTTTGCCCTGGCGGGTAAGATCAACAACGTGGGACTGATTGAAGTACCCATGGGCATCACCCTGCGGGAGATCATCTACGAGATTGGTGGCGGCATCAAAAACAACAAGAAATTCAAGGCGGTGCAGACAGGTGGCCCCTCGGGGGGATGCCTCACCGAGAAACACCTCGACACCCCCATCGACTATGAGAGCCTCACCGCTGCCGGCTCCATGATGGGTTCCGGCGGCATGATCGTGCTCGATGAGGATGACTGTATGGTCTCTGTGGCCAAGTTCTACCTCGATTTCATTGTGGAGGAGTCGTGTGGGAAATGCGCTCCCTGCCGCATCGGAAACAAACGACTCTTTGAAACACTGGAGCGTATTTGCAATGGCAAAGGAACTGAGGAGGATTTGGAAAAGCTCAAGAACCTGTCGAATGTGATCAAAGATACATCGTTGTGTGGGTTGGGACAGACCTCCCCCAATCCGGTGTTGTCGACACTGAGTAATTTTTATGATGAATACAAAGAACATGTTTTTGATAAGAAATGCCGGTCGGGGAGATGTCAGAACCTGCTCTACTACGTCATTGATGATGAAGACTGTGTCGGTTGCATGGCCTGTGTGCGGGTTTGTCCCGTGAACGCCATTACCGGAGCAAAGAAACAGACCCACTATATTCATCAGGATAAATGCATCAAGTGCGGTGCCTGCATGGAAAAGTGCCAGTTTGATGCCATCAGCCTACTGAACGATTATCCCAGGCTATCACCGGTGACGGCAGATGCATAGGAGGGATCAGTCAAATTAAAGATGAAGAACAGCGAGCCGATAGCTGAAAGCTAAAAGCTAAAAGCAACAAAAGGAAAAGATATGATACGATTGACAATAGATAAGAAAACAGTAGAGGTGGAACCGGGAACCACCATCTTGAAAGCAGCCCATAAGGCGGGTGTGGAGATTCCAACGCTATGCCACTTCGAGCTGTGTGACATGGGCATCGAGAACAAACCGGGCGGCTGCCGCATCTGCGTGGTGGAGGTAGAGGGAAGACGCAACCTGGCCCCTTCCTGCATGACCGAGGTGCAGGAGGGGATGGTGATCAACACCCACAACATACGGGTACTCAACGCACGTACCACGGTACTGAAGCTGATCATCTCCGATCATCCGTTCGACTGTCTGGTTTGCGCCAAGTCGGGCGATTGTGAGTTACAGGATCTGGCCCGCCAGTTTGGCATCCGCACCGTGCCCTATGGCGGGGAGCAGTCGCACTACCGCAAGGATACCTCCCCCTCCATCATCCGCGATGTGGATAAGTGCATCATGTGCCGCCGCTGTGAGATGATGTGCAACGAGGTGCAGACGGTGGGTGCCCTCTCGGCGGTGAACCGCGGCTTCATGTCGGTGGTGGCTCCTGCCTTCGAGATGAATCTGGAGGATTCGCCCTGTACCTACTGCGGGCAGTGTGTCTCGGTCTGCCCCACCGGTGCACTCACCGAGGTGGACCACACCAACGACATCATCCGTGCGCTGAGTGATCCGAAGAAGAGAGTCGTGGTGCAGACCGCTCCGGCGGTGCGTGCTGCCCTGGGTGAGGAGTTCGGCCTGGAGCCGGGCACCCTGGTCACCGGCAGGATGGTCTCCGCACTGCGAGAGCTGGGCTTCGATCATGTGTTCGATACCGATTTCAGTGCCGACCTGACAATCATGGAGGAGGGTAAGGAGCTGCTGAACCGTCTCCAGGGTCACCTGGCGGGTGATCCCAATGTAAGACTGCCAATCCTCACCTCCTGCTGTCCCGGCTGGGTCAATTTCTTTGAACACAACTTCCCCGACCTGTTGGATGTGCCCTCCACGGCCAAATCACCGCAACAGATGTTCGGTGCCATAGCCAAAAGCTGGTTTGCCGACAAGA
>JADLKK010000212.1 GCA_016839025.1 Proteiniphilum sp.
TGATCTCTACTACGCTGAGCTGGAGCCGTTTGAAGAAATCTCCGATGAGACAGGCGAGCTGATCGTGGGATTGGTGAAGGACTATCAGGAATCGGATGATTCAGAAACCAGGGCCATCACTTCGGAAAAGAAATGTGTGGTGTACGCTCCCCGCTTCTATCACGAAGAGAGCAGGGATATCGCACTACATGTGGAGGAAGCCATCAAACAGCTGGAAGCGATTGGATTCAGTTTTGCGAAACGGAACAAACAGATCCAGGTGGAGGTGAAGAAACTGAGTGGTCCAGATGCCTACGGCTATTTTATTCCCTCCCGCTACAGCAGTGATTGGAACTCACTGGTGATCAACAGCCAGAAGCTATCAGAGAAAGAGGAGATCAAACGCACCATCATGCATGAGATGACCCACTTCGTGCAATATTATTACGATCCCCGGTGGGTGGTAACGAAGTCGTTTGTGGGAGGTGATTTCCTTTGGATGGATGAGGCTGTAGCCGTCTGGGCTGAAAGCCTTTACGTGGAGGGCATATCATCTGTGCAACTGGGGAACCAGTTCTGTCCTCTGGAGGGTTTCTCCCCATTGACAGGTGAAGAAAAGAACGCGCACGGCTACGGCATGGCCGGGTTGGTCCGCTGGATTGCCGATCGTTACGGCAATGACAAGATAGTGGAGCTCCACAAGCAACAGGAAGCCGGTGCAACCTCTGTATATGATGCATTCGATGATGCATTCCCGGATCTCTTCGTGGAATATGGAATCTTCCTGAAGGATTATATACGGGCAAATGGGGTGAAGGACCTGCTCCAGGGAGTCAGCCGCAACAAGATGTACCTGAACAGCATGAATGAAGTGAAAAGTAAGGAGCCGATTGGATGTAAGCCCTACTCTGCATTTATAGAGCGAATAAACATCGATCCTGATTTTGCGCTACCCGATGGTAAGATCACCCTCTCTATCAATGTGGAAGGCGGTATGGATGGTGGTAAAGGACAGATCTGTGAGCTCTACCGTTACGACAATGAGAAAAAGGAGATCATCTTTGTGGATGAATTTTTTGACTCCTATCAGTATGAAGAGGTAGCGGCACTCCAGGAGAAGAAAGATATGCTCTTCGTTGTATACTACCATGCCTATAACAAGGAGAGTGACGTGATCATGACGGTGCGGCTGGAGGAGAAGCTGGAGTTTGTTAGCGGGAAAATTAGTTTATACATTAACGAGTTGAACAACTACAGCGGATTCTTCACCGCTACCTTCCCCGATGAATTGGTGGTGCCCATCACCTCTGCTACAGGAACAACCAGCTATTCCGGTAACAGGGTGATCTATACTTCAAACAGTAGTTATTCCAAGAAAGAAAGCTACGACAAGGTGGAGTCGGAATGGGAGATCAGTATCGAGATTGATGCAGTATCGCGGAAGATACTAAAAGGAACGGCCCGTAATATCACCAGCAGGTACAATGACCGGGCAGGAGACCCCAAGTATGGTAAATTGAAAAGAAAACAGACTACCACCTTCGGTTTCCGTGACATTCCCTTTATCCAGGTTTATACCTCCGATGGCAGTTATCGGTATGGGGCTTCTGACAGCAATGGAAGCATCGGCACCTATCTCACTGCTTTCAGTAACAAGCTGGAGGAGGAAGGCATCAATGGATGGACAACCAAAACGTTTACCTCCTGGAAACCGAATACGAAATGGTCGGTCAGCATAGCGCTGAACACTCAATAGGCAGGAACGTAAATGGTGTGTTCAGGTCCGATTAAAAGCAGACTGCCCCTCAGGCAGTCTGCTTTTTGTAATGATACTGCTCCCTGATCAACGCTTTCTCATCAGGCGTCAGGGAGAAGAAGTAAGCTTTCCAACCCGGACAGAAGTTAATGTGCCACCGCCAGAAACGCCCAGCGAACGACTTGGGTTTCTGATCGTACTTAGCCCTCAAGGGGCAATCACCGCATTTTTGAGTTGTAGAT
>JADLKK010000213.1 GCA_016839025.1 Proteiniphilum sp.
TTCCCGGTTCCCACCGGTCCATAGCAGACCAGGTTGGTCTTCCTGCCAATGAATTCGCAGCCTTCCAGTTCCACCCTGGTAATGGAAGGCGGCAGGCGCACATGAGAATAGTCGTAGCCTTCCATGCTCTTGGGCATGGGAAACCGGGCCCGGTTGAGCAGCCTGGAGCGTTTTGAGCGTTCCCGGCTCTCCACCTCCATTGACAGTACGTCATGCAGGAACTCTTCCTGCCTCGGCGTTGCCTGCTGGCACAACGCTACCAGCTGTTGGGAAAGGAACAGTTTCCGGCACATGTCCGATATCTCTTCCCTGCGTTGGATGCGGATGGTTGAAGTCATCATCATGGCTGCACCCTCCGCTGTTCCAGAAGCTGGTCGTACAACGAAAGGTCGGGACCGGCGTCCAGGTCGGTTTGGTCTCCGAACTCCGCCATCCTCGCCGCAAACACCATTGCATCGCTGAACGGGGCGTTGCCGGGGTTCCTCAGCACCAGGTCGAACGCATCAAGGGCTCTTTCGAAGCTGTAGCGCTCGCTCAGCAGGTTCATCGTTCGCAGGGCATCCTTCAGCGATTCCCTGTCCAGCGCATCGAGATAATCGCGTACGGGGGAGGACACCATCTCCCTCACACCGCTGTTGGGCCACGCTCCCACATTTCTCATGAGTACGGCCATGGAGGTTCTTGGGTCGACGCTGTCGGACCGCTCCTTGCCGAATTTGCGGACATGGCTCACCAGGATCTTGCGCTTATCGTCATAGATGTCGACGGTGTGGGCCCGGATGCCCACCAGCACTTCGCTTCCCCGGTATTCGGGACGGGTGGAGTAATGGTGGTTGCCGTCTATCTCCACCTTCCCGTACCCGTCGGCCTTGGCGTACACATACCGACAGACATCAAAACGGTATCGGGGTAGCGGCAGCAGTGCCTCGCGGTCTTGTTCGAAAAGCTCGCCTATGATTGTGTTCTTCTTGTAATGGGTATTTCCCTGAAAGCTTGTCGCCTGCTCCAGCAAGCCCTTGTTGTATTGCTGCAGGTCGTCGAACTCGGGCAGGGGAACGAATCGGTTCCTACGGACCGTGCCGATTTTGTTCTCAACGCACCCCTTTTCCCACCCACTAGCCGGACTGCAGAATCGTATGGAAAAGCCGTAGTGAGCCCTGAATTGGGCGAATAGCTTCGCTTCCCGTATCTCCTGCCCGATGCGACGGCCGGCTCCGGTTGCATTATCTATCACCATCAGGGGGAAGACTCCGCCGATGAACTCAAAGACGTCCTGAAAGCCCTGGCAGATGCATTCGCTGGTCTCTCCGTTGAACATCTGGGGGAAATCCGCATTGGAATTTGGAAACACGCAGACAAGATAATGCTTGCGCTGCTTGATGCCTCTTTCATAGCAGTCCGCCTCTCCGAAGTCCGCCTGGGCTTCCCCGGGATGCCATACCAGCTCCTGGCAGGCCCTGTAATTCGAGCGTTGTGCACGTGTTTTCCTCACATACCGCGATACCGTTGGGTAGGAACAATCGAATTCAGGATGCAGCTCCACCAACCTGTCATAGACGCGCTGGGCGGTATGGCGCTGCTTCGAACACTCCTTTTCATCGTTGGAAAGCCATCCGTCTATCTGCGGCTTGTAGGGGTCCAGCTTGCTGGGAGCCCCATCCTTCTTCTGTGGCGGCTTCGGTGAGAAGTCTTCCATGCAGAGGTACTTCCTCGCCGTCTTCTCATCGACCGATACTTCCCTGGCAATCCTTGCCACTGAGTATCCCTCTTTCCTCAAATCTCTGATACAATTGATTTGGGACATGCTGAGCACTTCTCCTTTCTCCTTTAATGTATTTGTTTCTACATCAAAGGTTACTTTCCAAAGGGCAGCTTCTCAACTGTCCCTTTGAACAATCCCGGGAATTTCCCGTGATCAGACCAAGGAAGATGAAGTGATCTTTCTAGGGATTTTTAGTTTACGCTACACA
>JADLKK010000214.1 GCA_016839025.1 Proteiniphilum sp.
TCTTGTCGGCAAACCAGCTTTTGGCTATGGCACCGAACATCTGTTGCGGTGATTTGGCCGTGGAGGGCACATCCAGCAGGTCGGGGAAGTTGTGTTCAAAGAAGTTGACCCAGCCGGGGCAGCAGGAGGTGAGAATCGGCAGCCGCACATTGGGGTCTCCCGCCAGATGGCCGCGGAGACGTTGCAGCAGCTCCGTACCCTCCTCCATGATGGTCAGGTCGGCACTGAAATCGGTGTCGAACACATGGTCGAAGCCCAGCTCGCGCAGCGCCGAGACCATTCTGCCGGTGACCAGGGTGCCCGGCTCCAGACCGAACTCCTCACCCAGGGCGGCACGCACCGCCGGGGCGGTCTGCACAACAACCGTCTTCTTCGGGTCACTCAAGGCGCGGATGATGTCGTTGGTGTGGTCCACCTCGGTGAGCGCTCCGGTGGGACAGACCGAGACACATTGCCCGCAGTAGGTGCAGGGCGAATCCTCCAGGTTCATCTCGAAGGCAGGAGCCACCACCGACATGAAGCCGCGGTTCACCGCCGAGAGGGCACCCACCGTCTGCACCTCGTTGCACATCATCTCGCAGCGGCGGCACATGATGCACTTATCCACATCGCGGATGATGGCGGGGGAGGTGTCTTTGCGGTAGTGCGACTGCTCCCCGCCATAGGGCACCGTGCGTATGCCAAACTGGCGGGCCAGCTCCTGCAACTCACAGTCGCCCGACTTGGCGCAGACCAAACAGTCGAACGGGTGATCGGAGATGATCAGCTTCAGCACGGTGGTCCGTGCGTTGAGCACCCGTATGTTGTGGGTGTTGATCACCATCCCCTCCTGCACCTCTGTGATGCAGGAAGGGGCCAGGTTGCGTCGTCCCTCTACCTCCACCACGCAGATGCGGCAGCCGCCCGGCTTGTTCTCGATGCCCATATCACACAGCTCGAAGTGGCATAGCGTTGGAATCTCCACACCCGCCTTATGGGCTGCTTTCAAGATGGTGGTTCCCGGTTCCACCTCTACTGTTTTCTTATCTATTGTCAATCGTATCATATCTTTTCCTTTTGTTGCTTTTAGCTATCGGCTTGCTGTTCTTTATTTTTCATTTCATTGATCCTCCTATGCATTTGCCATCACCGTTGCCCCCCTGGGATAGTCGTTCAGCAGGCTGATGGCGTCGAACTGGCACTTCTCCATACAGGCACCGCACTTGATGCATTTATCCTGATGAATAAAGTGGGTCTGTTTCTTTGCACCGGTAATGGCGTTGACGGGACAAACCCGCACACAGGCCATGCAACCGACACAGTCTTCATCATCAATGACGTAATAGAGCAGGTTCTGACATTTGCCCGACCGGCATTTCTTATCGAAAACATGCTCTTTGTATTCTTCATAAAAATTATTCAGCGTCGACAACACCGGATTGGGAGAGGTCTGCCCCAGGCCACACAACGATGTGTCTTTAATCACGTTGGAAAGGTTATACAGTTTTTCCAAATCTTCCCCGCTTCCTTTTCCATTGCAAATCCGTTCCAGCGTTTCATACAGTCGTTTGTTTCCGATTCGGCAGGGAGCGCACTTTCCGCAGGACTCCTCCACGATGAAATCGAGGTAGAACTTGGCTACGGAGACCATGCAGTCATCCTCATCGAGTACGATCATGCCGCCGGAACCCATCATGGAGCCGGCAGCGGTGAGGCTCTCGTAGTCGATGGGGGTGTCGAGGTGCTTCCCGGTGAGACATCCCCCGGAGGGGCCACCGGTCTGCACCGCCTTGAACTTCTTGTTGTGCTTGATGCCACCGCCAATTTCGTAGATGATCTCCCGCAGGGTGATACCCATGGGTACCTCGATCAGTCCCACGTTGTTGATCTTGCCCGCCAGGGCAAACACCTTGGTGCCTTTCGACTTCTCCGTGCCGATGGAGGAGAACCACTCGGCGCCCTTCAGGATGATCACCGGTATGTTGGCCAGT
>JADLKK010000068.1 GCA_016839025.1 Proteiniphilum sp.
ATCAGCACAACCGGCAATTGATAGACTGTGTCACTGGCAAAGGGGGAATCAATGAATGAGATGGCTGCCAGAAAAAGTCTCGACTCACCATTGTATCCAACAGGTTCAGATACTTCAAGTGATGTTGCCGGAAAACGAACGGCATCATACCCCTCCTTGTAAAAACCAATCTCATCTGTGTCACAGCTATTGACTACTAACAACAGACCAACGATGATCCAGATGTTGACAAATATTCTTTTCATAATGTTTGCTTAATTGTTATCTGCTTGTGAAAGCTGGGTTAAATCGATTACTGGACCCTACCGGCCTGTATTTCAAATGCGGGATAAGGCAAAAGATACTCGTCGTCGCCCATTTCCTCGGTGTAATGCGGAACAACAGCGGCACCTGTCCGTTTGTAATAAAAGAACATCACCCCTTCCGAGAGGAACTCCTTGTGATATTCTTTTTTTATCTCTTGCATTGTCTGCTCCATACTAAGATCTTCCAGGTTCTCATACAACCCACGCATATTCCTGACGCTGTTCAACCGTTCAAGCGCCATATCGAGGTTGGGGTTGCTACTGGTTGCATAACATTCAGCTGCGATGTAATAGATCTCGGGGATACGGATCATGGAGACCTTGTTGCTATAAAAATAGGTTTGATTGGCCTGATAGTACTTTAACGGCACAAAGCCCATCGAACTGCTATTGGTATTCTGACTCAGCAATACGGCATATCTCACATCCGATGTGGAATTCTCATACAGCTCGACGGCATCCTCCGGACGCAGATAGAAAGCAGCATAATCTGTATCCTGATAGGATGGAATGATGTAACTTGCCATCTTGGTGGACAAGTTGGAAATATTCAGCCCGAAAAGGTGTTCCGTAGCCAGTGAACTGTTCGATCTGTTGATGTCGGATGCCGACAGAGAGTATATGTTGGTCTCCATCTCATCCTGTCTGATTCCCTCTTCCACTGCATCAATCACCTCTTCAGCAGCAGCCAGTGCTTTCGTCTTGCTTTCAGCACTGCCTTCCCAGAGCAGCACACGAGCCTGTAACCCTTTCACCGCAAAGTAGTTCAGCCGGAGATTCCGGTTGTTCATAAATCCATCGGCATTCACTTCTGCATAGAATGACGCGGGGTGTTGTCCGGTAACAGGATCATACTCCTTCAACAATGAGGCAGACTCTTCCAGGTCTGACAGTATCTTTGCAATGGTTGTCTCACCCGATAGTTGGGGAGTTGGCGTTTTAGATAGATCCACAACGTAGGGTATGGTAAGCTTGCCATTGAGTTCAGCCGATCTGTTCTCCCAATTCCCATAACCATAAAGTCGTAGAAGATCGAAGTGCATGTAAGCACGGATAGCCAACAACTCACCTTTGATCATTTGATAGTCGATTTCATGCAGGATATTCCTGTTTTTATCAATATAAACCAGTGCCTTGTTGGCATTTGCAATGACTGAATAAGCCTTGGCCCATATGGACTCGATGGTGCTCACCACTTCGCTGTGTTGATAATTGTATTGCTGCAGCGGGTACTCCAGTGAAGTGACACTTGTCAGCGGAAGTGGTTCATACTGATTCCCGAGCAATTCCAGCAGGTTCCAGGTTAAGTTCTTGCCATAAAGTGTCTCATCGGTCATCCCGATGTAACACCCAATCAGCGACTGCTGAAATCCGGTAACGGAACTGTAATGGTCTTCTTCCCTGATCTCAGAACCTGAGGTGACGTCAAACCAATCGTTACAGGATGCGAAAGAGAGGATGACCAAACCGTAAATTAGTACTATATGCTGTTTCATATGCTTATCTTTTTTCATCATCATGAATAATTATTGCTATCTCTCAGAAAGTCCCGGTCAACGCGAAAGACATGGTCCGGGCGAAGGGATAAGTCAATCCCCTCTCCACCTTGATAGAAGAGAAAGTGGCTACATCATTGATATAAAATGAGAACCTCAGCCTTCGCAACATCAACTCCCGGTATATCTTTTCCGGAAATTCATAATAGGCACTGATGGAAGAGATATTCAATTCATCCCTATCCTGCACAAAGCGAGTGGTTGCACGTGTTACCTCATTCGAATTGAATTTCTTGAACTGGGTGATCTGGCCAGGCTCCTGCCAGCGTCCCAGCAATACCCTTCGATCCACGTTGTATGTCACATCTACGTTTTCAACCCGATCAACCAGGGTGTAGTTGTACATCTGACCTCCGGCGAGAAAACTCAATGTGACATTGAGTCCGATCCCGTTGTACTCACCGGTAAAACCGACGATACCGTTGTATTTCGGATCCGAGTTGCCCGCAGCAACCAGATCAGCCGCATCATACCGGTAGGTTTGTGAACCGTCTTGCTTGATGTAGATCTCACGTCCGGTTGCAGGGTCAATTCCGGCAGAAGGAACAGCCCATATGGTGTTCATCGAAAGACCATCTTCATAGATCAACACCGGTACGGAGGTTCCGGCATCCTCAGCCAGTTTCTTCATTGTATCGTTATAGGCCCTCATGCTCTCCGAAAGATGGATGATCTCATTTTTGTTGCTCACGAGCGTACCATAAAGATTGAGAAAGCCATGATTGGCCCGCCAGAGTGCATAATTTGCCTTTACCTCAAACCCCCTGTTTCGCACCAATCCAAGATTATCCATCACCGAAGAGAAGCCTGTTGAGGTAGGGATGGTAACACTTGTCAGCATGTTCTTGGTATCGGCAACATAGTAATCCGCCGAAAGATTGAGCCTGCCAATCTGTGAATCGATCCCCACGTTGTGATCTTTCTTCTGTTCCCATTTCAAATCGGGATTTGGCATATTATAGAGATAGGCACCCGGGAAACCTCCATACACATTTCCGGTATAATAGCGGTAGGTACCAATCGCAGCATTGGTTGAAAAATTCTGGTTCCCGGTAAGACCTATTGAAGCCCGCAGTTTCAGCTGTTTGACTATATCGCCGGAGCCCGAGAAGAATGATTCATTGTGCAGGTTCCAGCCTGCTCCCAACGACCAGCTGTTCGACCATCTGTTGTTCGCACCATACAGCGAGGAAGCACTTTCACGCAGGGTCCCATCCAGCAGATATCGGTTGCGATAGTCATAGGAAGCGGCCAGCAGGATATCTGCCTGACGGTTGATACTCGAAAAACCGATCGGTGTGATCCCCTCAGCATATTGCCGGGCAAAGGTGATGTCGGCCATCTGGTTGTTCATAAACCCTTCAGCCGTATGCTGATAGGCCGAATACTTGCTTTCAGACACAAATGCTCCTACGTTCGCAAACAAGGTATGCGGTCCTGACACCTTGCTGTAACTCACGTTCACATCACCATCCACCGAACTGTTTCTACCGTTCTCAAGGATATAACGGCCTCGCCTCAACAACAGATCGCTGTTATGGAAATAGGGCTGAAATATGGAATGGTTGGTGGGAAAGAAACTGTCAGCCTGGTTTCTTTTATCCGAAACACTAAAACGTAGAACGGTCTTCCAGACAGGTGAAATAAACCATTCGGTATAGAAGTTGTTTGTAAACTGTGTGTAGCCGGTAGTGAAACTGGTGCCGATGGTCGCATCATAAAGTGGATTGGGGATGTTATCCTCCGCCCATCGCACGATGTTACCCCGTTCGTTTGTCGCCTGCCAGTAAGGATTCATCATGGCATAGCTGTTAAACGAACCATAAGGTGAATCCGTACTCTTATTGGAGAGGAAAGTAGTGATGTTCTTAAACAAGAGTTTGTTCCGTCGATAAGAGATGTTGGAGCTTCCGGAGATATTTTGACGTTCCGACTCCTTCATCACACCATTGATCTGGTTGTATGTGATATCCAGTATCGCCCGCAGATTTTGCGAGTCACCCAGCTCCAGGTTGATGCCATGCTTGTTCCCCACCCCGGCACGGAGCGGCTTGGAAAGCCAATAGGTATCCAAACCTTCCAGTGCAAGTTTTTTCCGGTAATTATACAACCGGGTCAATTCCTCTTGTGATGTGTGCGAATTACCGGTGTATACTCCCTCCGCCACCTCCACCTGCAACTTTTCCAAAGCATTTGTCAGATCGTAACTGGTGAGATCAGGCATTTCGATGGAGACATCTCCATAATAGGTGACACGTTGTTCATTTCCCCCGAGACGTTTTGTTTCAATAACCAGCACACCATTCGCCGCCTTTGATCCATATAGTGCCTTGGCCGATGCATCTTTCAGTATGGTAACACTCTCAACCCGGTTCATGTCCAGGTCCATCAGATATTCTATCGATGTCTGAAAACCGTCGAGAATGATCAGCGGCTGGTTGGGTTGATTCTGATAATTGCTTCTTAAGCTGGTCGTTTCTGTGAGTGGAAAGCTGGATGTACCACGGATCGACATGGAAGGAAGCGTATTCGGGTCAGAGCCCATTACCATGTTCACCGGGATATAAACGGAAGGATCCAGATTCTTCAAACTCTCAATCACATTCTGACTACCTACACGGGTGAGGTCTTCACTGGTCAGAGTGGTTGCTGATCCGGTGTAACTTTCAGCTCTGCGCGTATAAATACCGGTGACAACAAGCTCTTCCAACTGACCGTCAGGCAAAAGCTGCACATTCTTCACCAACGTGCCTTCCTTTTCTTCTATGAGTATCTCTGCAGTTTTCATCCCTACAAACGAAAACTGCAGCAGTACAGGTTCATCGGTCGGAGGAATCTGAAGTGAATACGCACCATTCACATCAGTGGTCGTAATGCGTTGCAGGGATAACACATAGACATTGACTCCCGGCAGGGGCAGTCTATTTTCATCTGTCACTTTCCCGGTAAGGGTGATCCCCTTCTTCTGTTCCTCTTGTTGGGGAGTGCTCACGTTTGTCCTGGAGATCAGGATCTGTTTGTTCACAATCCGGTAGGTGAGATTGCTCGATTCCAACAACCGGTTCATCACCACCTCAATGGGCGCGGAATTGAGTGATAGCGTAACCCTTTTGTTCAATAACGATTTGATCTCATCATCGTAAAAGAATATATACTTACTCTGTCTCTCGATTACATTGAACCCATGTTGAATCGTTTGATTCTCCAATTTGATCGTTATTCCGGCATCCTGCGCACACAATCTATTCCCAATCGGTGAAAGGGGAGAGACAAGAAAAAGCATGGCGACTATCTTCCAGAGAACGCTACTGATTACTACAGATTTCTTCATACAATGTTTATTCTATCCATTTATTACTATGACTTTCATTATTACTGTCGGACAACTACTGACTATACTTGCCTGATCTGTTCAGCTGATCCATTCACATAGGCTATCCCTTTCCCTATTTTCTTGAATGATACAATGCAACTTGATTGTTCTGAACCCTATATGCTACCGGTGAAACGTTGGTGATATTGTCCAAAACAACCTGCCATTCGTCAAAAAGATACAACTTCCCGGAACAACGGACAGCCTGAATATCCGCACCAAAGAGCAGATCAATGTCATAATAGCGGGACAAACGCGTGAGGATCTGCGGCAACGGCTCACTTTCAAAACGCAGGATCCCCTCGCGCCAGGAGGTATAATGATACACATCCACGTTGCTGATCTCCACATTCTCACCATTCAGGAGACGCAATTGCTGGTTGCTGGTAAGCACACTCCCCGTTTCCGCTTCTCCTGTAAAAACGGATACGGAACCTTCGGCAACGGTTATATGCTGCAACGCGTCTTCAGCATATGCCGTCACATTGAAAGCGGTACCCAACACAACAACATCGAACGCTTGAGTTGAGACATAAAAAGGTTTTTGGGGATCTTTTTCCACTTCTATATATATTTCCCCATCAATGCTGATTCTTCTCTCATTTTGCGAAAAAGATGATGGAAATTCAAGCGTTGTCCCCGAGTTCACCCAAATCCTGCTTCCATCCGCCAACAGCAGAGAGGAGCGTTTTCCTTTGGGGACAATCAACCGATTCATTTCTGCAGGTACTTCCACCTTCTCATGCTTCTCAAGCATCTTCCCCGATTCGCTTTCCACTACGATGTTCCCGATGGAATCATATTTTATCTGAATATCTTCCTTAAATAGTGATTTTTCCCCGGAAGATAAAATCAATTGCACCTCTTTATTCTCCCTGACAATCACGGGAACCTGATTAACCGGTTCAACCTGCCTGACTGGCCTAAAAGGCAGAAAAAAAAGAGAAGCCAACAACACAAAAGTGCTGATACCGTATATAGTCCTTTTCCTTCTTCTCTTATATCGGTATACCTTTTCGGTCAACCGCTTTACCGCATCCCCCTTCTCCTGTTCGGAAAACAAAAATTCATTGCTATTCTCTCTGAATGACTCTACAATCTCTATTGCCAGCAAGATATCATCTTTCTTATCGGGATATTCTGCCAGAAAACCTTCCCAGAACTGACAAGACTCATCGGTTTGAAGCCATCTCCATTCAATAAATAATGGATCTGTTGAGAAATCGACAGCAGTATGGTGCGAATATTGTGTGTAATTCATTTACGGATTTTGTTAATTGCCTTATATACCACATTCTTCACAGAAGCAGGTGTCATATGGAGCATGATCCCGATTTCCTCATATGACATCTCCTGAAAAAACCTCAAATAAATTACTTCCCGTTGTTTATCCGAAAGTACCTCCAGGAGTTTATTGATCTTCTCTTTTATCCTAACCCGTTCCTCCTCCTCAATCAACATGCAAAGTGAATCAATTTTTACTGTAAAGTTGAATTCCTGGATATCGGTCGTTGAATTTTTTGATGTTGCTTTCTGAATGTTCACCAATTGATTCTTTAGCGCACTGAAAAGATACAACTTCAGTTTCTCAATCTTTTTTAACCGATGGGGGGAACGACACATCCGATAAAAAATATCATGTATCGCATCTTCCAGCACATCTTTCTGATAACCCATCTTCAGGCCATATAGCAATAAATCATTGGCATACTGATCGTACAATGATTGAATGATATCCATATCATTGGCACAATCGTTCGCATCCCCTTTTTCCTTCTGTCTATACAACTCCCTCTTTATTAACAGATCAGCAGAATAGGCTATTGTCCTGCAATTGAAAGTTTCTTGACCCATAAATTTACAGTTTCAATATATATAAACAACAAGAACTAATATTTGTCATCGATTTTTGCGTAAAAAATAAACAAATGTTATTTAAACGCCCCTTTTTTCTTGACATTCAGTTACGATAACAGCTGATCTCCATTACGACGTATCACTACAATATGAACACAATATGAAAATC
This sequence comes from Proteiniphilum sp., assembly GCA_016839025.1. Lineage (GTDB taxonomy): Bacteria > Bacteroidota > Bacteroidia > Bacteroidales > Dysgonomonadaceae > Proteiniphilum. The sequence goes on from JADLKK010000068.1 coordinate 7,261, forward strand.
CGGCAGGAAAGAGGACCTTCCTGCCGGATCATACGATTCTGCTCCTGCAAATCCGGAAATGTTTTTTTATGACAAATCGGAATCGTTCGGTTCAATTGTTTTCCGGTCGCAGCTTGCGCACCACGGCGCCAGTCTGCCACATCTCGCTCTCGCGAAGGGCTTTCAGCTCCTCTTCCAGCTTCACCCGGTAATCAGGTTGCGAGTTGCTGTCGATGGAGCGCTGTGCCTCATTGCCGCTGGCCACCTCCTTGTAGAGCTGCTCGAATACCGGTTTGGTGGCATCGTGGAAGGGACCCATCCAATCCAGTGCCCCCCGCTGTGCGGTAGTGGAGCAGTTGGCATACATCCAGTCCATTCCCTTCTCGGCGAAGAGCGGCATCAGCGACTGCGTCAGCTCCTCTACCGTCTCGTTGAACGCCTCCGAGGGGGTGTGTCCGTTCGCACGCAAGACCTCATACTGTGCCAGCAACAATCCCTGGATGGCACCCATCAGTGTGCCCCGCTCGCCGGTCAGGTCGGAGTAGACCTCACGCTTGAAGGTGGTCTCGAACAGGTAACCCGATCCCACGCCGATGCCAAGCGATACCACCCGCTCGTACGCCTTGCCGCTTGCATCCTGGAAGATGGCGTAGCTGGAGTTGAGGCCGCGTCCTTCAAGGAACATGCGGCGTAAACTGGTACCCGATCCCTTGGGGGCCACCAGGATCACATCCACATCGGCAGGCGGCACGATGCCGGTGCGCTCCTTGTAGGTGATGCCGAAGCCGTGGGAGAAATAGAGTGCCTTGCCGGGTGTCAGGTGCTTCTTCACCGTCGGCCAGAGCGCGATCTGTGCCGCGTCGGAGAGCAGGTACTGAATCACGGTTCCCTTCTCGCAGGCCTCCTCGATCTCGAAGAGCGTCTCGCCCGGCACCCAGCCGTCGGCCACCGCCTTGTCCCACGATTTGCTGTTCTTCCGCTGCCCCACGATCACATTGAAGCCGTTGTCACGCAGGTTGAGCGACTGCCCGGGGCCCTGCACACCATAACCGATCACGGCGATCGTCTCATCCTTCATCACCTGCTGAGCCTTGCTCAACGGAAACTCGTCGCGGGTCACTACGTTCTCTTCAACCCCGCCAAAATACATTTTTGCCATATTGTAATCTGATCTTTGTGCCTCACCGGCCTCCTCTTTCCGGGAAGTTTCCGGATCGGCGAGTTAATATTTTTAGCTGTTAGCTGTTAGCAAATTCTGCTAATCAACTAATTGTTATCCCTTTCCCTCTTCGCCAGCATATCGCTCAACCGTTCCACCTTCGACTTGGTGATGGCGATACGACCCGAGCGGACGAACTGCAGCACGCCGATGCTTTCAGCCAGCTCCTCAAAGAGGCCCTGCGTCTCCTCATAGTGTCCCGCCTTGAGGAAGACCACACAATCGTTCGACACCTCCAGGATCCGCACGTTGTACTTGCGCACCAGGTACTCGATGGAGCCGTGCTCCAGCACCTTCTCGGTGGAGAGCTTATAAAGCGCCAGCTCCTGGTGCACCAGGTCCTCGTTGGTGTTGTAGTAGGCCTTCAGGATGTCCACCCGCTTGTCGATCAGTGGAATCAGCTTCTTGATCACCTCCTCGCTCTCGGCGAAGGTGGTGATGGTGAACTTGTGGATCCCCTTGATGGCCGAGGGAGAGACCGACAGCGTCTCAATATTGAGTTGCCGGCGGGTGAAGATGGTGGTGATCTGGTTGAGCACCCCTACCGTGTTCTCCGAGAAGACGGTGATGGTATACAATGTCCTGTTTTCGCTCATCTTGTTGTTTTTATAAAGAATTCCTAAACCCTGTTTCTTACATCATACCTGCCTACTGCTGATAGCTGATAGCTTACAAAGTATATCCATTTCCCAGCATGATATCGGTGACACAACCACCGGAGGGAATCATGGGATAGACCATTCCCTTGGTCTCCACCACCACCTCCAGCAGGTAGGCTCCCTTGTGGGCCAGCATCTCCTCAATGGCACCGTCCAGTTCCTCCCGTTCGGTTACCTTGCATCCCCTGATGTTGTAAGCATCAGCGATCTTGATGAAATCGGGGTTCTTGAGGTGTGTCTCCGAGTAGCGTTCGTCGAAGAAAAGCTCCTGCCACTGGCGTACCATGCCCAGGTAATTGTTGTTCAGCAGGATGATCTTCACATCCACTCCATACTCGAGGATGGTGCCAAACTCCTGGATGGTCATCTGCAGACCGCCGTCACCCACGAAGATGCAGACGGTACGGTCAGGTGCGCCGTACTTGGCACCGATACCGGCCGGAAGACCGAAGCCCATGGTGCCGAGGCCGCCCGAGGTAACCAGGCTGCGCGACTGTGTATACTTGAAGTAACGGGTACTCATCATCTGATGCTGTCCCACATCGGTCACACAGATTGCCCGGTTATGGGTTGCCTCCGTCACCTTATGCACCACCTCTCCCATCTTGATGGAACCGCTTCTGGGAAAGAGTTCTTGTTGAATGACGCACTCATACTCCTTCTCGTAATAGGGTTTGAACTCAGCTAGCCATTCGCTGTGGGATCCCTTTTCCAGGTATTCCATCACTTTGGGCAGGGTCTGTTTCACGTCACCCACCACCTTCACGGTTGTCTTCACGTTCTTGTTGATCTCTGCCGGATCGATGTCGAAGTGGATCACCTTTGCCTGTTTGGCATAGGTCTTCAGATCACCCGTCACCCGGTCATCGAACCGCATCCCAATGGCGATCAGCACGTCGCATTCGTTCGTATTCAGGTTGGGTCCCACATTGCCGTGCATGCCCAGCATACCACAGTTGAGCGGGTGGTCGGTGGGTACGGCCGACAAACCCAGGATAGTCGATGCAAATGGAATATCCGCCTTCTCCAGGAAGGCGATCAGCTCCTGCTCGGCACGACCGAGGAGCACCCCCTGACCCACCAACGCATAGGGTTTCCGGGCATTGTTAATCAGCTCGGCTGCTTTCCGTATCTGTTCTTCGTCCGTTTCGGGTACCGGCTGATAGCTCCTCAGGAAGGATGTTTTTTGATAGTCGAAGATGCATTTGTTCACTTGCGTATCCTTGGCGATGTCGAGCACCACCGGTCCGGGGCGACCGCTTGCGGCGATGTGGAACGCGCGCGACACCGCCCAGGCGATATCCTCCACGCGACGGATCTGGTAGGCCCATTTGGTGATGGGCTGGGTGATGCCGATCACGTCAGCCTCCTGGAAGGCATCCGAACCCAGCAGACTGGAGATCACCTGTCCCGAAATCACCACCAGCGGGGTACTGTCCATCATCGCATCGGTGATGCCGGTGATGGCGTTGGTGGCACCGGGACCCGAGGTAACCAGCGCCACCCCCACCTTGTCCGACACGCGGGCATAACCCTGTGCCGCATGCACCGCACCCTGCTCATGGCGCACCAGAATATGTTTGATCTTCTCTTTGTGGTCATACAGTGCATCGAACACGGGCATGATCGCCCCGCCCGGATAACCGAAGATCGTCTCTACCCCTTCCGCCAACAGGGAGCGGATCAGGATCTCACTCCCGGAGATGGGTTGCTTCTCCGCAGTGGGGGAAACGATGGCTGGTGATTGATTGACTTTGTTCATAGAACCTAAACTTTATATATTGATACCTATAACCTTTAACCTTATACAATTCTGACCGCTCCCTTATCGGCAGAGGTGACAAATGCCGCGTAGCTTCGCAGCGCCTTCGACACGGTACGGTTGCGATTGGGCTTAAAGCCATCTGCCCCTTTCGCCTCCTCGTTGCGACGCCGCTCAGCCAGCTCCTCGTCGCTGATCATCACGTTGATGCTGCGGGCGGGTATATCGATCTCGATGAGGTCTCCCTCCCGCACCAGTCCGATGTTGCCGCCAGCAGCCGCCTCGGGTGAGATATGGCCAATGGAAAGACCCGACGTGCCGCCGGAAAATCGTCCATCGGTAATCAGCGCACACACTTCTCCCAACTTCTTCGATTTGATGTAGGAGGTGGGATAAAGCATCTCCTGCATGCCGGGACCGCCCTTGGGCCCTTCGTAGAGGATCACCACCACGTGACCTGCTTGTACGTCACCGCGCAGGATTCCTCTCACCGCATCATCCTGCGAATGGAATACCTTTGCCTTCCCGGTGAACGTCCAGATGCTTTCCTTGACACCTGCGGTCTTCACTACACAACCGTCCGTGGCGATGTTGCCCCGCAGGATAGCCAGTCCTCCGTCCTTGGTGTAAGCATGTGACACACTACGGATACATCCTCCCTCGCGGTCCTTGTCGAGCTCCCTGAAACGGGCATCCTGCGAACCCATCACCAGGTTGCGGCGGTTGCCCGGTGCCGAGGAATAGATGCGCAGCGCTTCTGCATCGGGTGCTGCCTTGTTGATATCATACTTGCTGATCGCCTCGGCCAGCGTCATACCATCGGTGCGATGCACCGTGGTATCAAGCAAACCCGCCTTGGCCAGCTCACCCAGGATACCCATGATGCCACCGGCACGGTTGATGTCCTGGATATGGTATTTGTCGGAATTGGGTGCCACCTTGCAGATACAGGGTACCCGCCGTGAAAGTGACTCAATGTCGTCGAGCGTGAAATCGATCTCTCCCTCGTGGGCGATGGCCAGCGTATGGAGGATGGTGTTGGTCGACCCCCCCATGGCAATATCGAGCGTCATGGCGTTCAGGAAAGACTCGCGACAGGCGATGTTGCGGGGCAGCACGCTCTCGTCACCATCGAAATAGTATTTATATGCGTTCTCCACGATCTGACGGGCCGCATCCAGGAAGAGTTGCTTCCGGTTCACATGGGTGGCCAGCACCGTGCCGTTGCCCGGCAGTGCCAGGCCGATCGCCTCGTTGAGGCAGTTCATCGAGTTGGCGGTGAACATGCCGGAGCAGGAGCCACAGGTGGGACAGGCCAGCTCCTCGAGCTGCGAAATCCGCTCGTCGGGGATGTTCTCATCGGCCGATTCGATCATGGCGTCGATCAGGTCGATCTGCTGGTCGCCAATCTTGCCCGCCTCCATTGGTCCCCCGGAGACAAAGAT
>JADLKK010000215.1 GCA_016839025.1 Proteiniphilum sp.
ACCTTTTAACTCGATTCTATGTGATGTATGGATCATCCGATCCAGGAAGGCATCAGCCACGGTTTCATCCGTGAACAGGTCGAACCAGTTTGCAGGCGGTAGTTGGCTACTGATGATGGTTGATTTTCTAGCATGCCTGTCCTCGATGATTTCCATAAAATCTAGTTGTTGGTTGTGCTCCATTGAACCGATACCAAAGTCATCCAGTATCAACAGATCGGTCTTTGCCAGCTTTTCAAAGAAGCGGAAGATTACTCCTTCGATCCGGGCGACCTTTAGTTTTGCCATCAGCTTTTGCATGCTGAAGTACATCACGCTAAAACCCTGCTTACAAGCCTGATGTCCTAATGCCGAGGCGATGAAGCTTTTCCCGCAGCCCGTGGCACCGGTGATCAGGACAGACTCCGCGTTGCGGATATAGCTGCCGGTTGCCAGTGACAGTATTTGCGTCTTATCCAGGCCACGTGATGGATCGAAGCTCAGCTCCTCCAAGGTAGCCTGATATCGAAACGAGGCATTCTTAACCAAACGCCTGTAGCGATTCGATTCTCTCTGATCGCGTTCGCCCTGGACAAGCAGCCTAAGCCCGTCCTGTAGCGAGAGTTCATGGATTTTGCGGCTTTCCTGTAACCCTTTCAAGGTCTCGGCCATGCCCGAGAGGCGCAGGGCCAGCAATTCTGATTTGATTTGTTCCATTGTTTTCTAATTTAAATTAAATGATGGTTTTATTGCCCCAGGTAATATCTCTTTCCCCGGATATTCAAGTGCTTTATATTATTGCGGGTCTCCTGGTCCTGTTGAGCCATGTTGAACAGGTAGGCCTTGTTGTCGATCACGTTCTTGATGGACTTGTAGGAGAGTATGCCATTGTCCAGGGCGTAGTGGCACACCCTCTCAAAAACAAGGGGATCTGTCTTGCGCTGAAGGCTCAACAGCCCGTCACACCGGCGGTATTGCGTCTCGGGGTATTCCGACCGTTCGAACATCACGGCAAAGAGCCTGGCTAACACATCCGAGTGTTTCGCGGCCTGCCTGATGTAGAACTCGGGACTGCGGCCATTGTAGAAGTTGTGATTTGACCCCATGTGCTCTTTCAGGGTTGTATAGCCGGGCTTTAGATTGCGCTGGTGGGTTGCCACGCGCTTTCCCCGGACATATATGCGAACCAGGCTGCGGGTGTAGACCACCTCTGCCTTCTCCCCGATATACTGGTAGGGAACCGAGTAGAAGTGCTTGTCCCTGCCAAGATAAATACAGTTGTTGGGTGAGACTCTCAGGGTGGTGTAGTATTTCACCTCGAAGGTGGTTGCCGGGAGTTCCTTGAGCAGGGGCTTCTCCTGCGCAAGGAAGTGCTCTTCCCTGCAATAATCCTTCTGTTGCTGTCGTGTCTGGTTGTGCTCGCGCGTCTTCTCGGCAAAGGCACGGTTTATCTCATCTATGGAGAAAAAGGTATGGTTGCGCAGCTTCGCGTACACACGCCTGTAAACGATCTTCACCTCGTTCTCCACGGGTGCCTTGTCTTTTGGCTTGTTGGTGCGCGTGGGGATCACAACGAGTCCGTGATGGATGGCAAAATCATCCATGAGCCGATTCAACTCCGGTTCATAGCGGTCTGTTTTAATGACCGCGGATTTCAGGTTGTCGGTGACCAGTATCTTTGGCGAACCGCCCAGGTGGTTCAAACAGCAAGTGAGAGCATGTAGAAAATCCTCGGTACGCTGCGATGGAACGGCCATCACGAAGGTATAATTGGAAAAGGGAAGGCAAGCCACGAACACCTGGGTCTCTATCATCTCCCCGGTTAGCCGGTCAACGTATGAAACGGTATCACCGGCAAAATCCACGAGCAGCTTTTCAGCCGGGTTGTAGTGGATTATGCTGCCCGGTTTGCGAGCATTGATAACCTGGTCCAAGTGGAAACAGAACTGGGAGTAGCCGTAACCATCAGGATGGCTTTCCCGGTATTCC
>JADLKK010000216.1 GCA_016839025.1 Proteiniphilum sp.
TATCCGTTCGTATATTTGCGAACTGAAACGATTCAGACAATTGAAACAACTTCAATCGATATGTCAAAACAACCCTTTACTGAAGAACAAATGTATCTGGCTCGCATTGCCAAGGCGCTGGGCCATCCGGTACGCATCGCCATTTTGCAGATGCTGGCCGGTCAGAGTTGCTGCTACCACGGCGATATGTCGGAGGTGATCCCGGTGGCCAAGAGCACCCTTTCGCAACACCTCAACGAGTTGAAAGAGGCTGGGTTAATACAGGGTGAATTTACACCTCCAACCATCAGGTACTGTATCAACCAGGCCAACTGGGCGGCGGCGCGGGAGTTGCTGGGTGGCTTTATTGACCATGTAGCCAAGGTTGAGAGTTATTGTTAGAAATCAACAAATATCAATCCGATGAAACAAATTCTCTTTCTGATTTTATCCGCTTTTCTGTTGATTTCCTGTGTAAGCGGGAGCAGCAAGCAGGCGGGAACCAGTAATCCTGCCGCCGAGAGAGCGGCTGATCATTCAACAGAACAAACAGTTACACCTGCTGATCCTTTAGTGGTTTATGTCTATTATTTTCACGGCTCACAACGCTGCAAGACTTGTATCGCGGTGGAAAAAGCAGCCCGCGAGTCGGTTGCTGCCCTCTATGGTGAACAGGAGCAGGTCCGATTCGTGGAGGTGCTGACCGGTGATGCCGCCAACAAGGAGTTGGTGGAACAGTATGGTGTCACCTGGAACGCACTCATCGTTGCGAAGGGTGATGACCACGTCGACATCACGCAGAAGGCGTTTGCCAATCCGGAAGGGGTGAGCGGGATGTTGCAGGAAGAGATTGAGCGTAGACTTTCGTAAAAACAGCGCATAACATGATGGAATTTCTGCAGAGTATGACCGAAGCCTCCGGCTGGCCAATGCTCACTGCATTCCTACTGGGACTGATGACAGCCATCAGCCCCTGCCCCCTGGCTACGAATATCACTGCCACCGCCTATCTGAGCAAAGATATCGATATCAAAAGGCAGGTGCTGTTCAACGGCCTCTTCTATACCCTGGGTAGGATGTTCACCTATACCGCACTGGGCATTCTCTTCTATTTTGGTGCCAGCCAGTTCAGGATTGCATCTGCATTGCAGGGTGTTGGCGGTATCTGGCTCGGTATCACCTTGCTGGTGATCGGTATTTTCATGCTCGATCTCATCAGGCTGAACCTGCCTGGGGTGGGGAAGATGACTGAGAGGATCGAAATGAAAAAGGGGAAGAAAACCTTCTGGGATGCATTTCTGCTGGGACTCTTCTTCGCGCTGGCGTTCTGTCCCTACAGCGGGATGCTCTATTTCGGGGGATTGATCCCCATGACGATTGCCTCTGCATCGGGACTGCTCCTGCCACCCATTTTCGCCATCGCAACAGGACTCCCGGTGATCATCATCGCCTGGCTGCTGGCATACAGCGTGAGCAATATTGGTAAGTTTTATAACAGGATGAACAGTTTCCAGAAGTGGTTTAAACGTGTGGTGGCAGCACTGTTTATCATGGTGGGCGTTTATTACATCATACAAAACCTCTGAGAAAGATTTACAAGGAACAAATTATTGAACGACAAAAAAAATTAATTATGGAAGTATTGGTATTGGGACCCGGCTGCAAGAAATGTGTGTTGACGTACGACGCCATCAAAAAAGTAGTGGAGCAGTCCGGAACTGAGGTATCCCTCCGCAAGGTGGAGGATATCATGGAAATTATGAAGTATAACGTGATGACGACACCCGCGGTGGTGGTCGACGGAGAAGTGAAACTGAAGGGGCATGTGCCCTCCGAAGCGGAGATCAGGAAGGTACTGGGGCTTTAAGCCTCCTCTCGTCAGCCACAACGCAACTGCGCCGTCTATATAACTTGCAGTTGTGTTCTTAAAACAGATATCAATGGAATCAAAAAAAGAGTTGAAATACCTGGT
>JADLKK010000069.1 GCA_016839025.1 Proteiniphilum sp.
GTATCCTGTGCGTCGAGTGGCACCTCGCGGCCAGCGGCCAAAGGAGGGATTGGCACTGCCACGGGGTGGGGCATCTGCCACAGCTTCACCCCCGACGGCCGTTGCATTTCGCTCTTCAAGATACTGCTCACCAACCACTGCATCTATGACTGTGCCTACTGCACCAACCGTCGCAGCAACGACGTGAAGCGCACCGCCTTCACCCCGCGGGAACTGGCTGAGCTCACCGTCGGCTTTTACCAGCGCAACTACATAGAGGGACTCTTCCTCAGCTCGGGGGTGATGCGCAACCCCGACTACACCATGGAGCAGATGCTGCGTGTGGTGAAGCTGCTGCGGGAGCAGTACCGTTTCAACGGTTACATCCATATGAAAGCCATCCCCGGTGCGAGCGATGAGCTGATCGCACAGGCAGGCCGCTACGCCGATCGCATGAGCGTCAACCTGGAGATCCCCTCGGAGGAGAACCTGAAGCTGCTGGCACCGGAAAAGAACTACAGTGAGGTGTTCGCCCCCATGCGATTCATCCAACAGGGGATGCTGGAGAGCGCCGAAGAACGGAAGAAGTTCCGCTCCGCTCCCCGCTTCGTGCCGGCAGGTCAGAGCACCCAGCTGATCATCGGTGCCACGCCCGACAACGATCGTCAAATCCTCACCCTGGCTTCGGCACTCTACCGTCGTCCCTCCTTCAAACGGGTCTACTACTCCGGTTACATCCCGGTGAACAGGGGAGACAGCCGTCTGCCGACACTCGCCACACCACCGCTGGTACGTGAGAACAGGCTCTACCAGGCGGACTGGTTGATGCGTTTCTATCAGTTTAAAGCCTCTGAGATTGTGGATGAGGCACATCCCGACCTGGATCTCGATCTGGACCCAAAGATGGGATGGGCACTGCGTCATCCGGAGTTCTTCCCGGTAGATGTCAACAGTGCCCCCTACGAGATGATCCTCCGCGTGCCGGGCATCGGGGTGAAATCGGCCAAGCTGATCGTGGTCTCACGCCGCTATGGGCGACTTTCAATCCCACAGCTGAAGAAGATCGGGGTGGTGATGAAACGGGCGCAATACTTCATCGTTAACCGGGAGCTCCCGATGCAGACGGTCAACGAGCTCACGCCCCAGTATGTGCGGCGGCAGGTGACCCAGAAGCAGAAGAACCAGGCGGTCGAGCTGCTGCAGTACGCCATAGAGTGGGGGGAGTGAAGCAATGATCCTGTTCCTCTACGACAAGACCTTTGAAGGGTTGCTCTCCTGCATCTTCTTCGCCTACGCCCGGAAGCGTTTTCCCGACATGATCCTCTCCGATACTGATCAGCAGCCCCTCTTCGCCGATGAGCGATATGTGGTGGATACGGATAAGGAGAAGGCATCACGTGTCTGGAGCAGCCTGGAGAAGAAGCTGTCGAAGATAGCCCGCAGGATGATGATGAGCGTCTGGATCTCCGGTCTTCCGGAGACGGAGATGCTCCTGTTCAGATACATCCGCAAGAACATCGAACATCCCGAGGGGGTGGAGCTCAACTTCGGCGATTCGGATGTGATACGGATAAAGGAGATCGCACAGCAGGTTTCCCGAGAGGTGCACCGCCTCGTGCAATTCGTCCGCTTCCAGGAAACCTCTGATGGTATCTGGTTCGCACCTGTCAGTTCCCGTTACAACGTGCTCCCGCTGGTGGTGAAGCACTTCCGCAGCCGCTATGCAGCGCAGCCCTGGATCCTCTTTGATGCTGCACGCAACCAGGGCATCTACTGGGATACCCATACCTTGCGGGAGGTTTCCTTTTCACCTGCCGACCTCGCAGTATTGAGACCCGGGCGGCTGGAGGGAGAAAAGCGGTCGGAAGAGGAGCAGTTTTTCCAGCAGATGTGGAGGGCCTATTTTCGCAGCATCACCATCCGGGAGCGACTCAATCCCAAGCTTCAGCGCCAGCATATGCCCAAAAAATATTGGAAGTATCTTACGGAGATGCAGTAAGAAACGGATCGCAGCTGCGATCCGTTTTTGAGTCCCCTTGACGAGAAAGGTGCTACTTGTTTTTCAGCAGATCCCGGATCTCCGTCAACAGGGTCTCTTCCTTGGTGGGTGCGGGAGGTGCTTCGGGAGCAGGTGCCTCTTCCTTTTTGCGCTTCATCGAGTTCATCGCCTTGATGACGAAAAAGATGGAAACACCGATGATCAGGAAATCGACGATTGCCTGGATAAAGGCTCCGTAGTTCCATGTAATGGCCGGGGTGAGAATCTCTTCACCCTGCATCACTGCTTCTTTTAGGATCACTTTCAGCTCGTTGAACTTACTGTCACCTACCAGTATGGCGATAGGAGGCATCAGGATGTCGTTCACGAAGGAGGTGACGATCTTGCCAAACGCACCGCCAATCACAATACCCACGGCCATGTCCACGACGCTGCCGCGCATAAGGAATTCTTTCAGTTCTGATTTCAATGACATACCACTTCTTGATTTTAAAAGGTTGAAACAATACTTCCTCTTGCAAAGTAAATGAAAAAAATGAGAACAAAACTATTTTTCGCAAATTGTAGCCGGATCAGCAGAATATTTCCGCAAGCATGCAGCGGGCTGATCCTCCTCCAATGGTTTCAATGGTCTGGAGATCGGTTGAAACGATGCGGGTGAAGGTGGATATAAGCCTTTCCTGGTCAGGTGCCAGTGCGTTGCGGGCTGAAGCAGACATAACCATCAGGGGATGCCCGCTGCGATTTTTGATCTCCAGCATGTTGCCTGCAAACCGGTTCATTTGCTCGGGGGTGATCTCCACGACGATCTTACCCGAGAGAATCAGTCTCGACTCTACTTTGCGCCGCTCTTCAACGTTGCGGATCGCCTCCAGGCAGATCACAGCCAGTTGTGTCCCCACTGCCATCATCACGTTGGTGTGATAAACGGCATTCCCCTCAGCGTCGACAGCGTCAAACCGTATCGCATCGAAGTTCATTCGTGAGCAGAACGCTGCCAGCACCTTCTCCGATGTACGTGCAGAGCGGCAGCAGTAGGCTAGCTGTCTGTCGCGGTCGAGAACCATACTACCGGTACCTTCCAGGAACTCATCCTCCGCCTCCCATGCTGTCAGATCTACCACCTTACGGTGGTTCATCGTCCGGCGCAACAGATCCAATACCTCTTTTTTCCTCTCTTTGCGACGGTTCATGGCAAACATGGGGTAGAGTACCAGCTCTCCTGTGATGTGAGAGGAGAACCAATTGTTGGGAAAGATGGAGTCGGGAGTCCAGGGCTCCGGGCTGTCCTGTATTATTGTCAGATCCACGTCGTTGGCACGCAGTAAACCGACAAAAGCGTCGAACTCATCCAACGCCTTGTTTGCAACAGATACGGATCCGGATGGTTGCTGGAAGCAGTTGTTTTGCGCCGTCTCCTCGTTGAAGGCAAAACGGGCCGGACGCACCATCAGTAGTTTTGAGGTTGTTTGCATATTTTTTAGCTTTTGGTTCTAGGTTCTTACGTTCTTGGTTTCTGATATATAATTCTATGAGATCAATGAATCAAATTGTTAGCATTCTAACCACGAACATCAAACATTGAACCTCGAACTTACCAACCCACCAACGTAGGAACCTTTACACCATGTACCGAATCTTTTATTCCAGCGATTTGATCGAATCTCGAATGATGGCAACCGCTTCTCGGAGCTCTTCTTCGGTGATCACCAGCGGAGGAGCGAAGCGTATGATATGGCCATGCGTCGGCTTCGCCAGAAGTCCATTCTCCGCCATCTTCAGGCAGAGATCCCACGCTTCCTTTCCTTCATGTGGGTCAATCACTACTGCGTTGAGCAGTCCCTTTCCCCGTATTTGACGGACAAACGGACTCCTGATATGGCCCATTTCTTTGCGGAAGATGCTGCCCAGCTCTTCCGCACGCTCGGACAGTCTCTCCTCCTTCACCACCTCCAAAGCGGCTGTAGCCACACGACAGGCCAGCGGAAATCCGCCGAAGGTGGAGCCATGCTCTCCCGGATGTATGGTGAGCATCACCTCGTCATCAGCCAGCACCGAGGAGACGGGTAGCACCCCTCCCGAGATCGCCTTGCCCAGGATCACGATATCGGGACGTACCCCCTCGTGATCACAGCAGAGGAGCCGTCCGGTGCGTGCAATACCGGTTTGCACTTCGTCGGCGATGAAAAGCACGTTGTGTTTCCTGCAAAGATCGTAACAGCTTTTCAGGTATCCTTCGTCCGGCACGTAGACACCCGCCTCCCCCTGTATAGGTTCTACCAGGAAGGCGGCAATGCTATCGCCTTTTTCTTCCAACAGTGCTTCGAGTGCTGATACATTGTTGTAGGGGATCACCTCAATACCGGGGGTGTAGGGGCCATAGCCGGCCCGTGCATCAGGGTCGGAAGAGATGGAAACGATGGTGATGGTACGTCCGTGGAAGTTGCCTTCACAACCAATGATCAGGGATTCGTTTTCCGGGATTCCCTTTTTCAGGTAGCCCCACTTGCGGGCCAGCTTGAGGGCGGTCTCCACCGCCTCGGCACCTGAGTTCATCGGAAGTGCCTTGTCATACCCGAAAAAGTCGTGGAGATATTTTTCATAAGGACCCAGCGCATCGTTGTAGAAGGCGCGTGAGGTGAGACAGAGCCGTTCGGCCTGTTCGGTAAGTGCACCCACAATCTTCGGGTGGCAGTGTCCCTGGTTTACGGCCGAATAGGCAGAGAGGAAGTCGAAGTATCTCTTCCCGTCCACATCCCATACATAACACCCTTTACCACGTGCGAGCACCACCGGCAGCGGATGGTAATTGTGTGCCCCATACTTCTCTTCCAGGTCGATAAACGCTTGTGCTCTTGGTGTTACTTGCATCGCTTTTTCAGGTGTTGCGGTCTCTCTGTTTAATTTCTTTCCTGCAGGACAAGGTTGCGGAACTGGATTGCTTTCCCTTCGCTCTGAAGACCGATATGGCCCTCCTTTGCTTCGCTTGTGGCACTGTTCTGCGGCAGCCCGTTCACAGAGATGCTGATTGTCCCCTCTTCGACGTTGATTCGAATGCTGTTCCATTCACCGGCAGGCTTCTCATTCGATGGCTTCTTTTTGGGAATCACCGGGAAGGCGGGACGTTCCGTAATTCCTTCCGGCAATTGGTATTCGTTTAGATCGGATCCGCCCAACAGTACGAGATCACCTGCCTGACCTGCCTTCAGCTGACACTCAATGCCCCTTGGAAAGGGATTGGCCGGTTCTTCAATCAGAAAGAAGATACCACTGTTGCTCTCTTCGCCCGCCCAACGATACTCCAACTCAAGCGTGAAATTGCGGTATTTCTCAGCTGTGTACATGTAGCCGAGCGGATCCCCTTTTACTGTGATGATCCCCTTGTCCACACTGTATACCTCTTCACCGTTTACCGCATCATTCTCCACTACGAAATGCCAGTTGGAGAGATCCTTGCCGTTAAAGATTTGCGTCGAATTCCGGGTGCATCCGCCAAACCAGATGATGACTGAGAGGAATGTCAATGGAATGATTTTTTTCATTTTTTGTTATTGATTGAATGGTGTGATAGTTCCTGATGGTACAAAAATAGACTTTTTCCGCATACGGAGAAACAATTGTAGTTGAAAAACCAATTCGTTGGAGCAAGGTATTCCTCTCGTTCCAACCCACATCCTAAAAAAGCAAAAAAGATTGTGAGATAGAGCGGAAATCGATACATTTGCCCTATTTTCAATCACAAGGCAGACCGGATAACAGACAATGAACAAGGCGCACTTTCTCTGGGTGGATGATGAGATCGATCTCATGAAGCCATATATCCTTTTTTTGCAGGAAAAGGGATACAAAACCGATTGTGCCGTTAGTGGAAACGATGCCCTTGAGATGTGCAGCAGAAAAAGATATGATATTCTCTTTTTGGATGAACAGATGCCCGGCATATCCGGTCTGGAAGCCCTCTCCCGGCTGCATGCAACGCACCCTGACCTACCGGTAGTGATGGTGACCCGCAGCGAAGATGAGGGAATCATGGAGCAGGCTATCGGTAACAGGATCTCCGATTACCTCATCAAGCCGGTTAACCCGAACCAGGTACTGCTGACCGTTAAAAAAATTCTGGATCGGAAGGAGCTGATTACCGAGAGAGCTACCGACAACTATCGTGAGGCTTTCCGTAAGATCAGTGATGAGATGGAACAATGTGGATCGGCCAAAGAGTGGATGACGCTGTACCGGCGACTGGTCTATTGGGAACTGGAGCTGGAGCAGGCAGATCATCCGTTCAAGGAGTTGCTGCAAGTGCAGAAAAGAGAGGCCAACAGCGCTTTCGCCCGGTTTGTTCGCAGGAACTATGAGCGATGGATGATTCTTCCTGCTGAGCGTCCACTGATCAGTCCCGAGCTTTTCGAGAAGGTGCTCCTCCCTCTGTTAGGGAACGGTGAAAAGCTCTTCTTCATCCTGATTGACAACTTCCGGCTGGATCAGTGGCTTACCGTGAAAGCGATTGTCTCCGAGCATTACACCATACAGGAAGAGCTCTATTGTAGCATTCTTCCCACTGCCACACCCTACGCACGCAATGCCATTTTCTCCGGTTTGATGCCCCGAAAGTTGGCGGAGCTTTACCCTGACTTGTGGGTCAATGAGGGGGAGGAGGAGGGTATGAACCTCCGGGAGGAGGAGCTGATCCGACGACAGCTGGAGCGGTTGGGTATCCGGAAGAGCTTCTCCTACCACAAGATCAGTAGCAACCGGGAGGGAGAACGGTTGTTGTCCCGATTTTCCGGATTGCTGAAGAACGACCTCAATGTCTTCGTCTTCAATTTCATCGATATGTTGTCACATGCCGGCAATGAGTCGGTGGTGATGCGTGAGTTGACAGCCGATGAGTCTGCCTATCGTTCGCTTACCCGCTCCTGGTTCATGCATTCGCCACTCCGCATCCTGTTGGCAGAGATTGCCACACTGGGTGCAACAGTGGTACTCACCACCGATCACGGAGCCATCCGGGTGAAGAATGGTGTGACGATAGCCGGTGAGCGGGAGACGAATGTGAGTCTTCGTTACAAGCTGGGCAGGAATTTGGGTTATGATCCTTCCAGGGTATTTGATATCCTTCATCCCGAAAACTGCGGATTGCCCGCACCGCATATGAGTACGCGTTACCTTTTCGCTCTCAACAGCGATCTGCTGGCATTTCCCAACAATTATCACCAATACCTGTCTCGTTTTGAGAACAGTTACCAGCATGGAGGTGTTTCAATGGAGGAGATGCTGATTCCCCTTGTCACACTCATACCAAAATAGATCCTATGAAGATTACAATCAATGGCCTTTCTCAGATCCGCACAGCTGCCAAAACCTTTCTTCAGGAAGTAACAGGAGAGAAGGTGTTTGCCTTTTACGGAGCGATGGGTTCCGGTAAGACCACCTTCATCAAAGCCCTCTGTGAAGAGCTGGGTGTCTCGGAGATGGTGGCCAGCCCCACCTTTGCCATTATCAATGAATACAAAGACAGGGAGGGGACATCTCTCTACCATTTTGATTTCTATCGGATCAACAAGTTGGAGGAGGCGTTTGACTTCGGATACGAAGATTATTTTTACAGTGGTTGTCTCTGTTTCATTGAGTGGCCGGAACTGGTGGAAGATGTGTTGCCGGAGGAAACCGTCCGGATAGTCATCCGGGAACAGGAGGATGGTTCACGCACCATAGAGCGTATCGGTAGAAAAAAATCAGAGGCCGGTTAAACGAATCAACCGATATGCACTCTTAACAAAAGGCTTCTTTTCCAGCAAGGAAAAGAGCAGTCAGACCCATATGAGTAGCAGGATTATGAAGAAAACTATTATAGCAGTATTTGTGGCACTTTCAGCTTTGTCGGCATCGGCACAGGTGAATACCGACCGGGTGATGATGATTGGCAAGAATGCACTCTATTTTGAGGATTATGTGCTCGCCATACAGTATTTCAACCAGGTGATTACCGCAAAGCCCTATCTGGCAGAACCCTATTATTTTCGAGCAATGTCGAAGTTCATGCTCGATGACTTCAAGGGTGCCGAGGAGGATGCCTCCGAATGTCTGCTGCGTAATCCCTATTACACGGCTGCCTATCAGCTCCGTGGTGCAGCCCGTCAGAATCAGGAGAAGTATGAGCTGGCTGCCACCGACTATCAGCGGAGTCTTGAATTCTTTCCAGAGGACAGGATCACTCTGGTGAACATGGGGATTGTCAACATCGAAATGGAGCAGTATGAGGTGGCGGAGAAGTTTTTTGAGGCGCTGCTCAAGCGATTTCCCGACTACACTCCTGGTTACCTGACGCGTGGCCAGATGTATCTTGAGCAGGGTGATACCACGCGGGCACTGGCCGATCTGGACAAGGCGATTGAGATTGACCCCTACACTGCGCAGTCGTTCGCAGCCCGTGGATTGCTTCACTTTCAGCAGAAAGAGTACAACAGGGCACTGGCCGACTTGGATGAAGCGATCCGACTGGATCCCTACTTCACGGGTAATTACATCAACCGTGGATTGGTGAAGTACCACCTGAATGACCTGCGCGGTGCGATGGCCGACTATGACAGGGTGGTTGAAAGAGAGGAAGACAACCTGATCGCCCGTTTCAACCGTGGTTTGCTGCGTGCTCAGGTGGGTGACAACAACCGTGCCATCAGTGATTTCGACAAAGTGCTGGAGGTTGATCCGGGCAACTCCATTGCCCATCTCAATCGTTCCATGCTCAGGAATGAGATCGGTGACAAGCAGGGGGCTCTCACCGATCTGGATATGGTGCTTGAGGCACATCCCGATTTTTTTAACGGTTACTACATGCGGTCGCAGCTCAAAAGAGAGCTAAATGACCTGCGTGGTGCAGAGAATGACTATCTCCTGGCACGTGCCGAGGAAGCCAGGGCCCGTAGGATTGCCACCTCTGATCCCCAGCCAGCGGGTAAACCTGCCGGAGAGGAGGCGGCGAAGGGTACGCGAGACGAGAAGGATACCAACATCGATAAGTTTAACCTGCTGGTGGTGGCGCATGAGGAGGAGTCGCAGAAATCCGGCTACCAGCGGCAAAGCAGAGGGAAGGTGCAGAACATCCATGCCCCGGTGGAACCGGAGCCGCTCTTTGTGCTCACTTACTACGAACGATCGGTAGAGGTACATCGGCCGGTCTACTTTTCCAAAACGATTGATCAGGCGAACAGCCAGCTGGGGCTAAACTGGATTCTGAAGGTGTCCAACCTGGAGGCTCCTTTAAACGAACTTCAGATACAGACCCACTTTCGCTCCATCGATAACTATTCGAGGCAGCTGGAGGAGGCGCCGCGAAATGAAAAACTCTTCTTTGGAAGAGGAATCGATTTCATGCTGGTGCAGGATTATGAAAATGCACTCAAGGATATGAACCGGGTGTTGGAAATCAATCCTGACATGCTTTTGGCTCATTTTGCCAAAGCGGTGATCCGCACCAAGCAGATGGAGTACGACCGGCTGCAGGACGAACCAATGTTGATGGATAGAGGCAACGGAAGTGCGTTCCCTGAGAAGAGGGAGCTACCGGGCAAGGTGCGTTTGCCGGAGATCTCCACCCGATCGATCGACTACGAAGAGATACTGAGGGAGTATGAGGCGATAATCCGCCTGAATCCCGACTTCATCTATGCCTGGTACAACCGTGCCGAGATCTTTACGCTGGAGAAGGATTATCGTGCAGCCATCGCCGACTATACAAAGGCGATAGAGCTGGAACCCCAGTTTGCTGAGGCCTACTTCAACAGAGGAATCTCCCGGCTTTCCATCGGGGAGACCTCAGCCGGGCTGGATGACCTGCGCAAGGCGGGTGAATTGGGCATCATCCAGTCATACAGCATTATCAAGCGGATGCAGTAAGGGTTTCGATCTTTGTCACTTCTCTTCTTGCTGTTTCTCAAGCCTGGTCTCTACAACTTCAAGCTTGATCTTGTTGAATGCCTTCTGCAACTTCAGTGTGTCGGTCCTGTCGGTGCGATAGGTCACCTCCACCGTGGAGCCGTCGTCACCGTAGGCCAGGGCGGTCACACCTTTCTCAAAGGGAAGGTACCCCTCGATCTTCCGTTTGCAGTTATGGCATATCTCCTCGTTGAGGGTGAAGAGCGCTGTCACCTCCTCTTTTTGTTTGTGTTCTTTCTTCTGGGCGTAAACTGTGCTTGTGCTGCCTGTTGAGAGGGCAACAATCATCAAAAGTAAAACTGTTTTCTTCATAACGCTGTAATTTTTTAAATGTTTCTGTTGGTTTATGACTGATCAGTATCTGGGTATATTGTACCGTAGGCCGGCATAGACCTTCCTCCCGTGCACCGGACCCCACACCATGGTGGCATCGAAGTTGTCGCTGCGTGGGTTTGCCGCATCGATAATCGGGTTCTCCTGTCGGAAGTCGAACAGGTTCTCCGCTCCCAGGTAGAGCGAGAAGTTGCGGAAGAAACGGGTCACCTGACCGTTGACCACAGTGAAAGGATCGAACTGTTCCTCCCACAACGGGTTGCTACTGTCGGGTGTGGGCATCCGTCCTCCGCCGTTGAACTGACCGGTGAGGTCGAACTGCCACTTACGGAGCGGTGTCTGATAAGAGGTGGTGACCAGTCCCTTGTAGTCGTTCAGCAGCGGTTTGCTCAGAAAGCGGGTTTCTCCGGTCACCCCGTTCCGGTAGTCCGACATGGAGCGGGTGTAGCGATAAGCTGCCGTGAAGGTGAAGCCGGTAAAGAAGGGGTAGCTCAATTCCACTTGTGCACTGTTGGAATAGGATCGCCCCCCCTGAAGGTTGTAAAAGCGTATGGCATGCGGATCACTGTCCACGTCGACCACCACCTGGCTCAGGAATCGCGTGTGGTACCACTCACCCGTGAGGGTGATCTCACGTCCGCCGGCGGGGATATAGAGGGTGGCATTCACCCCGGCGTTCCACGCCTCTTCCTGGTCGAGCTGGTCGGCGATCTCAATGCTGCGGGAGCTGGCCAACAGGTAGTTGTTCTCCGCCAACACATTCGCCGTGCGGAACCCTTTACCCAGCGACCCGCGCAGGTGCACCCATTCAACCGGGTTATACTTCAGGTGGAGCCGTGGTGTGACGAAGAAGCCGTAACGACTGCTGTGATCGGCCCGGATACCCCCCTGCAGAATGAATTTGTTGTGCAGGTTAAAGGCATATTGCACATAACCACCCAGCACGGTTTCATCACGGTTGAAAGAGCTGTTGTCGAGATGCTCCTCGAAACCGTCATGATTCAGGCTCAGCCCTGTGCTGAGGTTGTGCATATGGGAGAAATCCTTCTCATAGAGCAGGCTGAGGTATAGGTTCTGCTGTGTAACATCATAGGGCGTGAGGTCATAGCGCGACTGCTGGTCGTGCACCGAGCCGGAGGCGATCAGTGCCGCGCTCTCCGCCAGCTCATCGGCGCTCAAGACATAAGCCTGCTTGGTGTAGAACTCACCACGGTTGGTTGCCAGCGAGATGCTGTAAGGATCATCAATTGTCCCATGGGTCACATCCTGCCCTCCCTCACGCTGTTCGTTCACATACCTGACACCATACTGTGCCACATACTTGCCCGCCTCGTGGTTCCAGCGATTCATCAGGTTGAGCTGCCGTGTCTTCGGATAATCAAGGAAGCCATCCTCGTTGCGATCGTGCGGCTGCGTGTCGTCAGAATAGTGGGCGAAAAGTGCGGTGGTGAGACCTTCATTCAGGTGGATGCTCGCATCGGCATTGGCCTCCATGCGGAGGGCGTCACTCCCGAACAGGTTGAGAGAGAACTTGTCCATGGTCTGCGGTTTCTTGTACTCCACGTTGATCTGGCCAGCCAGCGCTTCATAACCATTTTTCACCGATGAGGTGCCCTTGGAGATGTAGATCCCTTCCATCCAGGCGCCGGGGATGTAGTCCATGCCGAAGGGTGAGGCCACCCCGCGGAAGTTGGGATAGTTCTCGGTGAGCATCTGCACATAGGTGCCGGCGAG
>JADLKK010000070.1 GCA_016839025.1 Proteiniphilum sp.
CTCCATGAGGTGAGTCTGACGCTGGAGCCGGGCAAGACGACCGCGATCGTGGGACTGAGCGGCGCAGGCAAGAGTACGCTGATCAATCTTCTCTGCAAGTTCTACCAACCGGACAGCGGACAGATCACCCTCGACGGGATCGACCTGGAGGCTTATGAGAACGGATCACTGCGCAATCAGATCGGACTGGTGCTGCAGAAGAACCATATCTTCAAGGAGAGTATTTACGACAACATACTCTATGGTAATACGGTAGCCACACGTGAGGAGGTGGTAGCCGCCGCCCGCAGTGCGTTCCTGCATGAGCAGGTAGAGCAGTTGCCGGAGGGTTACGATACAGATGCCCAGCAGCTGAGCGGCGGTCAGCAGCAGCGCATCGCCATCGCACGTCTCCCTACCGCCAGCCTGGATGCCATCGCCACCGAACACATCAAGATGAGTCTCGATGCCATCAAGAGGGATCGCACTGTGGTGATCATCTCACACTCACTCTCACAGATCGTGGATGCAGATGCCATCTATGTGATCAAGGAGGGCAGGATGGTGGAGTGGGGTACACATGCATCGCTCTATGTGAAGCAGGGTGAGTACCGCAAGATCTTCGACGCCTCTGCCCGCAGCCTCAACCTGGAGAAGATGCTCGACACACTGGCTGGTTAGAACGACCAACGGATGCCTGTGTAAAAGTGTCGGGACATGCCGGGGTAATAGTATCGAGGTTCGCTGTTTCCGAAAGCCACCGCATTCACTGTGAGCAGGTAGGCGTCGTTCACCACGCTGTTGGCATCGTCGATAAACTGCTTTCCCACTTGCTGCCGGAAGAGTTGCTGTTGAAGCATCAGCTCCAACCCGCTGTGGCGGGTCCTGCCGGCGTTGATGCCGATGAAGATATCCTCCGTGATGCGCTTGGTGACCAGCAGGTTACGCAGGTCGATCCGGTAGCGTGTGGCCTCCAGCCGTGTGATTCCTTCAAAGAGATTGAGTCGCACCCCCGTCTCATACTGCATCCCCTGTTCGGGTTGAAGGTCGCGGTTGATCTCACCCTCCGGGAGCAGCGTCTCCTCGGGGGAGGGCATCGAGAAACCGTGGCCGGCCGAGGCGAAGAGGGCCAGCCGCGGGGAGGGGGCGTAGTTGATGCCCAGGCGGGGGGAGAAGATCGCCGGGAAGTGGCGGCGGCCGATTCGGGGCTCCCCTCGTAAAGCGACTTGCCTATCGAGCTGGGTATTTGCGCGTTCATATCGATCAGCAGCAGCGTGTAACTGAGTGACCAGGAGGGTTGCCGCCAACTGCCGGATGAGAGGAGCGTGGTGCGGCGCAGGCGGTTGTTCTCTCGGTGACCGTCGGAGCGAAGGTGACTCATCTGACCGCCTATTTGCAGGTTGTAGCGTTGCATATTTGCTCCTGCAGCAGCTTTCATCGTGTTGAAGCTGCCATATTGCAGCAGGGCGCTGCCGCTCTCTCCCCCTGCCTGCGGGGTGTAGAGGTTGATGTTCCCACCCAGCCCCGAACCGTAGAGGGCGGAGGCGGGACCCTTGATCAACTCCATGCGCGCGATTCCCGTCAGGTCGATATCTTCGGGTGTGGAGATGCCGTCGGAGGAGGTGATGGGAATGTCGTTCAGGTAGGCTCTGATGCGGTTGGTGTTGTAGGGTGTGCGGCTGCCCAAGCCCCTGATGACGATACGGCTGGTGGCATAGGTGCCGCTGTGCATGTAGATGCCCGGCATGGCATGAAGGATGCTGGCGAAGTTGTTGCCGTCGCCCCGCTCCATCTCCTCACCGGTGAGGAGGGAGATGCTGCCGGGGAGCTGGTGGTGCCGCGTGTTGAGTTGGTAGGCGTTGACGATCACCTCACTGAGCCGGATGGAGTCTGCTTCCTGGTATGTGCGCTGCTGCGACAGGGCACTTATCGCAACAACCAGTGATATCAGCAGCAGGGATCCTTTTCTCGACATCGTTCTATTTCTGTTCCACCGGCACCAATCGTACGATCATGCCCGGTTCTTCCAGTCCGATATAGACCAGCCCGTCAGGCCCCATCACCACATTCCTCACCCTGCCGATACCTTCGGCCAGCTTCTCGGTGTGTACCACCCGGTCGCCTTCCAGCACCACCCGTTCCACGTAGTCGAAGCGGAGCGAGCCGGCCAGGATGTTGTAGCGCCAGTTTTTGAAGCGGTTGCCGGTGACGAAGGTCATGCCACAGGGTGCCATGGAGGGTGTCCATTGGTATCTGGGCTGTTCCATACCTTCCCGTACACTGTCCTCGGTGAGGATGGTGCCGTCATAGTTGATGCCATAGGATACCTCGGGCCAGCCATAATTCAGTCCCGGACGTATCAGGTTGATCTCGTCACCCCCCATGGGACCATGTTCGCTCTCCCACAGCTCACCGGTAACGGGATGCACCACGTTCCCCTGCGGGTTGCGGTGCCCCCAGCTGTAGATGGATGGTATGGCGCCGGGTTTGTCAACAAACGGGTTATCGGCAGGGATGGTACCGTCATCATTGATACGGTGAATCTTGCCGTTGGTGTTATCCAGTGCCTGCGGGAAAACGAAGTGTTGACCGCGGTCACCCACGCCAAAGAAGAGATGTCCCTTGCCATCGAAGGCCAGCTTGCATCCCCAGTGGTGACTCCTGTTGGTGGCAGGTGTGCCGGTGAAGAGCAGCTGTTGGTCGGTGAGGCGACCATCCTGGAGACGCGCACGCATGACACCGGTGGCGCCGACCCGCTCGCTGCTGGTGGTGTCCAGCGCGGAGTAGGAGAGGTAGATCCACCTGTTTTCGTTGTAATCGGGATGGAGTGCCAGGTCGAGCAGCCCCCCCTGTCCCCCCGCCATGATGGGGGGCAGTCCTCTGATGGGTGCCGAGAGCACACCGTTGGCGAAGGTGTGGAGTGTCCCCTTTCGTTCCGCTATCAGCAGACGGCCGTCGGGAAGAAAAGCGAGTCCCCAGGGTACCTCGAGCCCGGTGACCACCGTGTCGATCACGAAGTCATGCAGCTCGGAGGTCACGATGCCGTCAACTGTCCGCGCCGGTTTCAACTGCGTACGGTCGACCGGGATGCCGTTCTTCACGTAGCGCGCCAGGGTCTTCAGCTCATCGTTGTTGAAGGTGCTGGCAAAGGCAGGCATCCCCATGGCGGGGATCCCTTCCCTGATGCTCTTCTCGATGGAGACGGTGCCCTTCTCTTCCATCCATTTGGCGGCGGCAAATTTTTCGAGGTTGTCGCCGTGGCATCCGGCACAGAAGGTGAGGTAGTTGTCGGAGGCTGTTCGATCCTGACCGGTTCTGGAGAGGCTTTTGTTTTTGCAGGAATAGATGCCGCTGGCGAGGAGCAGTGTCAGCATCAGCATCGTGGTGATCTTCGTGCCTGTTGTTTTCATAGGATTCTGATGTTAGGGGATGGTGCATATCCATGTCGGTTATTTAATCTTGTCCATCGATTTGGCCACCACCACCGACACCATCGAGTCGCCGGTGACATTTACCACCGTGCGCAGCATGTCGAGCGGCCGGTCGATGGCGAAGATGAGTGCCAGCCCGATGGCCAGCTTGTCGGCCGGGAAGCCGATCGACTCGAGCACGATCACCAACATCACCATGCCGGCACCGGGGACCGCGGCAGAGCCGATGGAGGCCAGCAGGGCGGTGAGAATGATGGTAAGCTGATCGGTGAACTCGAGGGGAAAGTGAAGTGCCTGGGCGATGAAGACCGCTGCCACCGCCTGGTAGAGGCTGGTGCCGTCCATGTTGATGGTGGCCCCTACTGGCAGCACGAAGCTGGATACCTCGTTGTCGACCCCCAGGTGGTCGGTCACCCGTTCCATGGTGACCGGCAGGGTGGCAGCGCTGGAGCTGGTGGAGAAGGCGAGCAGCTGTGCCGGGGCCATGCCGCCCAGGAACCAGCGGGGAGAGCGGCCAGTGGTGAGGTAGATGAGCAGCAGGTAGAGCGCGATCATCACTGTGAGACCTGTCACCACAGTGAGGCCGTACATCAGCAGCTTCTGCAGGATCTCCACGTTTCCGGAACTGACGATGATCTGCGCCAGCAGGGCGAAGACGGCGTAGGGGGCGATGCACATGATCAGGTCCACCATCTTGAGGACGATCTCATTGAGCCCGTCAATCAACCGGCTCACCGGCCTGGCTTTCTTCGGTTCGATCAGCAGCATGCAGATGCCGAAGAGGATGGAGAAGACGATCACCTGGAGCATCAGCCCGTTGTTGCCGAAGGCGGCAAAGATGTTCTCGGGCACCATCTCCACCAGGAAGGAGAGGGGACCCTGCTGCTGTTGTATCGCCGTCTCAATATTGGATGTGAGGGAGGCGTCCTGCGCGTAGGTGCGTGTCAGCTCCTCAATGGTTTCGGGCGACACGCCGCTGCCGGGACGGATCGTGTTGACCAGTAGCAGCCCGATGGTGATGGCTGCCACGGTGGTGCTCATGTAGATCAGGATGGTGCGTATGCCGATGTGGCGGAAGCTGGAGATATCTTTCAGGTCGGCGATTCCCTTCACCAGCGAGGTGAAGATGAGGGGGATGGCGATCAGCTTCAGCAGGCGGATGAAGATGGTGCCGAAGGGTGCGATCCAGTCGCCCACAAAGGTCGCTCCCCATGCAAAGTTGTTCATCAACAGCCCGAAAAGAATGCCGGTTGCCATACCGGTGATGATTTGCCAGTGTAAGGGTATTTTCTTCTTTTTCATTCAGCTTTGTTCGATTAACAGATTGATCAGCACGGCTGCCTGTGACTGCTCTTTTTCTCTTGCCGCAAAGAGCAGTGTGAGGGTACCGTGTACTTTCTCAAGATGCTCTATCTGGAGGATCAGTTCTTTTTTTTCGGTGAGCTCTGCCTGGTACCGGCTCCTAAATTCATTCCACCGATCGGGATTGTGATGGTACCATTTGCGTAACTCCGTGGAGGGTGCAATCTCTTTCATCCAGAGATCCACTTTCGCCCTTTCTCTGGTAAAACCCCGTGGCCAAAGCCGGTCGATCAGTATACGATAACCATCGTCACTGTGGGGCTGTTCATAGATACGTTTGATTTGGATCATCTCTATATTATTGTAGAGTAGTTACTTACAGATCCCCGTCCGGTTCAGGATGAAAGCGAACTCAAAAGCGGTATCCTTAATGCTGTCGTAACGACCGGAAGCACCACCGTGGCCGGAATCCATGTTCATGTGTAACAGCAGAATGTTGTTGTCGGTTTTGAGTGCACGCAGCTTGGCGGTCCATTTGGCTGGCTCGTGAAAGAGCACCTGTGAGTCGTTGATACCGCCGGTGATCAGGATATTGGGGTATTCCTTCGCTTCCACGTTGTCGTAGGGTGAGTAGGAGAGCATGTAGTTGAAATACTCCTCCTCGTTGGGGTTGCCCCACTCCTCATACTCACCCGTGGTGAGGGGCAGCGTTTCGTCGAGCATGGTGGTGACCACATCAGCCTGTCAGGCGAGGTATAGCCGTCGGCGATCAGCTTCTCGCTGCAGGCGATGAAGTCGGTGAAGCTGTTTTTCTTCTTCAGCAGCTTGCCATCCTCGTACCACTGTTCACCCAGGTCGCTGCCGCCGCGGATCTGTGCGATACCGAAGAGGAAGCCGCGATCGATGAGGCTGTAGAAGGCGGCGCTGAAGTAGACATCAGAGCTATGCCCGTAGCTGCCGTAGGAGTAAAGCAATGCCGGGTTGCTGCCATCCCTTTTCAGACCCTTGCGGTAGACGATGGCCATCGGCACCTTCACCCCGTCTGGGGCATCGGCCCAGCGGCGTTCCACCACATAATCGTCCGGGTTGAAGCCGGAGGGGATCTCCTGCTCCTTCAGTTTCACCGTCTCACCGCTCGTGATGTTGTATTCGTAGAGGGTGGTGGGTCGGTTCAGGGAGGTGTAGGCGTAGCGGAAGGTGGTGGCATCGTATTCCGGGTTACCGCTCAGTGAAGCGGTATAAACCGGTTCGGGGAAAGAGATGGTGGTTGCTTCTCCTCCGGTGAGGGGGGTGATGCTGATCTCGCTCAGCCCGTTGATGCGACGTTCCACCAGCAGGTGCTCTTTGAGCACATCAATGCCTTCGATGCGGGCATCGTCGCGGTGAGGCATCACCACTTTCCATTGTGTCCGGTCGTTGTGTGCATTGTGGGGTACTGCATAGATCATGCCGTTGAGCATCTCCTTGTCCTTGTATCGCACGAAAAAATGATCCTTGTGTGCGTATACCGAGTACTCCACACCCTGCTCCCGGGGCAGGAAGATAGTGAAGGCATCCAGTGGCTTGTCGGCACGTATGAACCGCTCCTCGGAGGTGGTAGAGCTGGCACTGGCGATGAAGATATACTCCCTGGTTTTGCTGCTGGAAACATAGGTGGAGAAGCGGGCATCGCTCTCCTCGTAGATCAGGGTGCCTGCCCGCTCGTCGAGTGCCTGCCGGTAGATACGGTTGGGACGCAGTGTTTCGTCAATGGTACTGTAGAAGAGTGTTCTGTTGTCATTTGCCCAGGCTATCGAGGCGGCTCCCATGATGGTAAACCCTATCTCCTCACCGTTCTGCAGATCCTTTATTTTCATCACATACTCAGCGTAGGAGCCGGTTTCGTTGAAGAGATAGGCTACCTTGCCGTTGTCGGGGCTCACTGAATAGCCACCGAAGATGAATGCCGGTTTCCCGTCGGCCATACCGTTGAGGTCGAATAGGATCTCCTCAGCAGCTTCCATCGACTCCTTGCGACGGCAATAGGTGCGGTATTGTTTTCCTTTTTCGGTGCGGCTGTAATAATAATAGCCATCAATGAAGGTAGGGTAACTCTCGTCATCTTCCTTGATGCGTCCGACGATCTCATCGAAGAGGTTCTGCTGCAGCTTTTCAGTGGATGCCATCACCGTTCGGGTATAGGCATTCTCGGCGTTGAGATAGTCAATTACTGCAGGATTATTTTTGTCTTTCAGCCAGCAGTAGTTATCGACACGTTCCTGTCCGAAATGGGCAAAAGTGTCGCTTCTTACCTCCGCTTTCGGAGGTGCAGGGAAGTCGGATTGATTCAATGTCATGATCGTTTTTTTCGTGTCATTACACGAGATGGATGTAAAGAGAAGGGCCACCAGAGATAACCACCAACTGGAATGTGTCATGTTCCCGGCCATTTTGGTATTTTAAAGCCTACAAATATAGACAATTCAACTGTAGTGAACAATCTTTTTCTCCCTCTGTTTATAGCTAAACAGTGTTTTGCTCATGCATACCCATCATCATGGACACCGTGATGTGAAAAACATCCGGGTGGCTTTTTTCCTGAACCTCTCCTTTACCCTGATCGAATTTGTAGGGGGGGTACTGACCAACAGTATGGCCATCCTTTCCGATGCCGTGCATGACCTGGGTGACAGCTTTTCGTTGGGTCTCTCCTGGTACTTTCAGAAACTCTCCAAGAAGCCGGGCAACAAATCCTATACCTACGGGTACAAACGTTTTTCCCTGCTGGGGGCAGTGGTGAACTCGGGCATTCTGCTGGTGGGAAGTGTGGTGATCCTGTTCAATGCGTTGCCGCGGCTGATGCATCCGGAACAGCCCGATACGAAAGGAATGCTTCTGTTGGCAGTGTTGGGAGTGATCATCAATGGTGTGGCCGTGTTGCGTCTCCGCAGGGGCAGCTCCATCAATGAGCGGGTGGTCTCGCTCCACCTGCTGGAGGATGTATTGGGTTGGGTGGCAGTGCTGATCGGAGCGGCAATCATGCATTTTGTGGATCTTCCTGTCATTGATCCGCTGCTTTCGGTGGCGATTACCCTGTTCATCCTATTCAATGTCTACCGGAACATACGGCAGAGCTTTCGCATCATTCTCCAGGGGAGCCCCGATACGCTCGATCTGGATATGGCTGCGGATGCAGTATCTGCACTGGAGGGTGTATGTCGGGCAGAACATCTCCATGCCTGGTCGGTCGATGGAGAATACAATGTACTCACCATGCATGTGGTGGTTGATAAGGAGATGACGATGCGGGAGCAGCAACTGTTGAAACAAGAGATACGCTCAACGCTCAATGCCATGGGTGTGCAGCATGCCACCATCGAGTTGGAACTTTTTGATGATCCGGGGGGTTGTAGGTTATAGGTTCCAGGTTCCATGTTTCATGTTTCATGTTCCAGGTTCCATGTTTCATGTTCCATGTTTCATGTTCCAGGTTCCAAGTTCCAGGTTCCAGGTTCCAGGTTCCATGTTTCAGGTTCCATGTTTCCGGTTATCGAACCCTGAATTCCAAACCCTAAACCCTAAACCCTAAACCCTAAACCCTAAACCCTAAACCCTAAACCCTAAACTCCAAACCTCAAACTTTGAACGAATAACCTACTTACGTCTTACTCGAGGTAGGTATAACCGTACAGACCGGAGCGGTAGTTAGAGAGAAACTCCTTTCCTTCCTCAACCGAAATTCTTCCCTGTTTCACCGAGCTCATCACCCAGGTCTCTACGGTACGCACCAGCTTCTTGGCATTGTATTGAGCATATTCCAACACCTCGGCCACCGACTCACCGTCGATTACCTGGTCTATCCTATACCCTGACTCGCCGGCAGAGACATGTACCACGTTGGTGTCGCCGAAAAGATTGTGCAAATCACCCAGGATCTCCTGGTAGGCCCCTACCAGGAACACACCGATGTAATAGGGTTCATCTTTTTTCAGGGAGTGTACCGGAAGGTAGCTGTTGCGAAAGCCATCCTGTGAGGCGAAGTTGGCAATTTTTCCGTCGGAATCGCAGGTGATATCCTGTAGTGTGGCTGTTTTGCCCGGCCGTTCATCCAGTCGGTGGATGGGAATGATGGGGAAGACCTGGTCGATGGCCCATGAGTCGGGTAGCGATTGAAAGAGGGAGAAGTTGCAGAAATATTTATCGGGGAGAAGGGTGCCCAGTTGACGCAGTTCCTCTGGCGCATGTTTGGCCCGGTTGCTGGTGATATTGATCTCGCGGGCGATGGAGAAGTAGAGCTGTTCCACCTGCGCACGTGTCTTCAGGTCGAGCATCCCCAGACTGAAGAGGTCGAGCGATTCCTCCCGGATCTGTTGGGCGTCGTGCCACGCCTCCAGCATGCGTGCCTGAGTGAGCGATTCCCAGATGCTGTAGAGCTCTTTTACCAGCTCATGGTCATCTTCCTGGATATCCTGTTCCTCTGCCCATTCGGGAAGAGTGGCTGTCTCCAGTACCTCAAATACCAGTACGGAATGGTGTGCCGTGAGGGCGCGACCCGACTCGGTGATGATGTTGGGGTGGGGGATTTCATTCTTGTTGGCCGCATCAACGAAGGTGAAAACCGAGTCGTTCACATATTCCTGGATGGAGTAGTTGATGCTGTTTTCGGTGAAGGAGGAGCGGGTACCGTCATAATCGACCCCCAGTCCTCCGCCGATGTCGACAAATTCGATTTTGAATCCCATGGCATGGAGTTGTACGTAGAATTGCGCCGCTTCCCGCAGAGCGGTTTTGATGCGCCGTATCTTGGTGATCTGGCTGCCTATGTGGAAGTGAATCAGCCGGAAACATTCGGTGAGATTGTTCTCCTTGAGCACTTCAAGAGCCTCCAGCAGCTCGCTCGAATTGAGGCCGAACTTGCTGCCATCGCCACCCGACTCCTCCCACTTGCCACTGCCGCTGCTGGCCAGCTTCACACGGATGCCAATGTTGGGCTTCACTTTGAGCCGCTTGGCAATCTTGATGGTCAGCTCCAACTCGTTAAGTTTTTCCACCACGATGAAGACCTGCTTGCCCATTTTCTGTGCCAGCAATGCCAGCTCAATATAGCTTTCATCCTTGTAGCCGTTGCAGATGATAAAAGAGTTTGTTTCTGTATTGATGGCGAGCACTGCATGCAGTTCCGGCTTTGAACCCGCTTCCAGTCCGATGTTGAACCGCTTGCCACTGGAGACGATCTCCTCCACCACCTGTCGCATCTGGTTTACCTTGATGGGATAGACAATATAGTGTTGCGCTTCGTATTCGTACTCTTTGGAGGCGATGGCGAAGCTGTTGGATATCTTCTCGATCCGGTTATCCAGGATCTGGGGAAAGCGCAGCAGCACCGGTGCCGACACGTCGCGCAGATAGAGCTCACGCATCAGTTCGCTGATATCTACACTCCCCCCCTCTTTCTTGTGAGGGGTGACCTGTACGTGTCCTTTTTCGTTGATGGAGAAGTAGCCATTTCCCCAGCCGTTGATGTTGTACAACTCTTCCGAATCTTCAATACGCCATTTTCTCATTCCGGCAAACCAATATTAATGGGTGGATAACTCTTGAACCTACAAAAATAAGCATTAATTTGATCATGGAATGATGAGAGATGAAAATTGGACCCTGAAAAAGGCGTTTCTGGTGAAAAAGCACGGGAATAACTTTTTTTAAGATAGTCAGTGCAACAATTGGGATGCCGGATGCATCATATAATCATGAGACCGCTACTCCAAATCGGTAAGAAGATATTACATTGATTGAAGCCTATGAAACCAAAGATCTCTCACTTGCTTTTTACTTCTCTGGCATTTGCGTCACTCGCCTCCTCTTCGTGTGATCATCATGAAAAAGTTCCCGGCAATGGGGATCTGCCCGATCCTATTGTCATAACGCTTCGTGCGGAGGAGAAGGAGATGTTGCAGGCCGATCAGCAGTTTGCCTTCGACTTTTTTACCCGGGTATTTGATGCTGAGGCGACCGGCAAGGATCGTACTTTCATGGTCTCCCCCCTGAGTCTGAGCATGGCATTGGCCATGACCCGCAACGGGGCCGCAGGCGAGACCGAGGCAGCTATGACCTCGGCGCTGAAGCTGACTCCCTTTGGAGATGAGACGGCTATCAACAGCTATTACAAAAAGCTGCGGGAAGCGTTGTTGGGAACAGATCCCTCCACCAGGCTATCCATTGCCAACTCTATCTGGACCAACCGACATGTGGCCATCAAACCTTTTTTTATCGATGCCAACCGGGATTATTTTCAATCCACGGTGGAAGCGGTCGATTTCAGTAACGCCGCTACGGTAGGACGAATCAACAAGTGGGCGGCCGATAATACCCGGAATCTGATTGATCATGTGTTGGATGAGACCGATCCGATGGCACTGATGTACCTGTTGAATGCGATCTACTTCAAGGGGGTCTGGACTTCTCAGTTTGACAAGAAGCAAACCCGGAAGGCGCCCTTTTCTCATGAGAATGGTCTTGTGAGTCAGGTGGATATGATGCGGCAAAAAGCGGAGTTCAGCTATAGCGAGAATACAACGATGCAGATGGTGGAGCTTCCCTACGGCAACCAGGCATTCCATATGGTGGTGTTGCTTCCAAAGCCCGGAAAGAAACTGACCGACATCAATGCCCTGTTACGGGATGGTAATACCTGGGGCAACCTCAACAGGGGGCTGCGCAGTGCAATGGTCGACCTGCAGCTGCCGCGGTTCAAGACTGAATACAATGTACGACTGAATGATCTGCTCACCGATATGGGTATGGGAATTGCCTTTTCCCCCGGAGTGGCTGATTTTTCCCGTATGTCGGATGCCGACGCGTTTATCTCATTCGTGGATCAGTTTACTTACATCAGTACCGATGAAGAGGGAACCGAGGCGGCTGCCGTCACGGTAGTGGGGGTGGAGCTTACTTCCATTCAGGAACCACGAAACATTACCTTTCATGCCAATCGTCCCTTTATCTATCTGATCCGGGAGAAATCGACCGGAGCCATCCTCTTTATGGGGGCTGTAAAGAATGTTGCAGAATAAGGAGCTTTTTTACGGTGTGGATTGGATCAATGCGTGATCCCGGCAGTCAAAACGATTGTCGGGATTTTTT
>JADLKK010000217.1 GCA_016839025.1 Proteiniphilum sp.
GGATATCCTGCACGGGAGCACCCGCTTTGCGGGCCTGTTCCAGCTTCTCAAAAGTGGTCCGGTATGAGTTCACCTTGATGCGGCCATCCGACACCTGTTCTCTGTAAACCGCAATCTCTTCAGTCGTAAGCGGCCGATTGAAATCGTCAATATCTTTTGCAGCAACTGCTTTTTTTCTGGCAGTGGTGGTGGCATCACCCTGAGCCGCTTTGGGTGCGTTGGGTCCATCCAGGGTGGCCAGCTCGCCATTTGGTCGGGCAAATTTTGTAGAGATCTTGCCGGCACCGAATGCGATGGCTTTATCCCTGATATATCCTATTGACGCCTCCCAGGCTGCACCCTGTAACCCTTCGGTGATGCCACCTCCCTTGTTTACTGCCTCTTCAAAACCCTTGAAACCGTCTACTGCGATACCGGTAGCCGTGTTGTAGGCACCCGCCACGTTGAGGAAGGCGCCACGGGGACCCCCTTCGATGTAGCCGGTGACACCCTGGTAGACATTATTTACATACTGCCCGCCAAAGAGGGAGAGGCCCGTCATCGAGTAGTCGGCGGCCGTCTTTACCACCTCGGCTGTCTGCAGTCCCACGTTGGCCCACTCAGCCCGATTCAGCTGCTTCTCGCCTGCGGCTGTTTCCTCTTCCATCATGGTACGGTAGTAACCACGTGCCACATCATTGGCTTCTTCCACGATAGATTGCACTTTTGCCTCATCCATGTCGCTTACCATCTCGCCACGGTATCGGGTATTGATGATGTTACGCACCTGCTCCGCCTCTTTATAAGG
Source organism: Proteiniphilum sp. (assembly GCA_016839025.1). Taxonomy (GTDB): domain Bacteria; phylum Bacteroidota; class Bacteroidia; order Bacteroidales; family Dysgonomonadaceae; genus Proteiniphilum. Next base: position 788 of record JADLKK010000217.1, read on the forward strand.
CAGCTTGTCGGCCATGTCATATGCCTTGCGGATGCTGCGACTCATGTTTTCCAGCCGCCGCTGGTTGTCTGCAATGTGCTGGATGAAGCTGGTGCGGGCATACTCATCCCAAGGAGAACGGTTGTGCACGATCTCACCTGTCTCGATGGTGGCGATACGGTCTTTCTCCGCCTGTATGTCGGCTTGTGCTCCCAGAATACGCAGCTGCAGGGCATCACGTCGCTGCGGGTCTTTTTCCCGTGACAACTCCTCCCGATCCTTGACCATGTTCTTCTCGATCACAGCGATGTTGTTGCGGTGGAACTGGATGGTTTCAAGGTCGAGTTGTTTCCTTTCTGCAGCTGTTTTGTCCTCTTCCGGATGGAGGCCTTGTACAGTCGGATCAGAAGCGTTGGTTTCCACTTCCTGTCGTGCCGGTATTGTTTCAGATGCCGAGGCAACTCCCATCATCTCCGCATTGAAAGCCATTAGCAGCTCATTGGGGGGTTTCATAAAGCTTTTATCCCAGTAGTCGCTTTTATGCTCATAATCCTCCCACCGTCCCTCCTCGCTCCATTTGGCAGCCGTGCGATAGAATGCCGCTGATAGCCTCATCAAATCTCTATACTTGAGGAGAATACCTACCTGAGCATCATGCCATCTGATTTTACTTTCATTCTGTATCACTTCATTGTAATATTGCTCAGTGATCTCTTGAATCAGGGGAATCTCCGGGTAATCGAACTTGCGCCACAGATGATCGATCTTACCATTTTTATATACGATGGTGTCGGTTCGGGTCCGGATATTGTGTTCGACTTTGATTGGAGCTATAAAGGCATATTGTATGAAAGTCTCACTTTTATCATCCATTAAGGCATATCCGGGGTCGGGGAAGAGAGAGATGCAATACAGATTTGAACCAATCCGGTAGATGTAATAATACACGGGCTCATATACATCGCCAATTCCCTCACTATGGAATTCGTACTTCATTCCAATCCAGAAACCTCCGGGGTTGAACGCTTCCTGTTTCTGAATAGACTGCAGGTATACCTTCTCCATCTTGTATCGCTTCTGTCGCTCAGCCATCAGAGAAAGGCCGTCGGGTGGATTACCCAGTTCGTTCAGTTCCTTGACAATCTGTTCCA
>JADLKK010000218.1 GCA_016839025.1 Proteiniphilum sp.
TGCACCCACCACAGTAGCTGCGACGACATCGGCAGAGTGAAGATCCCGAAACTGATGCGGGCATTCACAGGGCATACACTGCACTTCACCGTGGTCTCCGGGCTCTCACCCCTGCCCGGCAATATCTCACAATATGCGTTGGTGATCCAGTGCGGCGGCTGCATGGTCACCCGCAGGCAGCTGAACAACCGGCTGCGCCCATTCATTCGTGCCGGTATCCCCGTCACAAACTACGGGATGACACTGGCCTACCTTAACGGCATCTTCGAACGGGCAACAGCGATGCTGAGAGACAAAAAGGAAAAGAGTCTGAAAAAAACACAGAAGGGGCAACAGATATCGATCTTCAATGACAGCAACGACAAAAGCCTATTGAGGGATGAGTGAGATGACCGGTCACAGGGAGCTGTCGCTCGAACAGATTGTCTCTTTCCTCAAAGCAGACCGTCAGGAAGAGAATGAGCTGTTCCACCGTTCTGCCACACTCAAGCAAGCCTATGTGGGCAACAATGTCTACCTGCGGGGATTGATCGAGCTCTCCAATATCTGCGAAAAAGATTGTTATTACTGCGGCATCCGCTGCTCCAACAGGCAGGTGCACCGCTACAGGTTGACGCATGAAGAGGTGATGAGCACCCTTCTCTTTGCGCACGAGAAGGGATTCGGCTCAGTGGCCATCCAGTCGGGAGAGCGCTCCTCTCCTACCTTTGTGCGACAGATCGACAAGATCCTGCGTGACGCAAAAAAAGTTACCGGCGGTGAGATCGGCATCACACTCTCCTGCGGCGAGCAGACGAAAGAGACCTACCGACGCTGGTTCGAGAGCGGTGCGGAGCGCTACCTGCTCCGCATCGAGTCATCCAGTGAGAAACTCTACGGAAAGCTGCACCCCGCTGATGAGAAGCACAGCTATGGGCGTCGCATCCGGGCGCTGGAAGCACTCAAAGAAACCGGCTACCAGACCGGCACCGGTGTCATGATCGGGCTCCCCTTTCAGACAGTGGTGGATCTGGCGGACGACCTGCTCTTCATGAAACAGATGGATATCGACATGTGCGGCATGGGACCCTACATCGAACATGCGGCCACCCCTCTATGGGAAGATCGTCACCAGCTGCTGCCCCTCAATGAACGGCTTAGACTCTCACTGCGGATGATCGCGCTGCTGCGCATCCTGATGCCCGACATCAACATCGCGGCCACCACAGCCCTGCAGGCCATCGAAAAGGAGGGAAGGGAAAAAGCGATCCGCATCGGGGCCAATGTGCTGATGCCCAATATCACCCCGGCACGATACCGGGATGACTACTTCCTTTATGAAAACAAGCCCCTCACCGCCAGGAACGACGAAGAGGAGCTCGACTATCTGGAGGAAAGGCTTCAGGCCATCGGCCACCGGATTGGCTACCACCACAAAGGCAACTCCCCCCGTTACAAAAAGAGAACGGGAAGGGAACAGTAGCACGCGAAAGGGGATCCAGACCTCGCCATCGCATCCTCACTTGTTGTACTCAGCCAGGATCGCCTTCACACCGTCGGGTGAGACACGGCCATACACCTTCTCCCCCACCAGCACTACCGGCGCCAGTCCGCAGGCCCCCACGCAGCGCAGGCAGTTGATGGAGAAGCGACCATCGGGGGTGGTCTCGCCTACCTTGATGTTGAGTTCCTTCTTGAATTCATCCAGCACCTTCTCCGCACCCCGCACGTAACAAGCGGTCCCGGTACAGACAGAGATGGGATGTTCTCCCTTGGGGATCATGGTGAAGTAGGAGTAGAAGGTGACCACTCCATAGACGTGTGCCACCGGAACATGCAGGTTATGGGCAATCACATCCTGCACCTCTGCAGGCAGGTAGCCAAACAGGTGCTGTGTCTCGTGCAGCACGTTGATCAGCTCCTG
>JADLKK010000071.1 GCA_016839025.1 Proteiniphilum sp.
GCTCACCCTTTTCAGGGGGGCTTACTTTTGAGAATAATAGAAAACTAAAAAAACATGTCTGATAATATGACGGTTAGAAGTCAAGCAAAATTAAAACCAGTTTTTATCGGACGGCAATGTTTTCTAATCATGAAACGAGCAAGAGAACTATTCTCACACGGACACATGATTATTGCGAGTTCAAACAAATTTAGATATTCACTCGCCATGGTATAGCTCAAGTAAACTTGGCTCTGCCCATTTGGCTTAACGCGAATATTCCATACACATCAACAAAAAAAATAAAAAAGCGTATGAAAGTTTACAAAACAAACGAAATCAGGAACATTGCCCTCATTGGCAATGCAGGCTCAGGTAAGACCACTCTCGCAGAAGCCATGCTTTTCGAGTGTGGTCTTATAAAACGACGCGGTACGGTAGACGGAAAAAATACCGTGAGTGACTACTTCCCTGTAGAAAAGGAATATGGATATTCCGTCTTCTCCACTGTTTTTTCATACGAGTGGAAAGAGAAACTGATGAATTTTATCGATTGTCCAGGCTCGGATGATTTTGTGGGAGGAGTTGTTTCAGCCCTCAATGTTACGGATATGGCACTGATGCTGATCGATGCTGCCAACGGGATAGAAGTTGGCACCGTCAATCAGCTCCGCTATGTGGACGACCTGAATAAACCGCTCCTTTTCCTGATGAATCAGATGGACCATGAGAAAGCAGATTACGACAACACCCTTGCAAGCCTGAAAGAACAATATGGTAACAAAGTCGTACCGGTACAATATCCTATTGGCAGCGGCAGTTCTTTCGACGGGATCGTGGATGTATTGAAGCAAAAGCTGTATAAATGGAAACCGGGTGCTACAGCCCCCGACGTATTGGAAATCCCCGATAGTGAGAAGGAAAAAGCGGGAGAATATTATCAGACTTTGTTGGAAGCAGCAGCCGAAAATGATGAAGGTCTGATGGAAAAATATTTCGATCAGGGTTCCCTTACCGAAGAAGAGATGCGAGACGGTATCCACAAGGGAATAATCAGCCGCAGCCTCTTCCCGCTCTTCTGTGCGTCAGCAGAAAAAAATATGGCTGTGCACCGTATCATGAACTTCCTGAGTATGGTGGCGCCCTCTCCGCTTGATGTCCCTACCCCTCTTAACAGCGAAGGGGAAGAAGTGAAACCCGATGCATCAGCCCCCACAAGTTTGTTTTTCTTTAAAACAACGGTCGAGCCCCATATCGGGGAAGTTTCCTATTTTAAGGTAATGTCAGGCTCGGTGAAAGAAGGCGACGATCTCGTCAATGCTAACCGCGGTTCAAAAGAACGCCTCGTACAGCTTTATACCGTGGCCGGACAGATCCGCAACAAAGCGGAAGAGTTACAGGCTGGCAGTATCGGCGCAGCGGTAAAACTGAAAGACGTGCGTACAGGAAATACACTCAACTCAAAAGATACCGAGAACAAGTTTGACTTCATCCGTTATCCGGAACCCCGTTACCGCCGGGCAATCAAGGCTGTCAACGAGTCGAACTCCGAAAAGCTGAGCGAAGCCCTCACCCGCATGAAAGAGGAAGATCCCACTTGGTTGGTGGAAAACTCCAAGGAGCTGAAACAGACTATTGTCTCCGGACAAGGCGAATTCCACCTGAGAACATTGAAATGGCGGTTGGAAAACAACGATAAGATCGAGATTGAATTCCTGGAGCCCAAGATCCCTTACCGCGAAACCATTACGAAGTCGGCGCGTGCCGATTACCGCCACAAAAAACAGTCGGGAGGTGCCGGCCAGTTCGGTGAGGTGCATCTTATTGTAGAGCCTTATACCGAAGGGATGGCTGTGCCGGAAGTTTATCGTTTTAACGGGCAGGAATACAAAGTACAGAACCGCGATACACAGGAGATCAACCTGGATTGGGGCGGCAAACTGGTATTTGTGAACAGTATCGTGGGTGGAGCCATTGACGCCCGCTTCCTGCCTGCTATCCTGAAAGGGATCATGGCCCGTATGGAGCAGGGGCCCCTTACCGGATCGTATGCCCGCGACGTACGCGTGATTGTGTACGACGGCAAGATGCACCCTGTGGATTCCAATGAAATCTCTTTTATGCTCGCAGGACGCAATGCGTTCAGTACCGCCTTCAAAAATGCAGGGCCCAAGATCCTCGAACCTGTCTATGATGTAACGGTATCCGTACCGGGTGAATATATGGGCGATGTGATGAGTGACCTGCAGGGACGCCGTGCCATGATCATGGGTATGGAAAGTGAAAAAGGATTCGAAAAACTGAAGGCGAAAGTGCCCCTGAAAGAAATGAGTTCCTACTCCACATCGCTGAGTTCCATCTCCGGTGGAAGGGCTTCTTTTTCCATGAAATTCTCGAGCTATGAACTGGTTCCTTCCGATGTACAGGAAAAACTGTTGAAAGCGTATGAGGCACAGGAAAAGGAAGAGTAACAATAACCACACACTACTTCAACATCAGGGGCGACCGTTTGGCCGCCCCTGTTTGATTATTCTCCCAATGTACCCGAAAATCGTTCTATATATTCACTCGGACGCATATTGAATTCCTTCTTGAAGCAGGAACTGAAATACTTAGGATCGTTGAACCCCACAGCATAAGCCAGATCCGATATCCGAATATTCCGGTTTTGATCCATGATCCGGCAGGCCGCTTTTAACCTGATATTCGTGATAAATGCCGAAGTATTCAATCCTGTAAGGGTTTTCAGCTTATTATACAGCGTGGACTTGCTTACGTTCATCTCTTCCGAGAACTGTTGCTGGTCAAATTCCGTATTATCTAAATGCCGGTTTACGCAATCGATCGCTTTTCGTATGAATTCTTCGTCAAGATTGGTGAATTCCAGGTCTTTCAATTCAAATACCAGCTGGTTTTTAAAATCCCGTGCTATGCGTTCCCGGCTTTTTAAGAGATTTTTGATACGCGCATGCAGTATGTTCAGGTTAAAAGGCTTACTGATAAATGCATCGGCTCCCGACTCATAGGCATCGGCTCGGTCTTTCTCATCGGTTTTGGCCGTCAGTAAGATAATAGGAATATGACTATATTCAATATTGTTCTTCAGCGATCTGCACAGTTCCACGCCATCCATCTCCGGCATCATAATATCCGAAACAATAATATCTATTTTTTCATGTTCGAGAATAAGCATCGCCTCTTTTCCGTTTGTAGCAGTCAATACATGATAATCCCTGTTTAACAACCGATGAATAAGCTGCAATATCTCCGCATTGTCTTCCACAACCAACACTGCAGGGAGATTGCCCCTCTTCACTCCTGTGACAGCTCCTTCATTCTCGGGCATCGGCATATCCACAGTCACCTCCTGCTCATCGCGGTTGAGAGGGATGTCGATTTCGGATTCATCAAAGTAAGAGATATCGATGGGCAGGATCACAATGAATTCACTCCCTTTACCGGGCTCACTCACCACCCCAATGGTGCCATGCGAGAGGGTCACCAGATCTTTCACCAGTGAGAGACCAATGCCGGTGCCGGTGGTCCTGTGCTGGCGATAGTCTCCTTCATAGAACCGCTTGAATAAGAACTGCTGAGCATCTTTGGGGATACCACGGCCATCATCTTTCACCGAAATGCGAATCTGATCCCTCTCCTCCGTTTCATAGGAGAGGGTGAGCTGAACGGAGCCACTCTCCTCTACATACTTGGCCGCATTGGAGAGGAGGTTATACAATATCTTGTCCAGCTTGTCCGGATCGAACAGGCCTTCAATCTTCTCCGGATCGCTGAGAAAAGAAAAATGCATCTTCTTCTTTCGGATCAGCGGGTAGAAAGCATCAATGGAACTCCGGATAAAATCAGAGATATTCCCGTAGGACACACGCAATTGGAGGTTTCCGGACTCCGCTTTTCTGAACTCCAGAATCTGTTGCAACAAACGAGTCAACCGGTTAATGTTGCGGGAGAGCGTCGCATAGAGGCTTTCATCACAGGGTGTAGTCCGCTGTATCTCATCAACCGTCGCGGAGATGATGGTGAGCGGCGTGAGAAACTCATGCGTAACATTGGTAAAAAACTGCAGCTTGGCATGGTTGATCTCTTCCGCCTTGGAGCGCTCCATCTCTTTGAATCGCAATTGATTTTGCAGTTGCACACGGTTTGTCACATTCCGGTAGATCAGATAACCACTCAGCAACAACAACAGGGCATAGATCAGAAAGGCCCACCAGCTCAGCCACAAGGGAGGCAACACCTCTACATTCAGGCGCCTGATCTCCTGGTTCCAAATCCCATGGAGGTTGGTAGCCCGTAACAGGAAGGTATACTTACCGGCGGGTAGGTTGTTGTAATGGGCTGCATTGTGACTGGCATCACTGTATTGCCATTCCTGGTCGAAACCTTCCAGTTTATAGGCATAACGGGTCAGCTCAGGGTTGGTATAGTTCAGGGAAGCAAAATGAATGCTGAAATTGTTGTGGCGGTGCTCAATGGTGATTCCATCGGTGAATGTGGGAACAAGTGCCGACACAGTACGGGAAATCTCGGGAGGCAATTCCGAGAAGGGACGGTTCAATATCTGGATATCGGTGATGTAAAAAGGTGTCGGCACAATATCAGCATTGATCTTCCCGGGTGAAAAACAGGCCAATCCCTTGTATCCGCCAAAATACAATCTCCCCTTATGGCTGAAAGAGGATCCGGGTATAAAAAAATTGTCCTTCAGGCCGTCAGCAGTACTGAAAATACGATACTCGCCAAGCTCATTCTTTTCATTGAATGAGAGTCTTGCCAGACCAATGTTGGTACCGATCCAAAGATTTCCCAGGCTGTCCTCCTGAATGGAATTGATCATGCTTCCCAAAACAGGGAATCGGGGTGATTTGTCAACAAAACAATCCGTCTCTTTGCAATAAAGGAAGAGTTTCCCGTCCTCCGCTCCGGCCCACAATCTGTTTGAGGAGTCCAGGAACAACACGTTAAAGGTGTTGGAGGTGATCCGGTCATTCTGCCGGCAATAATTACGGAAAACCAGTTCTTCCCTTTTTCCGGGATCCCCTTCCACCCTGATCAGGCCATTGTTGATGGTGGCGATCCAGATTTTCCCGTCATCATCTTCCGTGATATGAAGCATGGTAGCATTAGCCAGTTCCCGGCCTTCTGCATTGATCTGGTCGAATGTCAAACCTGTCCCGTCACGGAAACGCACACCTAATCCAGACTGGGTACCTACCCACCAGTTTTGGTTCCGGTCAACATAAAGCGATCGGATGCGATTGTCACGAATGAAATCGGTGTTGTAGGTGGTATAGGCCCTTACGGGCTCTCCTTTCCGGTAGTGCCACAATCCGTCGCCATAGGTAGCAAACAACAGTTCATAGTTATTGCATGCACAAATATCGTAGATGGTGGTTTGGTTCAACCCCCTGAATTCCGGTATCTCCGATTGCGGAATAATCTTTCGGTTGTGAGGGTCATAGAAGACGATGCCATAGGTACCCACACCCAGCCACATCTGATCCCGGTGGTTCAGGTAGATGGAACGGATGGCGGCAGTAGGCATTTCAGGCAGATGCACCTGGAAGAAGTCGAATTTCGGTTTCATTGTATTCGCATAGAATACCCCTCCCCCGATGGATCCCATCCACATATTCCCGTTGTTATCTGCCACAATGGAGTTGATCTCATTATTGGGCAGCCGGTTGGTTTCGTGAAAGGTGTTGTAATTAACAAAACTGCCCGGCTGGTCCTCTTTCATGATGCTGAGTCCGCTACGAGTGCCCACCCAGAGTGCGCCTGTTTGCGGATCCTCACAGAGGTCATAGACAATGTTATCCGACAAGCTGGAGGAGAGCGATGGATTGTGCCGGAAAGTCTTCCAGCTAAAAAGCTCCGGGTCGTAGGGATTTTCCAGCAGATGCAGTCCCCCCTCCCAGCTGCCAATCCAGATCCGTGCCCGGCTGTCCTGATAAATGACATGTGCCGAGTTTCGCCGGTTGAGTCGCGGATAGGCATGAATGATGTTACGTTTTTGGTCATAGCGATAAAGGCCGCTGTTCCAGGTGCCAATCCAGAGCTCATTGCGTTGATCTTCACAGATCGATTTCACAGGAGCTGTGATCGAAATATTCCCCATATGAAGCCTGGTATGGTGCACAAAGCTATTGGAAGCCCTGTCATAGACAAAGAGGCCATCATCCAGTCCGATGAGGATTCGCCCCTCCATTGTGATATGGATAACAGCGACCACCTTGCTGGTACTATTACGAATGGTGATCTCTTCAAATTCACCCTTTGCTTTGTTGAAACGGTTGACACCGTTGGCAGTGCCCACCCAGAGATTTCCTCTCTGGTCGTCGGCCAGGCAATAGATATTGTTATCGGTCAGATGGTGGCTATTGGGCAGATCGGAGCGGAAAACAGTAACCCTGTAGCCGTCATAACGGCAGAGGCCATTGCGGGTGCCAAACCACATAAATCCTTCGCTGTCCTGAAACACTTTCTGCACCTCATTCGTGGGTAGCCCTTCCGTCGTGTTCAATATCCGGAAGTGGAACTGTGAAATGCTGTTCTCCCCCATTAAAACGAGTGGGAAGATAAAGAGACAGAGAAGAATGGGTAATCTCAGGAAACGATACATGGATTCAATTACAACAAATCAACTTTTACCAATTTAACTCCATGCAAAAATAGTCATAAACTTTTAGATTTCTTTTCATCTCCGCTCTTTATCAAACATACAGGAGATCGCGTATGGATCAATTCTTTAAATTTCCACCTTTTTGAACGTTAATTAGAGTGATCATCTGATGAATGAGATTATCTTTATCGTTGACTTTATTGATCCAACGATACAACGAAATGAAAAAGACAATCTATAAAATTTTGAATGGTATATGAATAGAAAGAAACTATGGACTGCCATATCATTTTTGGCGGTTTTATTCACATCAACAGCACAGACACCCGAATGGGAGAACCCGTCGGTATTCGGGATCAACAAAGAAGAGGCCCGTGCCACTTCGATGCCCTACAATGCAGAATCACTTGCGATATCAGACCAGATTGAGCAATCACCCTGGTATCTCTCGCTCAACGGAACCTGGAAATTCAACTGGGTACTGCGACCGGCAGAGCGACCGGTAGATTTTTACAGGGATGATTACGACACCCGTCATTGGGGAGAGATTGAGGTTCCCGGCAACTGGGAGTTGCAGGGATACGGAACACCCATCTACACCAACGTAAGATATGCCTTCCCTGCCAATCCACCGCACATACCACACGAAGATAACCCGGTAGGGAGCTACAAACGGACATTCACCCTCCCCGATGCGTGGGATGGCAGACGTGTATTCCTGCATTTCGAAAGCAGCGCCACCGCGATGTATGTCTGGATCAACGGTGAAAAAGTTGGATACAGCCAGGTAACCAAGATGCCGGCCGAATTTGACATCACCCCCTATCTAAAAAAGGGCAATAACACAGTTGCAGTAGAGGCATATCGCTGGAGCGATGGTTCCTACCTGGAGGATCAGGATTTCTGGCGTCTGTCAGGGTTCGACCGTGGCATTTACCTCTACAGCACGGATCAGGTGCGCATTCGTGATTTCTCAATCAATGCGGGACTCGATAATGCCTACAGGAATGGCACACTGGAGATTGAAGCCGAGCTGAAGAACTATCAATCTGCAAATGCAGCGATGCAACTGGAGATGGTTCTCATCGACAACCAGGGCAAACAAATCCTCTCCCAGACGAAACCGGCAGCCGTGAAAAGCAACAACAGCGGAGTTGTGCGATACAGCCACAAGATATCGTCTCCACAACATTGGAGCAACGAAACACCTGTTCTCTATACGGTGGTGCTGAACCTGCGTGACGCTGACGGCAAGCTGATCGAGTCTACATCTGCCAAAACAGGCTTCCGCGAGGTGGAGATCAAGGATGCGCAACTGATGCTAAATGGAAAGCCACTGATGGTAAGAGGTGTAAACCTGCATGAGCACCATCAAAACAACGGACACACAGTGGATCGCGAGACGATGATCAGGGACATACAACTGATGAAACAGTTCAACGTCAACGCCGTGCGGATGAGTCATTATCCACACAGCACCCTGTGGTATGAGCTATGCGACGAATATGGTTTGCTGGTATGCAACGAAGCCAACATAGAGACACACGGCATGGGTGCAGAATGGCAGGGAGGATTCGACAAGAGCAAGCATCCCGCCTATCTGCCCGAATGGGCCGACGCGCACCGTGACCGCATCATCCGCATGTACGAACGGGACAAGAACCACCCTTCGGTGATCATGTGGAGCATGGGAAATGAGTGCGGCAACGGACCAATCTTTTATGAGATGTATGAATGGCTGAAAGAGCAGGATCCATCACGCCCGGTACTGTTCGAGCAGGCGGGACAGAACGAGAACACCGACATCGTGGCACCCATGTATGCCGGATTTGGGTCCATCAGGGAGTATGCATCGCGCAACGACGTAACCCGTCCCTATATCATGTGTGAGTTTGCCCATGCCATGGGCAACAGCCTGGGTAATTTCCCGGAGTACTTTGAGCTGTTCGACACGGCCCCCCACATGCAGGGAGGCTTTATCTGGGACTGGGTAGACCAGGGTCTGGCCACCCGCGATGAGAATGGTCGTTTCTACTGGGCGTATGGTGGTGACTTTGGTGCTGCACACTACACCCACGACGAGAATTTCTGCATCAACGGTGTGGTAAGCCCGGCACGAGAGCCACACCCAGGACTCTATGAGGTAAAAAAGGTTTATCAGGATATCCTGTTCAGGAATAAGGAAGCCGAAAAGGGAATTATCACTGTCACCAACCGCTTCCTCTATCACAACCTGAATAGGTATGATTTCAGTTGGGAGCTGATTCGCAACGGGGAGCCGACTGCAGAAGGGAGCCTGAAGATAGATCTTCCTGCCGGGATGTCGAAAGATATCACAATCCCCCTACCCGATCTTACCAGCGAAGGGGGAGAAGAATATTTCCTCAACATCTTTGCCACGATCCGCACGCCTGAACCAATGCTCTCTACCGGCCACGAGATCGCACGTGAACAGTTTGCGATAGGCGAACAGGATTGGTTTTCTGCTCACAATGGATCCAATGGGGAGGCTTCAGCTGAAATCAGCCGAGAAAGGGGCATGATCACCTATAACAGCGGTGATGTCACTATCCATTTTCGCGAGCGCAGCGGTGAACTGGTTGCCTACCAACACAAAGGAAAGACACTCCTGCGGGGTGCTCCCCAGCCGCACTTCTGGCGTGCCCCCACCGACAATGATTTCGGCAACCGCATGCAACTCCATTCATCTTTATGGCGCAATGCCGGCAACAACAAAGAGGTGATCGCCGTCGATGTGGATGAGGCAGATGATGTGCTTACCATCATCACCACCTATCGACTGCACGATGTGTCGTCGAACTACACTATGACCTATACCGCCTCACCCGGCGGGAAGCTCCGCGTAGCAGGCAGCTGGGAAGCCGGCAGAGAAAATCTGCCGGAGATGCCTCGCTTTGGAATGCAAATGCGACTGCAAAAAGAGTATGACCGTTTCAGCTGGTATGGCCGCGGTCCCTGGGAAAATTATTCCGACCGTAAGAGTGCGGCGCTGATTGGCACTTACAGCAGTAGTGTGGCAGATCAGTATGTTCCCTATGTACGCCCCCAGGAGAATGGGTACAAAACTGATGTCCGCTGGCTCACCCTCACCAACGAAGAAGGCGAAGGAATCCGGATTGAAGGCTTGCAGCCGCTGGGGGCCAGTGCCCTACATAACCTCCCGGAAGATTTTGATCCAGGTTTCACCAAGAAACAACAACACATCAACGACATCAATCCCCGCAATGAGGTGATCCTGCATGTTGACCTCAACCAGCGTGGTCTGGGAGGTGAAGACAGCTGGGGCAGGCTTCCCCATGAACAATATCGGCTTCTGGATAATCAATATGCGTATGGCTTTGTGATAAGCCCTGCAGGCAGATAATTCTTCAGACCAATCATTTAATTCTCCGTTGGCTCATGAATCATCAATTTCATGAGCCAACGTTTTTTATGGTTCCATCATTTGTTCTTGAACCTGTATCTCTAAGAACTCCCATATCTCCTCCTCAACAAATGGAACAATGTTTACATGAATGTCTATATTTCCCTCTTTTTTAATGATAATTGGAGCCCCTATTTTGGCTCACAACCTATCTTTGCAGCATTCACGTAATCGACAACTAAAATGAATAACAATTATGCAAAGAAAACATTGAATGAAAAATTTCTTTTAAGATTAAATCTGTTCACCGTTTACTCATCTTGCCATTAATCAATCGGCAATCAAGTTTTTAAAAAATCTATGTACAAATTAAAAACATTCTTACTATTCACTGTCATAAATCTATTCTGTTTTATGACATACGCCCAGCAGACAGTCAGGGGCAACGTTTCCGATGAATACGGAAATGCGATTATCGGCGCCAGTATTCTGCAGAAAGGGACTACCAATGGAACCGTAACCGACATCGACGGGAATTTCTCCCTAGCGGCTCCCGTTGGTTCCACACTACAAATCAGCTATATCGGCTACATCACACAGGAAGTAGAGGTGACCGGAGCAACCCTGCAAATCGTGTTGTTAGAGGATACCAAAACCCTGGATGAAGTGGTCGTCGTAGGTTTTGGGACACAAAGGAAGGTGAATCTTACCGGATCGGTGGGAGTTGCCACTTCTGAGGACATTGAATCAAGACCTGTAAATACGGTATCTGATGCTCTCCAGGGACTTATCCCCGGACTCCAGCTGACACACAATGCCGGCGATATCGAATCCACCATGTCAATACGTATCCGCGGTACAGGAACCATTGGTGAGGGTTCCAGCGACAATCCGCTTGTGTTGATTGATGGCATGGAGGGCGACATCAACCTGATCAATCCAGAAGATGTAGAATCGATCTCGGTGCTCAAAGATGCTTCGGCCTCTTCCATCTATGGATCCCGTGCTGCATTTGGTGTGGTTTTAATCACTACCAAGAAGGGACGTGAGGGCAGGACTTCGGTCAATTACAACAACAGCTTTCGCCTTTCCAGCCCTATAGGCATGCCGGAGATGATGGACTCCTATACTTTTGCGAACTACTACAACCAGGGAGCATTGAACGCCGGATGGGGAGCCATCTTCAGCAATGAAACCATGAAGCGAATGTTGGACTTTCAGGCTGCCGGAGGCACTAGCAGAGGCGGTTTGCTAACAGATGGCAATGTGTGGGGTAAACCAGCAGGAGACCCTTTCACTACCGGATATGCCAATACCGATTGGTACAATGAGTTGTACCGCGACAACGCGCTCTCTCAGAATCATAACCTGAGTATTAGCGGCGGCAACGAAAAACTGAACTATTACGCCTCACTCGGATATCTCAACTACAATGGGATGCTGAACCATGGCTCTGACGGTCAGGATCGGTACAATGCCTCCGGGAAAATCAGCTCACGTCTTGCCGACTGGGTAACCTTCAACTACAGCATGCGTCTGATACG
>JADLKK010000219.1 GCA_016839025.1 Proteiniphilum sp.
CTAGCCCGACTTTCGCAATTTTGAGGCGTTTATCCTCATGCAGCAGGCCTCACTCCTGGCCCCGGAGGATGCTGCCTCATAGATGAAAGAATTGCTGGTACCCAGCGTCCCAGATCAAAGACTTTGGCTGACTTCCGTTGCTCCGAAGACAGGTCCGGTGCAAGCATGACCGTGGCCTGGCGCCCGGGGCTTTTTGTACGAACGCGCACCAGGGTTGCTTTTATTTCGGATAGTTCTTTCATGGTCTTTCGAACGGACTTTCGTGTGCCGAGTGCAAGGTGGGCCAAACTCACCAACTCCAGACCTATCACGGTGGCGAAGGTGTGTAACCGAAGGGAGCTATCGACCCATTGATGCGATGGGCCCCATGGCACGATCCCGCCTTTTTTCGCCCTGCGGAATAACTCCTCCACATTCCATTGTCCCCGGAATGCGTTTACAATTCGGCCGGTGCTCCAAATATGACGGTCCGTACACAATACCCGTCGGCCGAGGCGTGTGCGCTCAATCAAGCGCCGGGCCGCTTGATCGACGCGCCAACTGAGTGACAATTTGCCATCGTTTTCTTTTATCTCTGTAATTACGAAATCGGAAAGATGTTCCCGTTGCAGTGCTTTCTGAATCCGTGCCTCAAGTGCGTCGCGTTTTATCCGGCCGCTTTCGGCTCGCCGTGCCAACTTTTGCAGCTCTGGTCTGGCTTTGCGCAAGGCAACCGCAATTCCTCGCTTCTGTCCGCGCAGCAATTCCTCACTCTCGACCACCACAAGGGTTCGGTCCAAGTCGCCCACAGGAATACGCAACCGCGCTGCACGCACATCGCCGAGCTTTCCTCCCAAGCGTTTCATAGCCCCTCGGCCGGCGGCATGCTCCAGCGCCAATTGAGACGATGCATGACTCAACGGAAGCGAAATGATCGTGTGGTAACCCTCTGAATCCAAATCTAATTCCAGTTGTTCACTCCAAGAACCCCCGTCACGCACAAGAGTGCGGCAGGCCGGACGGGTCCTCTTATCCGAATCATTCAAAACGTCATGCAGCTTGCCGAGTCCCGACAGACACGAGCCGAGAACTGCTTGATCTGACCCATTTCCGGGATAGGTGCGGTGTAGCAATGGGATATGCCCCGTCTCACTGACCAGAACCGCCAATCCCACTACGCGCAGATCGGATCGCTTGCTCTTGGCATGCCCTCGGCGTGCAAGGTCTCCCGGTGTTGTGGTGGCAATGTGCGTGTCGAAGTTGGTCGTGTCGAACGCCAGTACATCTGTCGACAGGTTGAAACGGGAAATGGCCGCTCGGGCAATCTCTATCTGAGCTTTCTCAAGATGTTCATCACTGACCTGTGCTGCCAATCGGTGGAAGGATTTCCCATTAAAGGCTGACGCCGGAAGACACGACACCCGCGGCACACAGGAATCCAGAAATCCTTTCAGATGACACTTGGCCCCAGGGGCACAGGCGCGCTGCACCGCCACGGCTAGCACCATCTCTCCAATTGTGGGGCCGTCCGTAGGTCCTGAGACGCCACAGGCCTTGTCGATGATCTTGACCAGATCCAATTGCTCCGCAACCCATATCAAAGCACCGATGTCACCGACCCGCTGCGTTCCTACCGTGCGCGTCAATCCCAAGTCCGCCACCGGAGGTTCATCCGCCGATCCCAGTACAGCCTGCCGCGCGAAAGGCCGCTGCTGCTTAGCATCCCACAAGGATTGCGAGGCGATTCGGTATCGTCGCCCTCCAACTTTCCGTTCGAATATATTCATTCTTTCATCTAGCCACATTCGAACCAGGCATGTCAATGAAAGACTGTATTAATGAGCTCAAAAGCGTCTTCTCACCTTACGTTATCGCTCAAAATTGCGAAAGTCGGGCTAGCAGCCCGTGGTTAAAGTC
>JADLKK010000220.1 GCA_016839025.1 Proteiniphilum sp.
CGCAGCCATGAGCCTTGGACAGGTTGCCGAGGTGATCTTCCTGTTCATCTTCCCCATCTTCTTCCTCAAGTTACGGTACAAGGGCAGTATCGTCGCCGCCATCGCGGCATGGATTCTGATGTACGGGCTTTTCACGCTGGGAGCCAGCACCGGCCAGAACGGATTCATCTACGCGGTGTTGCCGCTTCACGGGTTCTGCTTTACCTTCTTTTTCGTTGCCGGGCAGCTGTTCGTGGATGAAAAGGCTCCCTCCTCGCTGCGTAACTCCGCGCAGGGTCTCATCGCTTTTGCCACGTACGGGGTGGGCAAATACCTCGGCACGTTGATTGCCGGAAACGTGGTGGACCTCTATTCCGAACAGGGAAGATACGACTGGATATCCATATGGACGGTTCCTTTCCTGATGGCAATCGTTTTCCTTGCCGGGTTCCTGTTCCTGTTCAGGGAAGATGTAAAGAAGAGGCATAATATAAAGGAAACAATACCCGGGACGACATAGGGACTCGGCGGGAGCGGGCATGATTTTCCGTTTGATTGTAAATTGAATCTCAATTAAATAAACATTACATAAACATGAAACAAAGAAAACTGAAAATGGGCATGATCGGCGGCGGCAGCGATGCCTTTATCGGGGCCATACACCGTCGTGCTGCCTTTATGGACAACTACATTGAGCTGGTTTGTGGCTGCTTCAGCGTCAATCCTGAAATCTCCAGAAGCTCAGGCAGGGAATATTTCCTCCCGGATCACCGGATTTACGACTCCTACCAGGAGATGTTCGAGAAGGAGATGGAGCTGCCTGCCGGAGAACGGATGGATTTTGTAACCATAGTCACCCCGAACAAGTGGCATTTTGAACCCGCCATGATGGCATTGCAAAGAGGGTTTCACGTGGTTATCGACAAACCGATGACTTTTTCACTGGAAGAGGCCCTCGAGCTGAAGGAGAAGGTGGAAGAGACGGGACTGGTTCTGGCGCTGACCCACGTATACTCGGGATATCCGGCAGTCAAGGAGGCAAAGGCAAGAATCGCAAACGGAGAACTGGGTAAACTGCGCAAAGTATACGTGGAGTATACCCAGGGATGGCTGTCGCAACGCATAGAGCTGCAGGGAGGGAATAATGCCGGATGGAGAACCAATCCAAAGACCACGGGCAAGGCCGGTTGCATGGGCGACATAGGAACGCATGCCTGGCACCTGGCAGAATACGTTACCGGTCTGAAAGTGCTGGAGGTGTGTGCCGATCTGCAAACGTACGTGGAGGGACGCCTGGTGGACGACGACGGGGCATCCCTGCTGCGAATGGAGAAGGGGGTTACCGGAGTGCTGATGGCTACCCAGATAGCCACCGGAGAGGCGAACAATATCCGTCTGCGTGTGTATGGTGATAAAGGCGGATTGGAGTGGAGACAGATGGATTCGAACAGGTTGACCCTCAGGTGGGGGGACAGGCCCGCTGAAGAGCTTTACATGGGAAACAATGAATTTCTAAGCGACCTGGCCAAATGGAATACAAGAACGCCTGCCGGCCATCCCGAAGGATTCATCGAAGCCTTTGCCAATATTTACCGCAATTTTACCCTGGCCGTCATGGCCAGAGAAAGCGGAGACAATCCGGGTGAACTGATTACCGACTTTCCTACCGTATACGACGGGGTAAGGGGAATGCAGTTCGTAGAAATGATGGTACAATCGGGAGGCGATAATCATACAAAATGGCAGAAATGGATTGAATAGCGAATATTCACGAGATGGCAAAACTTGACCTTGTTAAATAAATGATGCATAACAAACAAAAAAAAATATAACCATATGAAAAGAGAGAACAACTTAACGAGAAGAACATTTCTTAAAACTTCGGCTGTTGCCGGAGCAGCAGGCGTGA
>JADLKK010000002.1 GCA_016839025.1 Proteiniphilum sp.
GATGCCGTTATAGCTTACTGCTGTATGATGTGCTCCCAGGCTGCGTATCGAGATGGTCTTCAGACCCCCGATGCCGCCATAATCACGGATGGTGACTCCTGGCAAGTGTTTCACAGCATCGGAGAGCTGCAGCGCGTTGAGCTGTCCGATCTGCTCTTCAGTGAGAACACGATGGGGTGCTGTGGCACGCATCTCCCGGTCGCTGAATTGCTCTGTGATCACTACCTCGGGCAGCCCGATGGTGTCGGAGACTAATTGTGCAACGGATGCTGTGGGCACGAAAAATGTCGTACAAACCCCTAAAAAGATCGATTGTAAAAAAAACTTCATCTATACCGAATATTATTCCGGTAAAGCCTGATGAAAATGGAACACGTAAAAAAATGATTCTGTTGCGTGTTTGTTTTCAAGCTTTATTTCCCGAAAGCCATGTAACTGTTATATGAATCATTGGCAGGTCTTCTGACTTACTCCCGTGTCTGAACGCCTTCCCGTCCCTGTGGACAGTGGCAATTGAGGTATTTGTTCAACACGTAAGCGGAGCTTACAGCAGCGGGTCTGTTCAGGATTTACACCTGATTCCCTTTTCATTCCGATGCAGGAAACCGCACCGGAACACCAAGATTTCTGTGGACAAAGATAGGGATTATTTTGATAATCCCCGGAAATAAATCAATAATTATTGATTGTTCCCTTGTAAAAACCGTTTACACAACGATTGTCGTTGAGCGCCAGCGAGAACTTCAGATCGCAACTGCCGGCACCATCCAGCACCTTGATCTGCACATTGGCACTCTGGAATCCGATTCTGCCGGCACGGTTCCCGTTATAGGGCATATCTTTGATGGCGCCATTGACAGACCATTCGCCGCGTGAGAGCGGGATAGTGAAAAGGGTGTCCGTATAACTGGCCGGAAAGGAGAGCTCGATGAAATGATCACTCGATGCGGCATCGCTCCCTGCGTACAGCTTGAATAGGAAGGTATCACCTGTACGGACCGACTCAATGTTTCTGATGGCATAGCGGTCTCCCTCAAAAGTGAAGTAGTTGTTGCTATCCGTACCTGTATGCTCTCCCAGGTTATCACACCCGATAAAAACCGCTGTCAAGGCCAAAACCAATAATCCTATTTTGATTTTATTCAATTTGTAACTGTTTGTATTTGTTTAATATAGTGATTGTAATGTTATTCATTTTCTTACTTGTTATCCATGCTGTTTTGTTCGCTCAGGACAGCTAAATAACGTTAATATTACGGGGAGCCTCTGTCGATTCTATCGCTACTGATCATCCATATGCTTTACGAGACTGTCGCTGCGGCTCTCAAGGTAGCGGATCAGCACCTCACTCCGTTCTTTTTCAAATTTGAGCTGCTCGATATCGAGTAACAGGGTGGAAAGCTCGAAGGAGCGGCTGATCCCTTTTTTTGCGGCATCTGCGAGGGGTATCGTCACCGTACGGTTACCCAGAAAGTGGACGGTAAGGGGTGTATCGCGGTAAGTGTGGATGTATGCGGCTATACCGTTCTCATCATTCCCGCTGAAACGTACAATCTCATATGCCTTGTCGAGTGTGCTAAACCGATAATTCAGTCCGTCAGAAGTAACCATCCTACTTTCGGCAAAGCTTCCGTCAGCAGCAGTGATCCTGATCCTGTTGTGACGAATGGTGTTGCCGGAGAGTACGCTCTCGATGAAGAGGATCCCTTTCTCCCGCACACCGGAACGAAGCCCATTCGTTTCCAGTGATGATCGATGGGGATATATCTTTGGATAATACTCGCCAAACTCCTGGTAACGGCTGTCACGCACATACTCGAAGTCGGAGAGCATATCGCTGAGTGCCGCATAATTTTCGCGTAGGAGTGAATCGCAATAGGCAATGTTTCGCAGGTTTTCAGCCATACGAATCTCCTGCATCAGGTCAAATCCGGCATTGATCTCATCAAATGCTTCGGGAAAGAGTATTTTAATGCTGTCAATCTTCAACTTGGCCAGTGCATAATTACCGGTCTGGTAAGCCTTTCCTGCTTCCGAAAGATAGGTTTTCGCCCCACTGCCTCTCCCTGTACAGGAGAGTAGCAACGAATAAATCAGCATCAGTGGAAGGAAGTGAAAGATGTTGCGCATATTTTGAAAAAAATATCAACGTACAAAAAATAAACTGTTTAGCAACGTTTCCGGCAACAAAAGTACAAATATAATTTGCATAAAAAGTGGCTTTAAGCGACAATTATTGTAATTTTGCAAATTGTAACAGATAATCAACCTCTGTGTAATAAGAAGTTGAGCAGCTGATAACCACCAAAAGACCCCATTGGAAATGATTATATCTCAGGATGAGATACAAGCATATATCGACACACCGATCCTCAGGTTGATCTCACAAACAGCAGATGAGATGCAGATGGA
Organism: Proteiniphilum sp.; assembly: GCA_016839025.1. GTDB lineage: Bacteria > Bacteroidota > Bacteroidia > Bacteroidales > Dysgonomonadaceae > Proteiniphilum. Next base: position 2,413 of record JADLKK010000002.1, read on the forward strand.
ATGTTTCATCATTGGAGGATATGTGCGTGACTTTTTTCTCTATCGCCCCTCGAAAGATATTGACGTGGTAGCCATCGGCAAGGGAACCGACCTGGCAGAGGCTGTTGCCCGCAAACTTGGCAGAGAGACGCACCTGACACTCTTCAAGAATTTCGGTACTGCACAGATCAAATACAGGGAGTATGAAATAGAGTTCGTAGGTGCCCGCAAAGAATCCTACCGGAGTGACTCACGCAAGCCCATCGTGGAAGACGGTACCCTGGAGGACGATCAGCGACGACGCGATTTTACCATCAACGCCATGGCTTTCTGTCTGAACAAAGAGCGTTACGGCGAGCTGCTTGATCCCTTTAACGGCATGCAGGACCTGGAGGATTTGATCATCCGTACGCCACTCGACCCCGACATCACCTTCAGTGACGACCCGCTGCGGATGATGCGTGCCATTCGCTTTGCCACCCAGCTTGGATTCGATATCTATCCTGACACATTCGACGCCATCGCACGCAACAGGGAACGCATTGGGATTGTCTCCACGGAACGTATCACCGACGAGTTGAACAAGATTATTCTCTCGCCCAGACCCTCTGTGGGTTTCATCCTGCTCGAAAAGACCGGGCTGCTGGAGATTCTCTTTCCCGAGTTAACCGCACTCAAGGGAGCAGAGACCAAAGAGGGAATAGGGCACAAGGATAATTTTTACCATACACTCGCTGTACTCGACAATATTGCCCGTGAGACGAATGATCTCTGGCTGCGTTGGGCGGCACTGCTGCACGATATTGCCAAGCCGGTTACCAAACGGTGGGATCCCAAACTGGGATGGACCTTTCACAACCATAACCTCATCGGCGAGAAAATGGTACCCCGTATCTTCGGCAGGATGAAGCTGCCCCAAAACGAAAAGATGAAATTGGTGCAGAAGCTGGTTTCCCTGCACATGCGACCTATGCAACTGGTTGAGGATGAGGTGACCGACTCAGCCGTGCGCCGCATGCTTTTTGACGCCGGTGACCACATTGATGACCTGATGACCCTCTGTGAAGCGGATATCACTTCCAAGAATCCCGTGAAGGTACGCCGTTTTGTCACCAACTTCAGGATCGTGCGCAGGAAACTTCGTGAGATCGAGGAGAAGGATAGGGTACGCAATTTCCAACCTCCGGTGGACGGAAACGAGATCATGGAGGTTTTTGGGCTTCCACAGGGGAGGGAAATAGGCTTGCTGAAGGCGGCTATCAAGGAGGCAATACTCGACGGTGTGATACCCAATGAGCACGATGCCGCCTTCGCCTACATGGTGGAAAAAGCCAGGGAGCTTGGTTTAAAGCCGATTACCGACAGATGAGGGAGATACCTCGTCTTCGGCAATCCTTTCCAGAGAGCCGGAGAGAAAGGGATGCAGGATAGAAGATGAAAGGCTGAATTAACATTTTTTCCTTTAATAATTTGTTTTTTGTCGCTGATTCTGTGAGTTTTTTTATTACTTTGCAGTCTAATTTGGAATAGACTGTTGCACGCAAATCACGCCTTTCGTTTTTCGAAGCGCCTATGTCGAACAAGAAAAAAATTTCCGCAGCCCGTTTTTTGAATGCGAAGATCACCTCCACCATCAGCATCACGCTGGTACTGGTACTGCTGGGTGTCACCCTCCTGATCCTTTTTATGGGCAATAGCCTGTCGAAACATGTAAAAGAAAACATGAGTTTCAATGTGATGCTCTCCGCCAATGTTACCGACGGGCAGATCAGCGCCATCCGCCGCCAGCTCGATGCACAACCCTTTGTTCGGTCGTCACGCTTCATCAGTAAGGAAGAAGCCAAAGAGCAACTGATCCGTGAGCTGGGTGATGACCCTGAGGAGCTCCTGGGGTATAACCCTGCGCTCGACTGTATTGAGATCTTCCTTCACTCCGAATATGCCAACAGTGACAGCATCGCTGTGATCAACAAGGTGATCCGCGCGGAGAGCAATGTGACGGATCTGCTTTACCAACAAGAGGCGATTGACCTGATCAACGACAACCTTTCGAAGGTGATGACGGTACTGTTGGTGCTGGCCCTGGTTTTGCTCTTTATCTCTTTTACGTTGATTCGCAACACCATCCGGTTGAGTGTCTACTCGAAAAGATTCATCATCCATACGATGAAGCTGGTAGGTGCTACCGGTAGCTTTATCCGCAAACCCTTCGTGGTGAGCAATATTTACACCGGCATCATCGCGGGTATCCTTGCAGATGGAATCATCCTGGTGCTAATCACCTATTTCAGCAGGGAGTATGCTGCGATGCAACCCATCATCACCACTGTCGACCTTGCAATCATCTTCACGGTGGTGGTATTGCTGGGTGTTCTCATCTCTACCTTTGCCACTGCTTTTGCCGTGAACCGGTATGTGAGAATGCAATCGGATCAGCTCTATTATGTCTAAAACATCGAATAAAAAATGTCTCAGAAAAACCTCGCGTTACGTAAAACGAATCTGATTATTTGTGGAATTGCCGTACTACTGATCATTGCCGGATTCCTGTTGATGACAGGTCCCGCCACTACCACTGAAGGCGGATTTGAACCAGACATCTTCAGTGTCAGAAGGATCAGGGTAGCACCGGTTGTCGCTCTCCTGGGCTTTGTTCTGATGATTGTGGGGATCCTCTATCCGTCAAAAGAAGAGAGCAACAGGAGAAGGAAACAATCGTGACATCAGTCACCAGCAATCATCATTTTCATGACACTTATTGAAGCAATTATCATTGCCATTGTGGAGGGACTTACCGAGTTTCTTCCCGTCTCCTCTACGGGGCACATGATCATCACCCAGTCGCTCATGGGTATCGAGAGCAGTGCTTTCGTGAAAGCCTACACCGTGATTATTCAGTTTGGCGCGATCCTTTCGGTAGTGGTGCTCTACTGGAAACGTTTTTTTCGTCTCAACAAGGGCGAGATGCATGTCGGTGAGGTGTCTGTGCCACAGTCAGCCCTTCAAAGATCACTCCTCCCGCTGAGACGCTTTCTCTACAAGTATGATTTTTATTGGAAACTATTTATCGCCGTACTGCCTGCCGGCATTATAGGATTGGTGTTGGGTGACCTGATCGACAGGATGCTGGAGAGTGTAACTGTCGTGGCAGTGATGCTGGTAATGGGTGGTCTCTTTATGCTTTACGTGGACCGTTGGTTTAACCGGCCAGCAGCTGATCAGTCGATGAGCTGGCAGCGGGCCCTGAGCATTGGCTTCTTTCAGTGTATCGCCATGATACCGGGTGTATCCCGCTCTATGGCGACCATCGTGGGGGGAATGGGCTGTGGACTCGACCGCAGGAATGCTGCTGAGTTTTCCTTCTTCCTGGCAGTGCCGACCATGGCTGCTGCTGCGGGTTATAAGCTCTACCAACTGATGAAGGATCCGGCACAGTTTGATATGCTCACTGATAATATCCTGCTACTGATGGTCGGAAACCTGGTGGCTTTTCTGGTGGCGATGATTGCCATTCGTTTCTTTATCAACTTTCTAACCAAGTATGGATTCAGGGCATTCGGGTTCTACCGCATCATCGTGGGGGGCATCTTGCTGATCCTGATTGGGGCAGGTGTGAACGTTAGCATGTGATGCCATGATGGATTTCATTGAGGGAGAGATACTCTACATCGACAAGCCGCTTTATTGGAGTTCATTTCGCGTGGTACGTGTGGTACGTGCCAAGTTATGCCAGAAGCTGGGTGTCAGAAAGCTGAAAGTGGGCCACGCAGGAACGCTTGATCCGCTTGCTACCGGGGTGATGACTCTCTGCACCGGGAAAATGACCAAACAGATTGACCGGCTACAGTCTGAAACGAAGGAGTATGTTGCCGGAATACGACTGGGTGCGACCACACCCTCATTCGACTTGGAGACAGCAATTGACCACGAATATCCTACCGGACACATTACCCGGGAGCTGGTGGAAGAGACGCTTGCCCGGTTTACCGGCGAGATCATGCAGGTACCACCCCGCTATTCGGCAGTGAAGGTAGATGGCAAGCGGGCATATGAGTTGGCACGCAAAAACAAGGATATTGAACTTAAACCCAAATTATTGGTTATAGATAGTATCGAGTTGGTAGCATTTGGGCTGCCCGATATCACCATCCGGGTGATCTGCAGCAAGGGGACCTATATCAGGGCATTGGCACGTGATATCGGTGAATCGCTGCAATCAGGGGCGCACCTTACGACACTTATCCGCACACGCGTGGGGGAGGTGAGGTTGGAAGATTGCCTGCAAATGGAGGAGGTGGATCATTTTCTGGATGAACAGATCGGTCTGACCGGAAAAAGAGAGTAAAATTTGACATAACATATGAAACTTTCGCAATTTAAATTTCATCTGCCGGATGAACTCATCGCAAAACATCCGGTAGCCCACCGTGACGAAGCACGGTTGATGGTCGTACACAGAAAAACCGGCATGTTGGAACACCGTGTGTTCAAGGATCTGCTGGATTACTTTCAACCAAAGGATTTTTTTATTTTCAATGACACCCGTGTTTTTCCCGCACGCCTTTTTGGTAACAAGGAAAAAACAGGCGCAAAGATAGAGGTGTTCCTGTTGCGGGAACTCAATCCTGATCAGCATCTATGGGACGTACTGGTGAATCCGGCCAGGAAGATACGCATTGGCAACAAACTCTATTTCGGTGACAACGAAGAGCTGGTAGCCGAAGTGATCGACAACACGACCTCTCGGGGACGTACCCTCAGGTTCCTCTATGATGGGCCCTATGATGAGTTCAAAAAGCAGTTGTTTGCCATTGGTGAGACACCCATCCCTGAATATCTGGAGCGAAGTGCCGAACCGGAGGATGCGGAGCGGTACCAAAACATCTTTGCCCGCCATGAGGGAGCGGTAGTGGCTCCCGCTGCAGGACTTCATTTCAGTCGTGAACTGATGAAGCGAATGGAGATCAGGGATATCGAGTTCGGTTATCTGACCCTCCACAATGGCCTGGGAGCTTATCGGATGATTGATGTGGAGGATCTCACGAAGCATAAGATGGAATCGGAACAGATGATCATCACGGAGGAGCTCTGTCATAAGGTGAACCATGCAAAGGACGAAGGACACAACATCTGCGCCGTGGGAACATCCGTGCTACGGGCTGTGGAGACAACGGTAAGCACTGACGGTCACATCAAGCCCAGAGTGGGGTGGACCAATAAGTTTATCTTCCCCCCTTATGAGTTTACACTGACCAACAGTCTCATCACCAACTTTCATCTGCCATTCTCCACCTTGCTAATGATGGCCTGCGCCTTTGGAGGCTATGATGTGATCATGGCCACATACGAAGAGGCTGTAAAAGAGAAGTATCGCTTTGGAGCCTATGGAGATGCCATGTTGATCATCGATTGAAGGGATGCAAATCGAAACGGGAAGTGTCTCCCTGATCCTGGCACTCGGCTCAAACCAGGGTGAAAGAGAAAAACTGATTGAGGCAGCACTCAAAAAAATTGAAGAGCGCATAGGAAGGATACTCTCTCTTTCCGCTTTTTACTACACGCATCCCGTTGGTTTTGATTCATCCTGTGATTTTGTGAATTGTGCGTGCGAAGTAGCGAGCAAATCAGATATACATGCCGCATTCGCAATCACGCAATCCATTGAAAAAGAATTGGGAAGGGTAAAAAAAAGTGAAAAGGAACAATACGCCGACCGGCTCATCGATATCGATCTGATACTGGCTGATGATATGGTTCTCGACACCCCTGAACTGACCCTTCCACATCCCCGTTTTCATCAGCGTGGGTTCGTGCTCGCCCCTCTCTGCGAGATCGCTCCCGATCGGATACATCCCCTGTTGGGGAAAAGCATTCGCCAACTGCATGAAGAGTTGCATGGTGAAGATGCGGTTACTAGCGAAAAATGTGGGATATTGGCAAAGCAATAGTTTTTGTGTTGGACTGGTATGGCAATCTTTGGTAAGAGTTATGACTATTTTCTGGGATATGCCCTGAGCGGGGGAGGAGCCAGAGGGTTTGCACATTTGGGTACACTGAAAGTGCTGGAGAGTTACGGACTGAAGCCCGATGTGATTGCTGGCACCAGTGCTGGTGCATTGGCCGGTGTTTTGTATGCAGACGGGTATCATCCGGACGAGATCGTTGATCTGTTCCGGAAGCGTGAATTCCGTGAGTTTGTTTCCATTACGATACCCCGTACCGGTTTTTTGAAAAGTACAGGATTGCATACATTCCTGAAGAAAAATCTGCGGGCCAAGCGCTTTGAGGAGCTGCAGCTTCCTTTTTATGCGGTTGCAACCGACTGGGAAAGAGCTTGCAGCGTGACCTTCTCGGAAGGAGACAACCTGGTGGATGCCGTGGTTGCTTCCTGCTCGATTCCCATTGTCTTTAACCCACAGGTGATTGACAATGTACCCTATGTAGATGGAGGCATTCTCAAAAATTTCCCGGTAACGGTAATCCGTAAGAAATGCCGTTACCTGGTTGGTGTCAATGTATCCCTGATGATTCCACCCGCAGAAAAGGAGTCGATCCGCACCATGGTGGAGCGTACGTTCAATCTGATGTCGAATGCCAATACATTGGTTGATAAGTCTTATTGCGATATTTTGATCGAGACCCATGGTCTTGAAAGAGTATCGATGTTCGACCTGCACAATCAGAATCAGATCATGGAAGCGGGCTATCAGGCAGCTGCTAACACAATGGCTGAAAAGAGATCATTGGAAATTGTGAGAAGATGCCACCGGCATGTCGAGCTTCAGAAGAAGATTCAAATGCGCCTGCAGCGGATCAATGAAGCAATAAAGCAATGAAACAGAGGTACCCCCAGTGAAATGAAAGAAAAGCTCTTTATCTATCAACTTTTTCCACGTCTGTTCGGAAACAGAAATGGCACAAACCGCCACAACGGATCTCTCAGGGAGAACGGATGTGGAAAGTTTAACGACATCAGTCCCACCATTCTGAAACAGCTGAGAAAAAGTGGTTACACCCATATATGGTACATCGGGATTCCGGCACATGCCTCGTCAACCGACTACACCGAATACGGTATCCCGGTACAGTATCCGGAGATCATCAAGGGCAAAGCGGGTTCTCCCTATGCCATACGTGACTATTACGATGTGGATCCGGATCTGGCAGAGGAGGTAGCCCTTCGGATGGAGGAATTCGAGGCACTGGTAGAGCGTACACACCAGGCCGGGCTAAAGGTAATCACCGATTTTGTCCCCAACCATGTGGCACGTAACTACCGTTCGGTTTCCAGACCCCCCGGTATCGGGGAGTTGGGTGAAAATGATGACGATGCTGTCGCCTTCTCCCCCCAAAACAATTTTTATTACCTTCCCGGTCACTCATTGAAGATGGAACTTTCTCCCGGGAAAAAGAGCCGCTTTACCTACGGTGAAAAACCTGCAAAGGCGACGGGTAATGACTGCTTTACCCATACCCCCACCGTATATGACTGGTACGAGACCGTGAAACTCAACTATGGAGTGGATTATCTCAACGGTATGCAGGAATATTTTGAACCGCTACCTGATACCTGGATCAAGATGAGGGATATCCTTCTCTTCTGGGCATCAAAGCAGATAGACGGATTCCGATGTGACATGGCAGAGATGGTGCCGTTACCTTTTTGGCAATGGGTCATTCCCCAGGTGAGAGAGCGCTATCCCGGAATCATTTTCCTGGCAGAGATCTATCACCCGTCGCTCTACCGCGATTTCCTGGGAAACCGGCTCTTCGACTACCTCTACGACAAGGTGGGTCTATATGATGTGTTGCACGAGGTATCCTGCGGCTACAAACCATCATCTGAGATCACTTTTTCCCTGAATCACGTAGGGGATATCCAGCACCGGATGCTGACCTTCATGGAGAACCACGACGAACAGCGGATCGCATCCGGTTTTTTTCTGAAGGAAGGAGAGAAAGGCAAGGCAGCCATGATTGTCACCTGCACCGTGAACAGCAATCCGGTAATGGTTTACAACGGACAGGAGCTGGGTGAGAGAGGTATGGATAACGAGGGTTTCAGCGGTGTGAATGGGCGTACCACCATTTTCGACTACTGGTCGGTGGATACCCTTCGCCGGTGGCACAATAATGGAAAGTGGAACGATCTGCTGCTTACTTCACGCGAGAAGGAGCTGCAATTATTTTACCGGCGTCTCATCACACTCTGCAACCAGGAAGAGGCACTCTCATCCGGCCTTTTTTACGACTTGATGCCGGCCAACTATGAGAATCCCGACTTTGACTCTGCCAAACTGTTCGCTTACTTGCGTGGCAATGGAAATGACCTCTTGCTCATCATAGTCAACTTTGATCCTTCTCCCCGCGAATGCACCCTGCATATACCACAACATGCCTATTCCTTTTTTGGAACGGAGGAGAGTGGGGAGGGTAAGCTGACCCCCCTGCTGCAAAAAGAGAACGAGACATTACTCTTCTCCTATGATTTTCCTTACCGCATACAACTGGCTGGCCTGAGCGGGGAAATTTACCGCATCACTTTTTTGTGATTTATTCCTTTATTGCCGTTTGTTTTTGTACTTTTGTCCCATCATTCAATTTCACGGGGAGAAGGGTCACATGAAGCGATCAGAACCATTTTTCAAAACAGAACAGCATGCAGGAGAGACCATTTAAAATCTTTTCGGGAACCAAATCACGTTATTTCGCTGAAAAGGTATGCAACAGCCTGGGGTGTCCCCTGGGCAACATGATTATTGAGCACTTTGCCGACGGTGAGTTCGCCGTATCTTATGAGGAGTCGATTCGGGGTAAGCAGGTGTTCCTCATTCAGTCCACCTTCCCCAACTCAGACAACCTGATGGAGTTGCTGCTGATGATCGATGCGGCCAAACGTGCTTCTGCCAAGTCAATCGTGGCAGTGATTCCCTACTTCGGATGGGCACGACAAGACCGCAAGGACAAGCCACGTGTCAGCATAGGAGCCAAGCTGATTGCCGACATGCTGGCCGCAGCCGGCATCAACCGGTTGATCACAATGGACCTGCATGCCGATCAGATTCAAGGCTTTTTCAATGTGCCGGTCGATCACCTCTATGCTTCGGGTGTTTTTGTGGAGTATGTGAAACAACTCGATTTGGCCAATATGGTAATCGCCACACCCGACGTGGGTGGCACCAAGCGTGCCAGCGCCTATTCCAAGTTTCTGGGTTGCCCCATGGTGATCTGCTATAAGCTACGCAAGAAAGCCAATGAGATCTCCGATATGCAGATCATCGGTGACGTGAAAGGAATGGATATCCTGCTCATCGATGACATTGTGGATACGGCAGGAACCATTACCCGTGCTGCCGACCTGATCATAGAGAATGGGGCCAACTCGGTCAGGGCTATCGCCAGTCACGCAGTGATGTCGGATCCCGCTTCCGCCAGGGTTGATAACTCCCGGTTGAAAGAGATCATCTTTACCGATAGCATACCCTATTCCAAGAAATCGGAAAAAGTAAAAATCCTCTCTGTCGCCGATATGTTTGCCGACTCCATCATGCGGGTTTGCAACAACGAGTCGATCAGCTCTCTGTACGTTGTCTGACCTTCTTCAGACGGGTTACCTGCTTTCCCTCTCTGATCACTTTCTGTTGGAAATTACCGGCAGTATGGGGTCAGGGAGGGAATTTTTTCCCCATATGCCGGCAATAGTACAGGATGGACTGTAACCACTTCACAGGAATGATTATTTTTGATACCATCTCACGGAACTTAACTGTTTAACCAAAACATTTTGATATGGATTATAAAATTGAAGAGATTGAAGGGATTGGCCCCGTGTATGGAGAAAAGTTAAAGGCAGCCGGTATCAGCAGGGTTGACCAGTTACTGGAAAAGTGTGCAGCAAAGAGTGGTCGGGTATCGTTAGCCAACGAGAGTGGTATAGATGAGAAATTGATTCTGAAGTGGACCAATCACGCTGATCTGTTTCGTATCAATGGCATAGGACCTCAATTTTCAGAATTGCTGGAAGTTGCAGGTGTGGATACCGTAAAAGAGCTCCGTACGCGTAATGCGGAGAACCTCTATGCCAAATTGCAGGAAGTAAACGAAGAGAAGAAGCTGGTTCGCCGTCTTCCCTCACTGAGCCAGGTAGCACAAATGATTGACGATGCCGGAAAGGCGGAGGTACGAATGACCTATTGATCAGGCAGGAGAAAGAAGAAATTGGAAAACGGCCGAATATTTTCAGCCGTTTTTTCATGTCAGCAGGTGATCTTTTTTGATGGTGAGAAGCAATCCTTCGCAGGCATCCTCCAACAGATCGAGCACCAGCTCAAAGCCTGAAGCTTCTCCGTAGTAGGGGTCGGGAATATGGTTATGAAGCTTACGGAATTGCATCAGGTAATCGGTTATCAGGTGAACTTTTTCCGCTTCTTCCTTGCTGGCGGTCATCGCTCGCACCGTTCTGAGGTTATTCTCATCCATCACCAGGATGTAGTCGAAAGCCGACAGATCATCTTTTCTGAGCTTTCGCGAGCGACTGCAGAAGTCATACCCTCTCTTCTCCCCATGTAGTCGCATCCGTTCATCGGGCAACTCCCCTTCGTGCCATCCCGATGTACCTGCGGAGTCCACTGCAATCAGATCCTGAAGGCCGTTTTTCTCAATGATTCCGCACATGATCCCTTCTGCTGCAGGCGATCGACAAATGTTTCCCAGACAAACAAAAAGCAGCCTGATCTTCTTTTTCTTTCCTTGAGTAGGATTCATATGTTTTTTTCGAATTTTTCTGTTTAATAACCTTAACAAATGGCACAAAGATAATGGAATTCTGACGAAGTCACAAATAAAAAGGAAGTAAGTTGATGCTATAGAGGATGTAATGCCATTCTCTGTTGGGAGGATTTGGGAATTTGTTTATCTTTGCAGCCTTGCAGGAGTAAGTGTGACGCTGCATCAGAGATCTTGGATGAATGGATAATAACCGCAAAAATGACAGCAGAGTGGCTCTTCAGGAAGCTGCTATACCCGTAAGGGAGAGAAAAGTGAAACTGGAGATCGAAAAGAACAGGGTACGGCGTGGACTTTATCTGACAGGTGGAACCCTCTCCCTGGCATTGGCCATCCTTGGGATCGTGGTACCCGGCCTGCCGGTCACACCGCTTGCTCTTTTGTCCGCATTTCTGTTTGCCAAAAGTTCAGAGCGACTATACAACTGGCTCCTGAACAACCGCATACTGGGTCCCCGCATCAAAAACTACCAGCGTCGAAAGGGAGTGACCCGCAAGGGAAAGCTGGGGATCATTGCATTCATGACATTGATGGTGCTTTTTTCCTCCTTCCTGGTGATCAGTGTCATTCCCATTCGTATCCTGATCCTCTCCATGGGAATGGTTGGCATGGTTGTTGTCTGGTTCTTCGTACCTACTGCAACCGATGATCCTGAACGATGCGACAAAGGAGAGGATCGGGAAGAGATTTCACCATAGGGGATTTCCTTCATCTGACTGTATGACATCAATCCCGCAGGTAGGCAAAGTAATGCTTCACCACCTTCTTTGAAAGCAGTTCGATGTTGAGCATGTCTGACGCACGTGAGATATCCTTCACCGTTCCATCTTTGTAGAGGATACCAATGCTGTCGTCCTTTTCACTGTACATGTCGGTGGAAAGCGCATCGGATGAGATAAAACAGGCAGCATCCTCTTCCTTGATCCGATATTTTTCGGCAAATAACCGCTTGAGTTTTTCCCTCCTCTCTTCCGCATAGGGCTGTTCAGAGATTTCAATCCTGAAAAGACGACGATTGACCATCGCCTTGCTCAGTACAGAAAGGACAGTGTCATGGTGGGTGGTCCATACTTTTAGAGCCGTCCAGACATCGTTGTCATCCAGATCCATGAATTGCCTCAGTGCCTCCCCATCGGCTGTGAAGTCATTCGGAGTGGGATCATTTCGCAGAAAATAGGAAAGAGCAGGAGAGGCGAACAGCTCCTCTCCCTTCCTGGAGAGCTCGCGGGCACGCCTCAGTGTGTTGATCAGCATCTTTTCCGCTGCGACAGCCGTCTTGTGAAGGTATACCTGCCAGTACATCAGACGACGTGACATCAGGAAGTTCTCGATGGAATAGATTCCTTTCGACTCTACCACCAACCGTTCATCCTTCAGGTCTAGCATCTTGATGATCCGTGCCGATCCGATGTTCCCCTCGCTCACACCGGTAAAGAAGCTGTCGCGCCGCAGGTAGTCGAGACGGTCTACATCGAGCTGGCCACTTACAAGCTGGTGCAGGAAACCTTTGGGATAACAATCGGTAAAGATATCGATGGCTGTTTGCAGGGTGCCCTGGCACTCCCGATTCATCTGCTCCATCATCAACAGGGAGATCTCCTCATGGTGTATGCTGGTGACCAGCGCATGTTCGAGCACATGCGAGAATGGCCCGTGCCCTATGTCGTGCATGAGGATAGCTGCCAGCGCACCGTTCTGTTCCTCCTCTGTGATGGTGTGGCCTTTCTCCCTGAGTGTTTTGAGTGCTTCATCCATCAGATACATGGCACCGATGGAATGATGGAAGCGGGTATGTTGGGCACCCGGATAGACGAAGGGAGCAAGTCCCAGCTGCCGTATACGGTTCAACCGTTGCAGGTTGGGATGGCAGATCAGCTCATAGACAAATTCGTTCGGGATATTGATGAATCCGAACACCGGGTCGTTGATGATTTTTCGTTTCAGGGACATGATCTCAGAGGGTGTTGTACTATTTTCTGTTCACCAGTGGAGCGACAACCCAATTGTAGACGTAACATCCCACACAGATGTTGAAGAGTGCCTCCAGCATGGCACATACCAGCAGTATAACGCCTGTTGTCAATGCGACCACCGGCAAGTGCAGGAACAGGAAAAGGGCGATAGCAAGTGAAAAGAAAAGGCCGACACCGGCTGCGAATCTCTTCGGCGGTGCAAAAATGGATCTGGGGGTGGTTCTCAGCAGTCGTGTCAGTACTTTGGCAAATATCGCCAGTGGAGAGGGAACACTGGTGAAAGCCCTCAGAGCGAAGTCGGCTGCCAGCAAAAGGGCCAGCCATATCCACCCCTTCAGGAGGGTCAGCAGTGTAAGGATCAATACTTGTGCGGCTACCAGCTGTACCACGTTTCTGTCTATCTGATTGGTTTTTTTCTTCATCTGAAATGATCATTAATCCAAACAGTAAACACCCATTCTGATGGGATTGTTCCCGATCCTGATGCAACGTTCATACGCTGGCAAGCTTACAGTTTGAAATTCGACGTTCGAGGTTGGAGCAATAGACATCCTCACGTGAACCCACTAACCTCTCAATTCATCAGCAAATTATTGTATCAACCTACATGTTTTCCCAGCATCAATTGCATCTCCAGTTGCAGCTTTCTGGCCTCACCGGCAGCAGCGGATGCAAAGTCCTCCCCGCTGTCGGCGTAGATAATGTTGCGGGATGAGTTCACCAGCAGGCCGCATTGGCTGTTCATGCCGTAACGGCACACCTCCTCCAGCGATCCTCCCTGGGCTCCTACACCGGGAACCAGCAAAAAGTGATCCGGCACAATCCTGCGTACCTCTTCAAACAGCCTGCCCTGGGTGGCACCCACCACATACATCATCTGGTCGGCAGATGCCCATTGCTGCGAGCGATGCAGCACCTTTGCGAAGAGTGATTCACCCTCCCTGTCTATCGTCAACTGGAAATCTTCAGAACCCTTGTTGCTGGTGAGCGCCAACAGGATCACCCACCGCTCCTGGTGGAGAAGGAAAGGCTTCACGCTGTCCTCACCCATGTAAGGCGCCACGGTAAGGGCATCCACCTTCATCCGGTCGAAGAAGGTGCGGGCATACATCTCGCTGGTGTTACCGATATCCCCCCGCTTGGCATCGGCGATAATGAATTGTTGCGGATAACGCTGCCGGATATAGGCTACCGTTTTCTCCAGGGCAAGCCATCCCTGCACTCCCATGCTTTCATAGAAGGCCACATTGGGCTTGTAGGCCACGCAGAAGGGTGCCGTAGCATCTACGATTGCCTTGTTGAAGGCATAGATGGGATCCTCGTTGTCTAGCAGGTGTTCCGGGATTTTGTTGATATCACTGTCCAGTCCCACGCAGAGGAACGATTGTTTCTGTTGAATCTGTTCGAATAGTTGTTGACGGTTCATTTGTCATTCTTTGGTTATGTTCACTGTTTCCAGGTGCCATGCATCGGTCGTCAGATCGTTACTGTCGACGTTTTTCACCAACAGGAGCCGTTCACCGCTGCGAGTGGTAAAGAGATAATGGGCCATGGTCTTGTAGTAGTCGGCTTTACCGCCTACGCTGAAGACATAGTCGTTCAGGGTAATGGTACGCAACCGGTTGTAATACTGGTCGTCGAATTCCGTCACGATGTTGCGATCCATCCAGTGTATCGACCGGTAAGCACCCCATATGGTCTTTCTCTCGGCATTGTGATCGAAAGAGCTAAAGTAGTAAAAATTTTCAATTTCGCTGTCAAACGGGATGAACTTACCGGATTCCCGGATCTGTTCTCCGGTTGTTTCGTTCGGCGTATGATAAACCTTTCCGTCATGGGTACTGAAGAGCAGCCGCTGATCTTCTGTGGTCCAGTACCAGGTTCCGTATCCGGAATACCAGTACTTGACGGCTTTCGCCCCATCGGGATGAGAGATATCCACCAGATAGATTCCATTGGCGCTGTTCTCTTTCCTGGAGAGGAGTAGCATCGGTTTCCCCTTCATCTTCAGCAGGACGTCTCCTTCCGCCCGATTTTCCCCGGGAGTGGCAGAGTGATTGGTCAGTTCTGATGTCTCCCTATTCACCGAGAAAAGTTCCCTGTTCGTGTCGGAGAGATAATATCTCCCGTTTTCGCCATCTGAGACATCGGTGACGATAAAACCGGTTACAAAGCTTTCCTGCCGCTGCAGGGTAGAGAGCCGAAAGCTCTCGATCCGGTCGTTCATCCCCACCAGTACCAGCTGATGGTCTGCAGAGAGCTGCATCGAGTAGGGGTTCCTTTCGAGGATGATCTCCCGTTTCTCATTCCTATCCGGCTGATAGGCGATCAGCCGTGCCGGGTTGCGGGTGATGAGTAGTGCCGTGTTACTCTGTTTGTCAAATTCGGCATCGATCACCATCCCTTCCAGTGGGATCATGGTGTCGGGATTTTTGAAAGTGCGGACTACCACCTTTATCGTGACTTTCAGCAGTGGCTTCTCCGGATCATTCGTCTCGAGGATGATCTCACCCTCGTGTACACCCGGTACAAGCTGCTCCCGGTCGGGTATGATCAGATAATTGGTCTGGCTGTGGGGAAACAGCACGCGGGTGCTGTCCAGCTCGAATGAATCTTCATATACCGACTGCTCCTGCAGCCTGATCCATTCCGGTTTAGCGGTAAGGCGGTAAAAGAGATACCCCGCTGCCCAATTGGAGATATTGAACACCTTCTCGATGCTTACCGAATCCAGGTCGATCTGATGTGGAGTGATCGCTGCAGCCGGGATGCCTGGATTGTAATGCACCACCGGGATGGAGAGCATGCCAAAATCACTGATATCCAAAATGATCGTCCCCAATTGAAGCGGTTCAAGGTTCACGGTGGATTCAAATGGATCCACCCTGATGTCGAAGGTGAGATTCCCCCCTCCGTCAATCTCCCCGTGGAGTGAGGCGAAATGGAGGATACGGGGATACTGCATCACCTTGTATCGGTTGCCATGCAACCCGGAAAGGGTGAGGGTTACCCCGGTGAACTGGGAGGTAGGATTCACGTATAGGACGCCATCAAGCAGATAGGATTCGGGATGTTTCCGGTTTTCTTCCAGAAAGGAGTCGTCACATGCCGGTAACAGGGAGAGCAGGGAGAGGAGCAGAAGTGTGATTTTGACTTGTTTCATGGCAGCATCAATTGATATAGTAACGCAATCCAAGCGTGAGATGGATGTTGGAGGCATTGTATTGTTCATCCTTGTCCAGCTTCTGTTCCTGTGTCTGGGTACCGTCGGTGATCTTCACCTTCCGGAAGTATCCGCTGAAGGTACCGAGGGTGATCCCTATTCCCAGGTTGGGATGGAAGCGATAATCGGCGCCAATCTCAGCATTCATCGCGAAATTGCCACCTGTGATCAGCAGCTGTTGCCCGATCATCGAGAGCTCACTCCGCAGGAAAGCGTAGCCGGCACTCAGGGAGGAGGTGAGTCCGATTCGTTTCTGTTTCCCCACGGCAGAGTAACCACCAAATGACAGGCCTGTGAAATTGAGGTAATCGCTCTCCCGCAGGTCGATTACAATAAAATGAAGATTGTCTCCCGGATCAACCAGCACCTCATTTTCCTCTCCCGACGTGTGATGAAAAATGTATTTGATGCCGATTCCATACTGATCCTTAAACAGGTAATGGATGTCACCGCTCAGATGCCGGGCACGACGAAGCGATTGATAGAGTTGGTCTGTCTGAGCGGTGGTGAGCACCCCGTCTAGATCCGAGCCCGTATCCGCAAAGAGAAAACCTACTCCTCCCGATGCGGAAAAACGAAGGGTGGGGGTGCGCATCGCCACCTGCGCTGTGGCAACAACAACAATTGTCGTCCACAGCAACACTGTACACCAAAATTTTTGATTCATGAACAGATCACATTATATTCAGAGATTGGCCTCTTTCATTTTTTCCGCATTCTCGCTGATCATCAACTGGTTAATAACTACCTGGATATCGCCTTCCATAAAAGCGGAGAGGTTGTAGAGGGTATAGTTGATGCGATGGTCGGTGATGCGCCCCTGCGGGTAGTTGTAGGTACGTATCTTCGCGGAGCGGTCGCCCGTGGAAACCATCGTCTTTCTCCGCGATGCAATGTCGCCCTGCCTCTTCGAGAGCTCGATGTCATAGAGCTTCGCGCGCAGCATCTGCATGGCCAGCTCCCTGTTTTGGAGCTGTGAGCGGGCCTGCTGGCAGACCACCACGATACCACTGGGCTTGTGGGTAAGCTGCACCTTGGTCTCCACCTTGTTGACATTCTGTCCCCCGGCACCACTGGAGCGGGCCGTGTGGAAATCGATATCGGCCGGATTGAGCTCCACGTCAAACTCCTCCGCCTCAGGCAGTACCGCCACGGTGGCCGCGGAAGTGTGTACGCGTCCCTGGGTTTCCGTCTGGGGTACCCGTTGTACCCGGTGTACACCCGATTCATACTTCAGGGTGCCGTATACATCGGTGCCGGTGACGGTGAAGATGATCTCCTTGAAGCCTCCTGCGGTACCCTCGGTGAGACTGGTAACCTCCGTTTTCCACCCTTTGCTTTCACAATACCTGCTATACATCTTGAAGAGATCACCGGCAAAGATGGCAGCCTCGTCGCCACCCGTTCCACCACGGATTTCCATAATCACATTCTTTGCATCCTCCGGGTCTGCCGGTATCAGCAACAGCTTGATCTGTTCCTCCAGTGAGGGTAACATTTCCATGTTGACAGCCAGCTCCTCATTGGCCAGTTGCCGCAGGTCACTGTCCGACTCATGTTCCAGTATCTGCCGCGCCTCAGCTATGCCGTCAAGGGCAGCCTTGTAGCGATTCCGCACCTCCACGATCTTTTGCAGGTCACTGTACTCCTTGTTAAGTTTCACAAAGCGGTTCATATCGGCAATCACCGAGGGGTCGGTGATCAGTGTGGAAACCTCCTCGAAGCGTGTGACAAGGTGTTGTAACTTGTCGAGTAAACTGTTGTCTGACATACTTTTTTGCGCTAGTGCCCTTTCCCCTTACTCATAGAGGAAGTACCCTTTTTCACTTTCAATTACCAGCTCCCTTTTATCTGACTGTTCTACACGCCCTACTACCTGCGCATCGATATGGTATGCGCGAGAGATATCAATCACCTGTTGGGCATATGCCTCCGGCAAATAGATTTCCATCCTGTGCCCCATATTGAACACCTTGTACATCTCGCTCCAGGCGGTTCCGGAGTGTTGTTGAATCAGTTCAAACAGGGGGGGGACCGGAAAAAGGTTGTCTTTCACTACCCTTAGCTGTTCACCCAGGAAATGGAGAATCTTGGTCTGTGCACCGCCGGAACAGTGAACCATTCCGTGAATTTTTTCTCTTAAATCGTTGATTATTCGCAATATAACCGGGGAGTAGGTGCGGGTAGGGGAGAGCACCAGCTTGCCGGCATCCACACCCAGCTCTGCTACCTGATCGGTCAGGCGCATGCCACCCGAATAGACAAGCTCTTTCGGAATAGCGCTGTCATAACTTTCCGGGTATTTTTCAGCCAGGTAGTTGGCAAAAAGATCATGCCGGGCCGAAGTGAGCCCGTTGCTACCCATGCCACCGTTGTAACTCTTCTCATAGGTGGCCTGACCCGACGATGAGAGTCCCACAACCAAATCGCCCGCCTGAATACGGGCATTGTCGATTACCTCCGAGCGCCTCATCCGACAGGTCACCGTGCTGTCCACAATGATGGTACGTACCAGGTCGCCAAGATCGGCCGTTTCACCACCTGTGGGATAGATGTGTACACCCAGATCGGACAGTTCTTCACACAGCTCGTTGGTACCGTTGATGATGGTAGCAATTACTTCGCCGGGGATCAGCTTCTTGTTCCGGCCAATGGTTGAGGAAAGCAAGATGTGGTTGGTGGCACCTACGCAAAGCAGGTCATCCAGGTTCATGATCAGCGCATCCTGTGCAATGCCTTTCCATACGGAAAGATCTCCCGTCTCACGCCAGTAAATGTAGGCCAGCGAGGATTTCGTACCGGCACCATCCGCATGCATGATGTTGCAGTAATCGGGATCGTTGCCCAGATAATCGGGTACAATTTTGCAGAATGCTTTCGGATAAAGACCCTTGTCGATATTTTTGATCGCGTTGTGTACATCTTCCTTCGAAGCGGATACACCACGCTGATCGTAACGTTGATTGCTCATCGGCTACTTTTTTCTGATAAGGATACAAAGATAGTAATTATAGCGTTGCTGAGGGATGGCAAACCCAATTTATGGAGTCAGAAAAATTGAACCGATATTCCTATAATTACTATTATGTTTAATTAAAAGGAGTGACCATACACTATTCCCAAGAAAAAGGAACAGGAGCAATCCCGCGATGAGGTTGCTCCTGTCGAGAATGGTGTGAAGCGTAGAGCAGATCAGAGATTCAGTTCCTTCTCAACAGCTTCCAGCTCTTTCGATTTGTCAACACCCATGCTGCTGAGGTTGTAGTATACATTTCTCAGTTTCAGGAGTACAGATTCAATTTCATTTTCCGGAGCTTTACGGCCTTTCAGCAATTCGGCAAACTTCTCCAGAGACGGCAGTGATTTTTGATACAGTTCCACGGTTTTTTTGTCGTTTTGCATCTGTTGCTGTCTGTCACTGATCATGGCAGTCTTCTCTTTCAAATTTTGTGCCTGAAGGATATAGTTCACAGCAATGGCTTCAAGTGCTCTCTCACAGTTGGGATCCTGTGCCAGTGCCTTGTTGTATTCTACTTCGGCTGCATCATAGTCTCCCTTTTCAGCCAGGAGGGCACCCTTCACGCTGTTCAGATCACAGGCATTCTCCGGATTGTTCTGAATCGCCCGATCCAGGTACTGCAAGGCTTCATCGGTGTTTCCTTCACGGATGAATACATTCACCAGGTTGGGTGTGAAATAGTTACTGGATGGGAATCGTTCAGCGCCCAGGTGGAGCACTTCGATGAACTTGGCGGAGTCACCCAATTGCAGGTATTCACTTGCCATCAACTCATAAATATCGCTTTCCTTGTAGGCGCTGTTTTCAATGAAAGGCTCTTTGGCTGCCCGTTCCAGCATGGCAAGTGCACGTTTGTGGTCTTCCGCCTGTATGGCCGTGATGATGGCGTAATATTTGATGGTCTGATAGGTACTGTCCAGCACGAATGATTGCTTCTCTTCTGCAAACATCGGTAATGTGGGGATATCCCAGTAAATCTGGAAAAAATCGGTTGCTTTCTTGTAGTCCCGCTGTTCGTTATAAAAAACCCCGCCATTGATGTAGAAGGGATGATTCGCACGAAGAACCCCGGCGATATCCTTTCGGAACTTGTTTTTTACCTTTCCTTTCTTATCGGGTAGTTCTCCCAATGAGTCGGCCTTCAGATAAGGGTGATAGGACTCCATCAAACCATCATACATCACTTTGTCGTTGGCAGCCTTTCCCAGCATGGTGTTGGTGCGCTGGGTATCGAATGCCTTGTTTCCGATATCTCCCCACACCTTCCAGGTTTCCGGATCGGTGGCTGTCTCGTTATGTTCTGCTGCCTGTTTGATGAGTGTTCTGGCTTCATTTAAATCATCGCGGCCCAATGCCCTTTTCGCATCTTTCAATGCTGATTTTTGTGCAAAGACACTTCCGGTGGTCAATAAAGCCATCAATGTTAGGAAAAGGATCTTTCTCATGTCGTTCAATTTTAATGTATGATTGTATAATACTGTGTTTACTGATTTCTTGGACTCAATAATTGCGAAAAGTTTAATATTGCTAACTCAATCTTCCGTGTCAGTTACATCGGGCCCGATTATCGGATCTTCAGAAACAAACTCGTTGTCAACCGGTTCATCCTCTCCCGTGTTCACCTTGCAAACCGAAGCAATCTGGTCATTTCTCTTTTCCAGGTTAATGAGGCGTACCCCTTGTGTAGCCCGTCCCATGGTGCGAATATCGGAAATTTTCAGACGTATGGTAATGCCCGACTTGTTAATTATCATTAAATCGTTCTCATCCGACACACTCTTGATTGCCACCAGTTTGCCTGTTTTTTCTGTAATATTGAGTGTCTTCACACCTTTGCCCCCTCGGTTGGTGATACGATATACCGGCTCTCCGTTCTCATCGTCCAGATAGGTTCTCTTCCCGTATCCCTGTTCCGATACCACCAGGATGGTATTGTCCGTTCCCGGATTCATGCAGATCATACCGATTACCTCATCCTGGCCATCCTCGTCGAGGGTCATGCCCCTGACGCCGGTGGCTGTGCGTCCCATGGGGCGTACAGCTTCCTCGCTGAAACGAATGGCCCGGCCATTCTTGTTGGCCAGGATTACATGCTTCTGCCCGTCGGTCAAACGTACGGATATTACCTGGTCATCCTCCCGGATGGTAATCGCGTTGACGCCGTTCTGTCTGGGTCGTGAATAGGCTTCGAGTGATGTCTTTTTGATTACCCCCTGCCGGGTGCAGAAGAGCAAATAGTGCGAATTGATATACGCTTCGTCGCTGAGGGTATCTACTCTTACAAAAGCGGTGACTGCATCATCCGGATCAATGTTCAGCAGGTTTTGGATGGCCCTGCCCTTGGAGTTTTTCGATCCTTCGGGAATTTCATAGACACGCAACCAGTAACATTTGCCTTTCTGGGTGAAGAAGAGCATGTAGTTGTGGGTGGTGGCGGGATAGATATACTCCACAAAATCCTCCTCGCGGGTGTCGGATCCTCTGGCCCCTACCCCTCCCCTGTTCTGGGTGTGAAAGTCAACCAGCGGTGTTCGTTTGATATAGCCCAGATGAGAGATGGTAATCACCATCTCGTCGTTGGCATAGAAATCTTCCGGGTTCATCTCCTCCGAAGCGTAGATGATCTCTGAGCGACGGGCATCGCCATACTTGTTGCGGATCTCCGTTAGCTCATCCTTGATCACCTGCATCCGCAACTCCTCATTGCTGAGGATATCGTTGAGGTGGGCAATCAGTTTCTGTATTTCTTCGAATTCGGTGCGCAGCTTATCCTGTTCCAGTCCGGTGAGTTGCCGCAGACGCATCTCCACGATGGCACGCGACTGTATCTCACTCAGACTGAACCGCTCCATCAGCCGCTGGATTGCCTCCTGTGGTGTGGAGGAACTGCGGATGATGGCGATCACCTCGTCGATGTGATCAGAGGCGATGATCAGTCCTGCAAGTATATGGGCCCTCTCTTCCGCCTTGCGCAGTTCATACCGGGTGCGGCGGATCACCACGTCGACACGGTGCTCCACGAAGAGTTCGATCATCCGTTTGAGGGTCAGCAGCTCCGGTCGCCCCTTCACCAGTGCGATGTTGTTGACGCTGAAGGAAGATTGCAGCGCGGTGAGCTTGTAGAGCTTGTTGAGCACCACATTGGCATTGCCGTCTCGTTTGATATCCACCACGATGCGCATCCCATCCCTGTCGCTCTCGTCGTTGATGTTGGAGATGCCTTCTATCTTCTTGTCTGATACCAGGTCGGCGATATGCCTGATCATATCGGCCTTGTTGACCAGGTAGGGGATCTCTGTGATGATGATCTTGTCGTGTGTCTTGCCTGACTCGATCTCGGCACGGCCGCGCATCACGATGCGTCCCCTTCCGGTCTCGAAGGCCTCTTCCACACCCTTGTAACCGTAGATAAAGGATCCGGTGGGAAAGTCGGGTGCCTTGATATGTTCCATCAGCCCTTTGGTGTCGATCTCCCGGTCATCGATGTAGGCGATGATGCCATTGATGCATTCCGTCAGGTTATGGGGAGCGATGTTGGTGGCCATCCCCACGGCAATACCGGAAGAGCCGTTGATCAACAGGTTGGGTATACGGGTGGGCAACACTGTAGGCTCCTGGAGGGTATCGTCGAAATTAAGCTGGAAGTCAACCGTCTCCTTGTCGATATCACGCAGCATCTCTTCCGCCAGCCGGTTCAGACGTGCTTCCGTGTAACGCATGGCCGCGGGGCTGTCGCCATCCACGCTTCCCATGTTACCTTGTCCGTCCACCAAGGTATAGCGCATGCTCCAGTCCTGGGCCAGTCGCACCATGGCATTGTATACCGACGAGTCGCCGTGTGGGTGGTACTTACCCAACACTTCTCCCACGATTCTGGCGGATTTCTTATGGGGCTTGTCGGGCGTGTTACCCAGCTCCGACATCCCGAAAAGGATGCGGCGGTGCACCGGCTTGAATCCGTCGCGCACGTCGGGTAAGGCACGGGAAACGATCACAGACATCGAATAATCGATGTACGACGATTTCATTTCATCTTCGATATTGATCTTGATGATTCTGTCTTCCTGATCCATCATATGAAAAATGTGATTTTTCTCTTGTTTTGCAAAAATGTATATGTAGCTTATTTCCAATCGGTTCCAGCTTTGGATAGCAGGCTCCGTTTCGATATACTAAGATACTGCTTTTCCCGCAGTTTCACAAAAAAAACAGGGAGTTTATTGTTCCCTGTCCTTTAAAAGATATCGATATTTTTACCTATTCCCTACCATGGCAGTTCTTGAATTTCTTGCCACTGCCGCAGGGACATGGATCATTCCTGCTTACCTTCTTTTCCACCCGTACCGGTTCCAGCTTCTGCTGCTGTCTGGGCTGCTGGACACCTCTTCCGTCGCCGGAAGCAGCCATGTTGCCACTCTCATCTTTTTGTGTACGGTACTTGCTATAGTCGGTCTTCTGTTCCGGCGCCGCCTGTCTCACGTGTGCCGGATCCTGGATGGGAATCTGTCCCCTCATCAGCACCGAAACCGCCTTGGAGTTGATGTCACTCACCATGGTACGAAAGAGGTTGAACGACTCCAGTTTGTAGATCAGCAGTGGGTCTTTCTGTTCGTAGCTGGCATTCTGTACCGAGTGACGCAGTTCATCCATCTCACGCAGATGCTCTTTCCAGTCTTCATCGATGGTGTGTAACAAAATTGCCTTTTCGAATGCCTTCACCAGCGCCTTTGAGCCTGATTCATAAGCCTCTTTCAGGTTGCAGGAGACATTGTAGACCCTTTTGCCGTCGGTAATCGGGATCAGGATGTTCTGGTACATCGCTCCCTGGTTTTCATAGACCTGTTTGATCACTGGATGGGCCACCTCGGCCAGCCTCTCCGTCTTCCGTTTGAAGGTTTCAAAAGCTTTACGGGTGATCGCCTCTAGCATCTCATCGGTTTTGAGTCGTTTCACATCAGCTTCCGCAAAGGGGATGTCGAGTGCCATGATGCGAAGCAGGTCCAGTTTCATGCCCTGATAATCCTCCTCGTTCAGCTCAACAATGCTTTTGGCCGTCTCGGTAATCATATTGGCCACGTCGTTCTCAATCCGTTCACCCATCAAGGCATGACGGCGTCGCTTGTAGATCACCTCCCGCTGTGAATTCATCACATCGTCATACTCCAGCAGCCGCTTACGGATGCCAAAGTTGTTCTCTTCCACCTTCTTCTGTGCCCGCTCTACCGACTTGCTCAGCATGCTGTGTTCCAGTACATCACCCTCCTGGAAGCCCATGCGATCCATCAGGCCCGCGATCCGTTCAGTGGCGAAGAGGCGCATCAGATCATCCTCGAGTGATACGAAGAAGACCGATGAGCCGGGGTCTCCCTGGCGACCGGCACGACCCCGCAGCTGGCGGTCTACGCGACGCGACTCATGCCGTTCGGTACCGATGATGGCCAGACCACCTGCCTGCTTCACTTCGGGAGAGAGCTTGATGTCGGTACCTCGACCGGCCATGTTGGTGGCGATGGTCACCACTCCGCTCTGCCCCGCATTGGCCACAATCTCGGCTTCCCGCTGGTGCAGCTTGGCATTCAATACGTTGTGTTTGATCTTGCGCAGGGTGAGCATGCGGCTCAGCAATTCTGAGATCTCCACCGAGGTAGTACCTACCAGCACGGGACGTCCCGCATTGATCAGCTTCTCAATCTCTTCGATCACGGCGGTGTACTTCTCACGCTTGGTTTTGTAGATGCGGTCATTCTGGTCATCGCGCACAATCGGTTTGTTGGTGGGAATCACCACCACATCCAGCTTGTAGATGTCCCAGAATTCACCCGCCTCAGTCTCGGCCGTACCGGTCATACCGGCCAGTTTGCTGTACATGCGGAAATAGTTCTGCAGGGTAATGGTGGCAAAGGTCTGGGTAGCAGCCTCCACTTTCACCCGTTCTTTCGCTTCGATCGCCTGGTGTAGTCCGTCGGAGTAACGGCGTCCCTCCATCACGCGACCGGTTTGCTCATCCACGATCTTCACCTTGTTGTCGATCACCACATACTCATCGTCCCGCTCAAACAGCGTATAGGCTTTTAACAGCTGGTTGACAGTATGCACCCGTTCCGACTTGATGGCAAAATTCTGCAGCAATTCATCTTTTTTAGCCGCTTTGTCTTCGTCGCTCAGGGCGGAATGTTCCAGTTCCGAAAGCTGGGAAGCGATATCGGGAAGGATAAAGAACTGGGGGTCGTCCGACTTGCCCGTGAGCAGGTCGATCCCCTTATCGGTAAGCTCGATGCTGTTCATCTTCTCGTCGATCACAAAATAGAGGGGGTCGGTGACGATGTGCATGTTGCGCATCTGCTCTTGCATATAAAACGCTTCGGTCTTCAGCATGGCCGCCTTCACTCCCTGTTCACTCAGGAACTTGATCAGCGGCTTGTTCTTTGGCATCGCCTTGTAGGAGCGGAAGAGCTGCAGGACACCCTCTTCCTGTTCCTTGGGGTCGGCTGAGGCCATCTTCTGCTTCGCCTCCGCCAACAGGTGTGTCGCCATCTCACGCTGTGCCTTGACGATCACCTCCACGCGGGGGCGAAACAGGTCGTAAAGCTGGTCATCCCCCTTGGGTACCGGACCGGAAATGATGAGTGGGGTACGGGCATCATCAATCAATACCGAGTCCACCTCATCCACAATGGCATAATTGTGCTTGCGCTGTACCAGGTCTTTCGGCGATACCGCCATGTTGTCACGCAGGTAGTCGAAGCCGAACTCATTGTTGGTGCCGAAGGTGATGTCGGCCTCGTAAGCCTTGCGACGGGCGTCGGAGTTGGGTTCATGCTTGTCGATGCAGTCCACCGAGAGGCCATGGAACATGTACATCGGCCCCATCCACTCCGAGTCACGCTTGGAGAGGTAATCATTCACCGTCACCACATGCACCCCCTGGTGGGTCAGCGCATTGAGGAAGACAGGAAGGGTCGCTACCAGCGTCTTACCCTCACCGGTAGCCATCTCTGCAATCTTACCCCTGTGGAGGACCACTCCACCGAAGAGCTGTACATCATAGTGCACCATGTCCCAGGTGATCTCGTTGCCTCCGGCAATCCACTGGTTCTGATAGATGGCCGTGTCTCCTTCGATGCGCACAAAATCATGCTTTGCAGAGAGATCGCGGTCAAAATCGGTGGCGGTAACCACAATCTCTTCGTTCTCAGCAAACCGGCGTGCAGTATCCTTCATGAGGGAGAAAGCCTCCGGGAGCACCTCCTCCAGCACCTTTTCAAATTTCTCGGTGATCTCTTTCTCCAGTTTGTCGATCTGGTTCCAGACTGCCTCCCGCTGATCCAAATCGACACCTTCCATGCCGGCCTTCAATTCATCAATTTGCGTTCTCTCGGCTGCCACAGATGCCTCAATGCGTTTCTCCAGCTCTTTTGTTCTGTTTCGCAGTTCATCATTGGAGAGTCTTTTGATTCCGTCATAGGCATCCTGCACCTTTTTCACGACAGGGTTTACCTCTTTCAGGTCGCGTTGTGCCTTGTTGCCGAATATCTTCGATATGATATCGTTCAATCCCATAATTCTTTTGTTTGTTGTGAGACCACCTGCAATGTCAGGTATTGCTGCCACTACTGCAGGGGCTCCTGTTATCTTCAGCTGTTATGTTGTTCAATAGAGTTCTTCCAGTATTTTTCCGCTGGCAGCATTGGGTGCACGTATGCGCAACCGGTAGGAGATGGAGGGAGCAATCTCGGTGGCTTCAATGGTACGGTTTATTTTCTCAGGCCTGATATCGCAACCAAAAAAGATGACCGGGGCGATCACAGCATTGCTGCGTTCTCTCACCTGCAGCTCCGACTCAGGATTCACCACCCTCCATCCTGGCTGTAATTCCAGCATCAGGTCACCCGATATACCTGGATAGTAGCCGTTACGCAGAAAGAGAGTGTGTTCGTTGTGAGTTGCCTGCATCATCTGATAGGAGGTGACCACCTGCTGGATGCCGGCAGACTGAACCAGGAAGGCAGCTGCCTTTTCCTGGAGGTCGGCAAAATCAATCTTGCGGTCCTCCACCAGCTTCCGATCGAAGTAGATATGGCGGTCGTAATATTTCCTGATCCACTGCTCCCGGCCATACAGGGCCATCAGATACATGTTTAGCAATGCCTGGCTTCTGTCGGGATGAAAATCACCTCCTGCCGGCACCATCCCCTCAGGAATGATCTCCTGTTCATTGAAATAACCGGTGGAGACGAGGCATACCAGCGTATGCTTCAGACCGACCGACAGATCAATGGCGTCGAGCAGACGACCGATCTCCTGGTCAAGCCGGTAGTAGGTGTCCTGTATCTCAACGGAGTAATTCTTGTCGAGAGCCTTATCGAAGTTACCCGCATAGAAGGTGATTGCCAGGAAATCAGGATTCATTCGTTTCCCCAGTTGACTACTCTCCAGTACCTTGATTGCCATGTTGTTTACCTCCATGTTCACAAAGGGAGATTGTTTAAAAAGGTGGTAACTATCCTTTTTGTCGTTCCCGAAATAGTGTTGGAAACGATACCGGTTTTGGGTATAGGGAAAGGCATTGTAGCTCTCGATCTCACGTGCGGGACGCCAGGTCATGCTCCCGATGGTGAAGGTGAGCGACTCCGCACTGCGATTCTGTTGATCCACCGCTGGCTGTTTGTTGGTATAAAAAGTGGTCGTAGCCCATTTTCCGCTGGAGTCTTCAATCCAGTAAGCGCCACTAGCGGCGTGCCCGCCCGAAGCGAGAGCCTGTGAAGCATAGGGTGCGAAGGCGAATACATCAGACTGTCCACCCGATGCAATCTTCAGTTCGTCAGTGAGGGTCGATACCTTTATCGGCCTGGGCGACAGTTTCTCAGTGGTAAAATTGCCGAGGTAACGGTCATCGGTAAATGAGGAGATCTCTTGTCCCGTCTCCGGCTGATATCGTTTCTCGCCTGTGATCCCATGGTAAGAGGGATAGGCCCCGGTGAAAAGTGTGGTGATGGAGGAGGCTCTGTCAGGGTTGGGATAGTTGTACCGTACATTTCTATATACCAGTCCGCTGCTGAGGAGTCTGTTGAATCCTTTGTTGCCAAAAGTGTGACGAAACATCTCCAGGTAATCGCCTCTCAGCTGGTCCACAGTAATGGTGACCACTAGTTTGGGAACCTCTCCCGTTGTTGCTTGTGCCAAAAGAGGTGCAATCGAAAAAATTGCTACCAGTGAAGTGAATATCCGGATCATGTTTTTACCGATCATCTGATGTTCTTTATTGTCCCCACGCTGCCTTCATCTCCCTGCTGGATGTGAATCGCCTGCTTTTGATTCTCTTGTTCCTGAGCAGAAACAGGTTCGTTGCCGATCTTATCCATACACTCATTGCAAATGGTATCGTAGCCAATGGCAGTTGTTGGGGTATCCAGCACCAGCCAAGCAGAAACAGCGTTAAGAGCACAAAGTTAATAAAATGATAGAAATAAACAGCTCTCTGCCCCGATTTCACCCAAAAGAAAAGAACCGCAACAAGCGCAACCGGATGCAACCAAACCAGGTTCCAGTTGGGGTTGGTGGCTGGATGGGAAGAGAAGTACATCAGAAAAAAAATGACCCCCCCCCCTATCCCGGTTATTCCAAACAACAGAGAATCGAATAACAGATACAAACGACTTTCATTCAGCTTAATAGCCTGAATAAGGGAGATTAGCAGAGCGAACAGAAACAGTGCGAAGGCTGTGAAAAAAGGTGATAAAATAGCCTGTTCGCGGAGGCTATTGCGATGGGGCTTCTGTTCGAGGAGCAACTTGGTTGCATCCACCAGAGGGAGGCTGAGTGAGTCATTCTTGACGATGGCAGCCTCTTCAAATGCATCCATCAGGTAGGAGGGCATAAACATTTTTTCCCTCACAGTGATGGTTCGGTCAGCCTCCGATCCAATTAGCAGATCAATGCCAAAACTGTACCAGGGGTAGTTGATCAGTGATTCATGCAGCAAATCCCGATAGGATTGCTCTTCATCAGCAGCCGGGTAGATTATCTCACCACTGCTGTATTGTTCCACCATGTCGCGCGGCCGGGTAGCACAGTTGTCGTAAAAGTAGTTGTAGCGGTATTTCCTGTTTTCAGGGAGTGCATTTTCGTACAGTGCCCGGTAGAGCTGCTGCCTCTCAACCGATGAGAGATTGAGACGCTGCTCCGCCACCTGTGATCCCTTGGCTCTGTATTCCTGCAGGAAGTCGGTAAAAGAGGTCACACCAAGGATATAATCGGTTCTTCCGCGCACAAAGTTGTAGATGAAGCCTGGCTGTGAGGAGTCAAAGAACCCGTAGTTAAAGACCGCGTCTACACCCGTGGAATCATCCTGCACCCGGATAGCCGTATGACCAAAAAAGGCATAGACTGCTCCGTTCCATGGTGAAGCTGTCAGCAGGGTTATGGTTGCATGGTCGCTCAGTTTTCCCTGGGCTCTCACTGAGGGAGTCAATAACAGCAGGCAGACAGAAAAAAGGGATATGCAGAATCGTTTACCGGGATACAGGGTGGTAACTGCTTGTTCCATTTGTCTCATTTTGTTCGTTTCAACAATCACATCTGCAAAAATAGACAAAAAAACGGCGGTCTCAACAGATCGCCGTACAAATTCCATTTTCTGGTACCGTTACTTCTTTTTGTTGCGGTTACCGTAACGGTTCATGAACTTGTCAACACGTCCTGCCGTATCCACCAGTTTTTGTTTTCCGGTGTAGAACGGATGCGATGAACTGGTGATTTCAAGCTTCACCAACGGATAGGTAACTCCATCTATCTCAATAGTTTCCTTTGCATTGATGGTTGAGCGGGAGATGAAAATCTCCTCGTTCGACATATCCTTGAAAACTACCGGGCGGTAATTGTTGGGGTGAATTTCTTTTTTCATTATATCCTCTTTTTATATGATTCTCAGTTTCGGATGGCAAAGATAGCACAATCCTTTGTAATAAAAAAATATTTTTCGTATGGGTTATCAGCTGATCATCTCAAAGCCACAATAGGGAACCAGCAACTCCGGAATACGAATTCCCTCCGGGGTCTGGTTATTCTCCAGCAGGGCCGCCATGATGCGGGGCAGCGCCAGTGCGCTGCCGTTAAGGGTATGACAGAGCTGTGTCTTGCGCTCCGTGTCGCGGTAACGACACTTGAGACGATTGGCCTGGTAGCTCTCAAAATTGGATACGGAACTCACCTCCAGCCAGCGTTGCTGGGCCGCGGAGTATACCTCGAAGTCGAAGGTAAGTGCCGAGGTAAAGCTCATGTCACCACCGCAGAGACGTAGAATGCGCCAGGGCAGCTGTAGTCTCTCCACCAGCGTTTGCACGTAGGCCACCATCTCTTCGAGTCGTTTGTAGGAGTTCTCCGGCTTGTCGATGCAGACAATCTCCACCTTGTCGAACTGGTGCAGGCGGTTCAACCCCCGCACATCCTTACCGTAGGAGCCCGCCTCACGGCGGAAACAGGCGGAATAGGCGGTGTTTCTGACCGGCAAATCCCCCGCCTCGAGGATCACATCACGGTAGATATTGGTCACTGGCACCTCGGCAGTGGGTATCAGGTAGAGGTCATCGAGACCTACATGATACATCTGCCCCTCCTTGTCCGGCAGCTGACCCGTTCCGAAGCCGGAGTCACTGTTCACCAAATAGGGAGGCTGCACCTCCAGGTAACCCGCATCACGGGCACTGTCGAGAAAGAAGTTGATCAGTGACCGCTGCAGACGGGCTCCCTTACCCTTGTAGACAGGGAAGCCGGCACCGGTGATCTTCACCCCCAGCTCAAAATCGATCAGGTCATATTTTTTAGCCAGCTCCCAGTGAGGCAGTGCTCCCTCGGGCAGCTGAGGCTGTTCTCCCCCGCTCCGTTCCACCAGGTTGTCACCAGCCCCCTTGCCTTCCGGCACGGAATCGTGTGGCAGGTTGGGAATGGTGACCAACAAGCTTTCAATGTTATACTGCGCTGAACGCAAGGTTTCCTCAAGTTCTTTGGTCGATTCTTTCAGCCTGTTCACCTTTGCACGTGCGTCGTTGGCCTCCTCTTTCCTGCCCTCCTTCATCAATGCTCCGATGGAGCGTGAGAGGATATTGATCTCGTTCAGCAGCGAATCGAGCGAGGTCTGCGTGTTGCGTCGCAGATCATCCTGGGTGATGATTTCATCAATCACAGCGCCGCCGTCGAAATGTTTACGTGCGAGGCGTTCCAGCACCTCTTCCCTGTTTTCTCGGATTACCTTGAGTGTGAGCATAGCAAATTGTTCAACTGTTTTTCAGGGTGCAAAGATACAAAAAATGAGGCATGAATAATGAACAGCTGAACAGGAATTCATCTCTTGAGGGTTTTGGGAAAGTCAGAAGAGCTGAAAATGCAGTGTTTCACGCAATTCTCTTTCTTTTTGTTTCTTCTGCCGGTAGTAACGGGAGATATAATAGGCAAAACCGGCGAATGCGCCCACGATCACAATGTCTTTGATTGTATTGGTTTTCATCTCTGCAGGTATATATTAATTTATCTTCTATAACAACGAATCCACGGTTAGGGTTTTCAATGTAAGACGGAACAGCGGGCAAAACGCTGCATGGCAGGAGAAAAAGTTTTCCACAATTTTCCACAAACGGGCAGATTCATGCTTTTTCCCGCTTCAGCCGGATCTGCAGAACCCTTTTTGTCTGTCGGGTAACCCGATAACGTTCATCCATCCGTTCCCCCACGATCCATACCACATCCTCTCCCGACAGCAACACCCATACCTTTTCTTTGTCATATAGGCTCATCTTGCGATCGGTAAAAAAATCACTCAGCTTTTTCTTCCCCTTCATGCCAAACGGTATGAACCAGTCACCCTGTTCCCAGCGTCGAAGGAGCAGCGGAAACTGCAACCGATCCTGATCGGCATATAAACGATCGCTGCATCTCTCGATCGTCACGGGCATCCCGAGTGACCGGATCTCCATCTGCAACGGTTGGTCGATCTGGGTTGCACCCATCTCAATTCGGTATGAGAGAGGATCATTTTCATACGGTAGAGGAGTGATCAGAAAAGCATCACGGTCTTTGATCACTCTCACGCTTTTTCCCATAAACTGCTTGCCGGGAATGGCATCCATGCTCTCAGCGATGTCTTCAATCGCGGAGGGGGTGAATCCCATCGGAGCCAGGATCTCAAACAGCAGGGAGCGCGGTGAGGGAGATTGCTTCAGCACAGGGATATCGATCAGCCCATCATGACAGACAGCTGAGGTTTGCTCCCTGATTGCGGCACTGTATATCTTTTCTGCTTCAGAGAAATGTTGCGCAGTTCGGTCAATATTCTCCTTTACGGCGGGGTTCAACTCTTCCATCAGGGGGATGAGACGCATTCTCACCGCATTGCGCAGGTATCGGTCGTCGCCATTGCTGCTGTCGTACACGAAAGGGATTCCCCGATCGTCGAGGTAGCGTTCTATCTCGGATCTTGTGAGACAAAGAAGTGGACGTATCACCCGCCCCCTTTTCGGGCGGATACCGGTGAGTCCTCTGATGCCGGTACCACGGATCAGGTTGAGCAGAAGCGTTTCCACGGAATCATCCCGGTGGTGTGCCACGGCAATTGCTTCCGCATCATGTTGGCTACGGATAACCTCAAACCAGTCATACCGCAACTCACGGGCAGCCATTTCTATTGACAGCTTCCTGTCAGCAGCATATTGCCGTGTGTCAAAGTCGACCGACGTGAAGGGTACATCCACACTTTTGCACCACCGCCTCACAAAATCGGCATCGCGCTGTGACTCCTCTCCCCGCAGGTGAAAATTACAATGTGCCGCCACACAGGGATACCCCAGCAACGTGAGCAGGTCGAGCAACGCCATGGAGTCGGCACCGCCGCTCAATCCCACGATAACCCCTCCTCCCGGTGTGAGCAACCCCTCCTTCTCCATGTATCTGCGAACTCTTTCCAGCATGAGATGCCATTCTTTTTCCAACAAATATACATCTTTCGCTGCAGTATCCAACTGCCCTGCAGCAAATCTTTCCGGGAAAAGAGGGTAAAATAGGAGGAAAAAATGTAATTTTGTGCTGTTAACAGATTGATTTGAGAAGAGAACAGCATGCGAGAAAAAATAGAAACACTGCTCACCGAGATTGAGCGACTGACTGCGAACAGCCTGGAAGAAGTGGAGGCGATCCGCATCAAGTACCTGAGCAAAAAAGGAATCATCGCCACCCTGATGGATGAGTTCCGCCATGTACCTGCCGACCGGAAGAGAGAGGTGGGAATGAAGATGAATGCCCTGAAACAGGCAGCCACGGAGCGATTGCAACAACTGAAGGAACAGTTTGCCCAAAACGGAACAGCTCAGGCAGGAAACGATCTCTCACGGACGGCCTACCCGGTAGCGCTGGGTACCCGTCACCCGCTTTCGATCGTACGGGAAGAGATTTGTGACATCTTCAAACGCCTGGGTTTCACCATTGCGGAAGGCCCGGAGGTAGAGGATGACTGGCATGTCTTCTCCTCGCTCAACTTTGCTGACGATCATCCGGCGCGGGATATGCAGGATACCTTTTTTATCCAGCATGATCCGCAAATAGTACTGCGCACCCATACCTCGTCGGTACAGACACGGATCATGGAGAAAAGCGCCCCCCCCATTCGGATCATTTGCCCGGGCAGAGTCTACCGCAACGAAGCGATCTCCTACCGTGCCCATTGTTTTTTCCACCAGGTGGAGGCGCTCTACATTGACCGGGATGTCTCATTTGCCGACCTGAAGCAAGCGTTGCTCTTTTTTGCCCGTGAGATGTTTGGCACCGAGACGAAAATACGGTTGCGCCCTTCCTACTTTCCCTTCACGGAGCCTAGTGCCGAAATGGATATCTCCTGTAATATCTGCGGGGGAGAAGGATGTCCATTCTGCAAGCATACGGGATGGGTGGAGATCCTCGGTTGTGGCATGGTCGATCCCAATGTGCTGGAAAACTGCGGCATCGACAGCAAACAATATACGGGATACGCCCTGGGAATGGGCATTGAGCGCATCACAAACCTGAAGTACCAGGTGAAAGATCTGCGGATGTTCTCCGAGAACGATCTCCGTTTTCTGGAGCAGTTTCGTGCGGCACACTGAAACTTTACACGGATAAACGAGCAAACCATATGATACGAGCCATTTCACTTTCTCTCTTTTTTCTGATGCTGACTTGTGCAACTCTGTCTGCACAGAAAACAATCAGGGTAAATGCCGTCAAGGCAAACGACTACGGTGTGGTCTACACGCTGCCGAAGAGCTCGTTCGAGATCACACTGCTGGTAAAAAAAACGACCCACCAACGGGGTGACTTTTACACCTATGCACAATCCTACCTGGGAATTGCGGATCCCATCACCGAAAACCGTACCCTCTTCACGCTTGAGGATATCCGGGTGGTGAACAAGGGGGTTGCGGACAAGGAGCAATCCTATATGATTGAGTTCAGGGATAAGTCCTTTGAACCCTACCTCACCCTTCGGGAGGATGGCGTAATCGTTGCCGTCAACAGTGAGGGAGAGGTGAACGCTGAAAATGGGATGGTGCTCCCTGAAGGGGAGAGACCCGATCTCAACCCCCACCGCTACTTCTCACAGGAGACGCTGATGGCCGGCTCGACAGCCAAACAGGCGGAACTTGTAGCCCGCCAGATCCTGGATCTGCGGCGCAGTCGCAACGATATCCTTACTGGTGAGGCCGAAAGCATGCCTCCCGATGGCACCGCCTACCAGGTGGTGATGGATCAGATCGATCTGCAGGAGAAAGCATTGACCGGACTTTTTACCGGTACGCTCTCGATTGAATATCTGACGGTGAACTACAGCGTCCTGCCCGACGGGGGTGATATTGACCGTCGTGTATTCGCCCGCTTTTCGGAGCGACTGGGGGCGGTGGATGCCGACAACCTGGCGGGTGAGCCTATCTACCTCTCACTGCGGAACAAAACGCCCAGGGTGGAGACGAATCTTCCGGAGCGGGAGATGAAAAAACTGGAGGAGAAGCTACACAGTGGACTGGTCTACAATATCCCCGGGAAAGCGGACCTGATTATCGAATACAAACATGAAACGCTCCTGCAAGAGGAGGTGGATGTGGTACAGTATGGCTCGAAAGAGGTGCTTGCAAAACGGATGTTCGGCAACATGAAGCAACCGATCAAGGTGCTGTTTTACCCTGAGCTGGGAGCCATCAGGCAAATCATTCAATAATATCGGAAACAATATGTACAAACAACGCTTCACTCCTGCTGTGCTGCTTATGGTTGCTCTCCTGATCATGAGTTCCTGTCGCAACGACCGGAGACAGCATCACTCCCTGCTCCGGTTCGACTCGGTGGTAGTACATGAGCAGATTCCCCTCCTGTCACTGAATGACAGCACACTCCCCTTTGCCGATCTGAGCCTTTCCTTCACCTATCCGGCCCACTTCAGGGATGCATCATCGCTTACCCGTCTCCAACAAATCTTCACCGGAACATTCTTCGGTGATGTCCGATACGATACGCTCGCACCAGAAACAGCCGCAATCCTTTTTGCTGAAGCATATCGTGAGCGATACCGCTCCCTGACCAACAGCTACTACCAGGATAAGGCGATGCTGAAAGGTGAGATGCCGGTCTGGTACTGGTACTCGCTGGATATCCAAAACAGATTGCTACACCTGAGCGATTCGCTGCTGAGCTACAGTGTGGCATACAGCGACTACGAAGGAGGAGCCCACGGATCGCACCGGATTACCTATACCAACATCGACCTGAACCGGCTTCACACCCTTACCGAAGAGGATCTTTTCCTGCCGGGTTACTACAAGCCTCTCACGGAGAAAATCGTGGCGCAGCTGATGAAGGATCACCGGGTGAACGAGCCCGATTCCCTACTGACAAAAGGGTTCTTTACCATTGAAGATATTGTGCCGAACAACAACTTTTGGCTGAGCGACAATGCGATACACTACGCCTACAACCAGTATGAAATTGCCCCCTACTCCATGGGGGTGATCGATGTGACGATACCCTACAGCGAACTCGCCGAATTGCTTTCTCCCCAGGGAGCAATCACCCGTTATTTCATTAGACAAGAATAAACAAAAGGAGACCTTCGGGCCTTCCTTTCTGTGTAAAAATCACATCAGCCGGCCCCTGGCCGGCTGATGTGATTTAGCGGGCAGCACGCTTAAACTCGAGATAGAGGGTGATCATCACCTCCTTACCGATACCCAGCCCCTCAGGATCATATGCCACATGGTAATCGAGACGGTTGATGCTGCTTTTGGCTATAAAACCCGCTGTCTCAGCACCATTCTCCCCCTTGACCACACCGCCATAGATCACGTCGAAGATAGCGTCTCTGGTCACATCTTTGATCTGCAGCTTGCCATGCAGCTTGTATTTCTTCTCGTCCACCTTGTCAATGTGGGTGCTCTCGAAAGTCATCGCGGGATGCTTCTCCACATCGAAGAAGTCGGCACTGCGCAGGTGGTCATCACGCATAGGGACGCTGGTGTTGACACTGCCCACCTCCACGTTGAAGAAGACCCTCGCTTCTTCCATTTTGTCGAGGCTGCCGATGATACCTCCGTCGAACTTTTCAAACTTCCCGTTCACGAAGGTGATCCCACTGTGCTTCACCTTGAAGTTCACAGAGGTATGTGCCGGGTCTACTTTGTAATGTGACTGCGCCATCAGCGTAAGTACGGCGAAGAATGTGATCAGTAACAGGATTCCTTTTTTCATATGATGATGATTTTACGTGTGAAGCGTGGTCGCTTATGCTGCTGCAACAAGCTGCCACACCGATGTTTGGTTCAACACTTCTACTGTAACAGCAAATCTGGTGCAATTGTTCAGCCTCCTGTTCCACCAGCGGCCAGCAAAATTATTGATCAAAAAGGGTTATCTTTGTACAACAAAAGAGGTCTTACGGTTGTTAGAAGATGTCGGGTGGTACTTTTCG
This sequence comes from Proteiniphilum sp., assembly GCA_016839025.1. Taxonomy (GTDB): domain Bacteria; phylum Bacteroidota; class Bacteroidia; order Bacteroidales; family Dysgonomonadaceae; genus Proteiniphilum. Next base: position 39,369 of record JADLKK010000002.1, read on the forward strand.
CCCTGCTTATCATGCGGGTTTCAACGACCCGAAAATTCAACAGAACTATGCAAGAACTGGATCAGGATCAGATATTAAACGAATTAACGACACAGGAATACAAGTTTGGGTTCACCACCGATGTGGAAACCGAAGTGATTGACAAGGGGCTTAGCGAAGAGGTGATCAGGTTGATCTCCTCAAAAAAAGAGGAACCGGAATGGCTGCTGGAGTTCCGGCTGAAAGCCTATCGCCACTGGCTCACCATGGAACAGCCGGAGTGGGCACACCTTCAGATTCCCTCCATCGACTTTCAGGAGATCATTTACTATGCCGATCCCACAAAGCGGAAGACACCGAAGAGCCTTGACGAGGTGGATCCGGAGTTGCTCAAGACTTTCGAACGTCTGGGGATTCCCCTTGAGGAACAGAAACAGCTTACCGGCGTTGCCGTAGATGCGGTGATGGACAGTGTTTCGATCAAAACGACCTTCAAGGAGGTACTCGCCGAGAAGGGAATCATTTTCAGCTCTTTCAGTGATGCGGTAAAGCATCATCCCGACCTGGTAAGAAGATACCTGGGTACAGTAGTTCCCTATAAGGATAACTTCTATGCTGCCCTCAACTCGGCGGTGTTCAGCGACGGCTCTTTCGTCTATATCCCGAAAGGAGTTCGCTGTCCCATGGAACTCTCCACCTATTTTCGCATCAACACCGCGAACACGGGTCAGTTTGAACGAACATTGATTGTTGCAGATGATGACTCCTACGTGAGCTACCTGGAGGGGTGCACCGCTCCGATGCGCGACGAAAACCAATTGCATGCGGCCATTGTGGAGATCATCGCTCTGGAGAATGCGGAGGTGAAATATTCTACCGTGCAGAACTGGTACCCCGGCGACAAGCATGGCAAGGGAGGGGTTTATAACTTCGTGACAAAAAGAGGAATCTGCAAGGGAAACCACTCCAAGATCTCCTGGACACAGGTGGAGACCGGTTCAGCCATCACCTGGAAGTATCCCTCCTGTATTCTTGCAGGCGACTATTCGGTGGGTGAATTCTATTCCGTAGCGGTAACCAACAACTTTCAACAGGCCGATACCGGTACCAAGATGATCCATCTGGGTAGGAATACCCGCAGTCGGATCGTATCCAAGGGAATCTCGGCAGGCAACAGCCAGAACAGCTACCGGGGACTGGTGAAAGTAAGCAAGAGGGCGGAGAACGCCCGTAACCACTCACAGTGCGACAGCCTGTTGCTTACCGACCATTGTGGCGCCCATACCTTCCCCTATACCGATATCCAGAATCCGACAGCCGTGCTGGAACATGAAGCTACCACCTCCAAGATCAGCGAAGATCAGATCTTCTACTGCAACCAGCGTGGACTGGGAGAGGAGGAGGCGATCGGACTGATCGTGAACGGATACGTGAAGGAGGTAGTAAACAAGCTTCCGATGGAGTTTGCCGTGGAGGCGCAAAAACTTCTCCAGATAAGCCTTGAGGGAAGTGTGGGTTAATCGTCGGAAGTCAGCCTGGAAAACAGAAACTTACCAGACAATCGGCTGTTCACCGTGCGCCATGAGGTACGCATTTGCCCTGCTGAAGTGCCTGTTTCCGAAAAATCCCCGGTGGGCAGAAAGAGGCGAAGGATGTGGTGATTTAAGTACAAGATGTCTATTCGCATCTATGCCCTCTCCTTTTCGTTGGGCATAAGCTCCCCAAAGCATAAATACCAGGTGTTCGCGATCAGCAGACAGGCGTTGGATCACCGCATCGGTAAATCTTTCCCACCCCTTCCCCTGGTGTGATCCTGCCCTGTTTGCCTCTACCGTAAGGGTAGCATTGAGCAGGAGCACACCCTGTTTGGCCCATTCTTCGAGGTTACCGGTCGTGCGGCAAGATTTACCGAGGTCACTCTGTAGCTCTTTGTAGATATTTTGCAGTGAGGGTGGCAGCTCTACGCCTTCATTGACAGAGAAGCAAAGTCCATGTGCCTGTCCCGGCTGGTGATAGGGGTCTTGCCCCACGATCACCACCTTCACCCGGCGGAACGGACAACTGTCAAACGCATGAAAGATCATTTTTGCTGGGGGGTAGACCGTACCGGTACGGTATGCATTCCGCACGAAACGAGTCAGTTCGTAGAAATAGGGTTGTTCAAACTCAGTTTGTAACTGCACTTTCCAGCTCTCTTCAATCTTTACATCCATATCATCATCTGTTTTGGTGTATGCGAAAATACCAAAACTTTTTCACAGAAAAAAGAGCAATCTCTTTTCTTGGAAGGGGATCACAACGGGTATCCATTTGTGTAATCTCAGATGAGAAACACCCCCTGCTCTCTTGCCTCCTCCCGCATCTCACAGGGCCAGAGACTTGCCTGTATCTCCCCGATATGTGCCTTGCGCAGATAATACATGCAGAGGCGTGACTGACCGATGCCTCCTCCAATGGAGAGGGGCAGCTCGTTGTTCATCAACCTCCTGTGAAAATAGAGGGAAATTCGATCCTCTTTTCCGTGTGCCTTGAGCTGGTAGGCCAGTGCTGCCGCATCGACCCGTATCCCCATGGAGGAGAGCTCAACCGACTTCTCCAGTACCGGATTCCAGACCAACAGGTCGCCATTCAGCCCCGGATACCCCTCTTCACCAATTGTGCTCCAATCGTCATAGTCCGGAGCCCTTCCGTCATGTGGTTCTTCGTTGCTCAGGAGGGCACCGATCCCGATAATGAAGACCGCACCATACTCTCTTGTGATGGCATCCTCCCGCTGTTTGGCATCCATGGTGGGGTACCGCTGTAGCAACTCTTCCGAATGTATGAAGGTGATCTCTGACGGCAATTGTGGTATGATGATTGGAAAGAGCTCATAGACCAGGTATTCGGTACGCAGCATAGCGGCGTAGATTCTCCTGACAATGTTCTTGAGGTAGGCCACTGTTCGGTCCCTTTCACCGATCACCAGCTCCCAGTCCCACTGATCGACGTAGAGCGAATGCAGGTTGTCCAACTCTTCATCTGCTCGAATGGCATTCATGTCGGTATAGATGCCAAACCCCTCCTCAATCTCGTAGTCGGCCAGCGTCAGCCGTTTCCATTTGGCGAGGGAGTGTACAATTTCCGCCTGCTTGTCGCCCATATCCCTGATGGGAAAACGGACAGGTCGCTCCACACCGTTCAGATCGTCATTGATGCCGGTACCGCTCTCCACGAATAGTGGTGCGGTCACCCGGCGCAGACGCAACTCGGATGAGAGGTTTACCTGAAAGAAATCCTTGATGTTCTTGATCCCCAGCTCTGTCTGTTTAAGGTTCAACAGCGGTTTATAGCCATCGGGGATATGCAATTTCGACATGTGATCAATCTGCTTTAAGTCAATTTGAATCGACAAAGATAGCACATTAATTCACTTTGTCAAAAATATACCGAGATAAAAAATCATTTTGATATATAAAATCAGGGTCACCAATCATTTATCATGATTAATGCGCTGTTATTGATCATTTCATCATCAATGAATTTTCATTGCCCCCACCAGTTCACTCACCGAAGCAATGTTGTGACGCTCCAGGTATTCCCCAATGCCCTCCACGATTTTCACTGAGGCAGCGGGATCGACAAAGTTGCAGGTACCCACTTGTATGGCAGTGGCACCAGCCAGCAAGAATTCAATGGCATCCTGCCAGTTACAGATGCCACCCATGCCAATCACCGGTATGGAGACAGCGTGATAAACCTGCCAGACCATCCGCAATGCGATAGGTTTGATGCAGGGTCCGGAGAGTCCACCCGTTACCGTGGAAAGTTTTGGTTTTCTGCTTTCAACATCAATGGCCATGCCCAGGAAGGTGTTGACCAGTGATACTGAGTCGGCCCCTTCAGCCTCCACCGCGCGGGCGATCTCGGCAATATCGGTCACATTGGGTGAGAGCTTGACAATCAGTGTACCAGGGTATACCCTGCGCACCGCTCTGGTTACCTGTGCTGCCGAGGTACAGGAAGTGCCAAAGGCCATGCCGCCTTCCTTGACGTTGGGACAGGATATATTGAGTTCGATGGCGGGAATCTTTTCCAATCCCGTCAATCGTTCGCTGCAAGCCACATAGTCCTCCAGGGTTGAACCCGATACATTGACGATCATATGGGTGTCATACTCTTTGATCACCGGGTAGATATGTTCCACAAAGTGATCAACTCCCTTGTTTTGGAGGCCTACCGCATTCAGCATACCGGCAGGTGTTTCCGCCATCCGGGGATAATCATTGCCCTGACGTGGTTCCAGGGTGGTGCCTTTCACAAAAATACCACCGATTCGTCCCAGATCCATGAAATCGGTATATTCCGTACCATACCCGAAGGTACCCGAAGCGGTCATCACCGGGTTGCGCAGGCGCATACCGCCTATTGTCACTTCTAATCCAGCCATCTCAGTTCATTTGTATCAAATACGGGTCCTTCGGTGCAGGTACACAGGTTTCCACGGGTAGTCTTTTCCACACAGCAGAGACAAGCGCCAAAGCCGCAAGCCATCAGGTTTTCCAGCGATACCTCACAGCGGATCTCTCTTTCGCGGGCATACCGTGCTACCGCCACCATCATGGGTTTGGGACCACAGCTAAAGATAAAATCATATTTTTCCTGTTGCAACAGTGGGTGATCGGTCACATAACCCCTCTCACCCAGCGTACCATCCTCGGTGGTGCAGTAGAGCCTGCCATACCGTTCAAACTCGGATCGCTGCAGGATGTTCCTTTCAGAAGCGCCGCCCAGCAGGAAATCGCACGAAAATCCTTTTTCATGGAGTTTTTTGCCCATATAAAGGAGTGGTGCAGTCCCCACACCTCCTCCCACCAACAGGAAATTACCCGCAACCGGCGGCATGGTAAAGCTGTTTCCCAGGGGAAGAAGCATATTGATCGTTTGTCCGGCAGTCGTGTCGCATATCTTTCGGGTTCCCTCTCCAACAGCCTGTACCAGCAACCAGAGTTCGTTCATTTCCCGATCTACATTGTTCACGGAGATGGGCCGCCTGAGAAAGGTATGGGGTGCATTCTCCACCAGAATCTGCACAAACTGTCCGGGGTAGATCTCCGGCAGCTGTTCGTTACTGAGGGGAACAACTTTTAAAAGATGGTTTTGTGCATTCAATTGTTCGTTGGAACGAACGGTGAAATTGAGTTGCTTCATCGGAATCTTTTCTTTATTCCCTGCAAAAGTACATCATAATTTTCACATAGCACGAAGGGAGAGGAAAAATGGAGAGATTATACCTGCAGCCAAGAGGAGGTTGATGGGTGTGCAAATAGGCCCGAAAATCCATTAGCGGGGAGGAATAAATGTCTCAAAGGTGTTGTCGCTGTAATAGATGATTATCTGGGTGATTTTTTTTGCACGAATGGAGTCACCTTCAAACTGCTTGTTTTCAACACCTTTCACCCTTCCGGAATGCTCCTTACCTGCCATTTCCTGCTCGTATTCCATTTCTGACTGCATCCTCTCGCTGTCAGGTTCACGCTGGTGAAACAGATCGGGCTCTTTCTCAATTGAGTCGGGATCTATCCCCTCCTTATAGATGGACCCAACACCGTTCAGTAACCATTCGGGGTTGATGTAGTGCATCTCTCCAAGAATCTTCGTCACCACATCCAGGCTCGGATTGTTCCTGCCATTCAGGATATGAGAGATGATTGCCCGGTTAATCTGCAACCGGTCTGCAAACCGGGTCGGCGTGAGGTGCTCCAATTCCATAATCTGCTTGATACGATCTTTCATAACGCGATTGTTTGGGATGAACGACAAAATGAATACTTATACATCCTGCGGATGCGATTTACAAATGTAGGAAAATTTGTGTACAAATGAGCACTGTTGTTGTTTAGATTTGTGTTTCACATTTCTATCGTCGTTGAAATACATTTGTGACGTCATGGTGTGACCGCTCCGCAAACTCGACAAAAACAAGTGAATCCTTAATTAATATTTCACTATTATATAACTCATATACAAATTTATAGATAATATAATTGTATTGAATTTAACACTTCTGGCATAAAAAGGAACCCCAGGCCCTGAAAAATCTTAATTGTTTCTTTATTTTTCAGTTTTAAGGTCATAAAAAAAAGTATATTATATTTATCAAATATCATGAATCGATATCTGTTAAAAGCCGTGTGGCAGATATGTATCGGCCGGCAGCCCCGAAGAGGCGGCATTCGTGTACATTTGTGCGCGACCTGATAATATACATTTGTAACTTCGCAGGGAGGAATGGTTTCATGTGCCGGCTGTCTATTTATGCTTTTTCCGTCGCATAGATATCCAAACCGCAGTGACCAGATGGATGACGGGAGCAGTGACGCCAGTGCATGTATCCTGCCGGAGCCTTACTACCCCTTACCTGCGTGAATTTCTATGCGGGATGCAGCAACCACTCATTTGTCGTACTCCTGCCGGCTTCACAATCTCTTATCATCTTGTATTACTGTAGGTTTGTTTGTTTTTTTTCTGTCTTGGAATTTGTTCAGAAAATAATAACCATGATGCTGAACTGTTCGTAGCATCTTTTGTTTACTATTGCAGATGATGGAGTGTGAAGAGAGGGAGTGTTGGCTCCGGACACACGCATCTGTTGATACAGAAACCCCAATGATTTGCAAAATGGAAAAGAGATGGATAAACCTTTTGCTGTTTGCTGTGATGATATGCACCTCACCGGCCTACAGTGGACAACAGAAACAGGGATCAGCAAAAGAGCCCGGAAATAGCACCGAAAAAAAGCCTGCCACCCGTTATCAGACACTGCATGACTTTACGGTAAAAGATATTGACGGCAACGATTTTGCCCTTTCCAGCCTGAAAGGAAAGAAGGTGCTGGTAGTGAATGTTGCTTCCCGTTGTGGCCTCACACCCCAGTATGAAGAGCTGCAGCAATTATACACCCTTTATCAAAAAGAGAATTTCGTGGTTATTGGTTTCCCGGCCAACAACTTCAATGGTCAGGAACCCGGTACGAACCGCGAGATTAAGGCGTTCTGCACCGGTAAGTATGGCGTTGCCTTTCCCATGATGGATAAGATCAGCGTAAAGGGTGAGGATATTGCACCTCTTTATCGCTGGCTTACCCACAAGGATGAGAACGGGGTGAAGGAACAGGAGGTGACTTGGAACTTTCAGAAGTTCATGATCGATGAGGAGGGCCGCCTGGTGGATGTGGTGATGCCCAGGGAGAGTCCTTTGAGCGACAGAATCGTTAAGTGGATCCGTCAGGATTAGTGCATGATCCGGTAGACCAGTTCACGCAGCAGTTCATGTTGCGAGGCCGACACATTGTCCACCCCCTTTGAGCTGGCATCGAAACGGCGCAGCTCTGAGATGATTTCCATCACCTTCGTCGCACTGAAGTTTTTGAGGCCGGTCATGTAGTCACGCACAAAATAGGAACTCCTGACCTGCAGAGCAGCCATCACCGACTGTTCGTCCCTTTGCGGAAGCCAGTAGCATTCCAGCAGGTTGCTGAAGTAGTTGAAAAGGATTGCCACGGTGCCCATCATCGGGTTCTCCCTGGGATTTCTCCCAAAATAATCTACAATTCGATTGGCTGTGAGCAGATCTTTCCGGATAATCGCCTTTTGCAGTTCGAAGTTGTTGTAATCCTTGCTGATGCCCACGTTCTGCTCAACCAGCTCCGCCGTCACTCTTCTGGTTCCACCCGGCAGTGACACCACCAGCTTCTCCAGCTGGGGGATCAGTTTGCTGATCTCATTTCCCACATAGTCGTTCAGCATCTGTGCCGCCTTCTCTTCGATGGTGATTGCCTGCTCCCTGAACCATGTCACGATGAAAGGTGGAATCTGGTTGTCATACAGTTTTTTCGATTCGAATAACACCCCGATCTTATCCGCGTTCTTCGCCACCGCCTTTCGTTTATCCACCGTGCCGTGGCGGTAGTTGATCACCAGCACGGTTGATGGCATCGGGTTTTTGAAATAGTGATCCAGCTCTTCGAACCGGGGCAGGTTCTGTGCCTCCTTAAGCACAATCAGTTGCCGCTCCGCCATCATCGGATAACGGCGAGCTGCCGAGATAATGGTGTGCACATCGGAATCCGCACCATAAAAGGTGAGCAGGTTGAAATCCTTCTCTGTTTCAGTGAGAACCTTTTCTTCGAGCAGATCGGTGAGCCGGTCAATAAAATATCCTTCCTCGCCCATCAACAGGTAGACCGGTTTCAATTGGCCTTGCAGAATTTCGGCGCGAATAGCTTCGTAGCTGTTTTTGGAGGTTGTTGCCATTTGGTTACGAGGTTGTGCCGGCTCACCAGTCGAAACGCAGGTGTTTGATGGTGGATCCGTGGTTCATGATAGAGGAGAGCGATTTGATTCCGATCTTTACATGTTCTTCCACGAAGTTTTCCGTGACATGTTGATCGCTCTTTTCCGTTTTCACACCTGTAGAGATGAGTGGCTGGTCGGACACCAGCAACAGGGCTCCGGTGGAAATATGGTTGGCAAAACCGCAGGTAAAGAGCGTGGCGGTCTCCATATCGACCGCCAGGGCTCGTATCTGTCTGAGATATCCCTTGAAGTCATCGTCGTATTCCCACACCCGGCGGTTGGTGGTGTAAACCGTACCTGTCCAGTAATCCCTTCCGAAGTCCCGGATATTGGAGGAGACGGCGCGCAGCAGGCTGAAGGCCGGAAGCGATGGTACCTCCGCTGGAAGGTAATCGTTGGAGGTGCCTTCTCCCCGAATAGCGGCGATCGGCAATATGTAGTCCCCCAACTCACTCCTGGCCTTCAGACCACCACACTTCCCCAGGAAGAGAACAGCCGTGGGGGTGACCGCACTAAGCAGATCCATCACTGTAGCAGCATTGGCGCTTCCCATGCCGAAGTTGATGATGGTAATCCCTTCTGCCGAGGCATTGGGCATATTGGCATCGGCACCCACGATGGGAACGTTGAAATGGCGTGCAAAGATCTCCACATACTTCTGAAAGTTGGTCAGCAGGATAAATGGGGTAAAATCTTCCAAGGGCCGTTTGGTATATCTGGGAAGCCAGTTCTCCACGATTTCTTGTTTCGTTCTCATAAAAAAAGGCTATTTTTGTTCTGAGCGATTCCTCTTCTCCAAACAAAGATACAATATGTACCCGTTAAACTTGCCATCGTTTGAAGCAAAAATCCGAAATAGCGGCAACTATCCTGAGATATTTGATCCCCTGCGGAGGAAGTATGTGGCGCTCACACCGGAGGAGTGGGTACGACAACATTTTGTGCACTTCCTGATTGCCGACAAGGGATATCCCGCCTCACGCATCGCCAATGAAACCGCTATCCGGCTCAATTCGTTATCGCGGCGGTGTGATTCGGTCGTTTACGACAAACAGCTGGAACCGCTGATGATACTGGAGTACAAGGAGCCGAGGGTGATCATCACCCAGCAGGTGTTCGATCAGGTGGCCCGTTACAACAGCGTGCTACGGGTACCCTATATCGTGGTTTCCAACGGCATCAGCCATTTTTGTTACCGGATCGATTATGCAACACTGGAATACCAGTTTCTGAACGATATTCCGATGTATGGGGAACTATGATAGGCTTTTAGCTGATAGCTTGGAACCTGCTAACCTAGTAAGATTCTTCTTCCGAGGGAAAATCAGCTCTTTTCACGTCATTGATGTAGCTTTGCACCGCCTGGGTTATCTCGTCAAACAAATTGGCGTAGCGGCGCAGGAAACGGGGTGAGAAGCCCTTGTTAAGCCCCAGCATGTCGTGCATCACCAGCACCTGCCCATCCACATGGGGACCGGCGCCGATTCCGATGGTCGGGATGGTGAGCTCTTCCGAAACCCTTTTCGCCAGCTGTGAGGGAATTTTTTCCAACACCAGGGAGCAGCAACCTGCCTCCTGCAGCAGGTGTGCATCATCGACCAACCTGGCAGCTTCCGCCGCATCCTCTGCCCTTACCGCATAGGTACCATATTTGTTAATCGATTGTGGCATCAGTCCCAGGTGTCCCATGACGGGAATACCGGCGCTCAGGATCAGTTTCACCGACTCCAGGATCTCCTTTCCCCCTTCCAGCTTCAGGCAGTCTGCCCCGGTCTCCTTCATGATGCGCACCGCGTTGGCCACCGCCTCGCGCGGATTACCCTGGTAGCTGCCGAAGGGCATGTCGATCACTACCATGGCTCTTTTCACACCGTTCATTACCGCCTTGCCGTGGTAGATCATCTGATCTACCGTCATGGGCAGCGTGGTGGTGTTTCCCACCATCACGTTCGATGCCGAGTCGCCCACCAGGATCACATCCATCCCGGCCTGGTCGATCACCGTAGCCATGGAGTAATCGTATGCCGTGAGCATCGATATTTTCTCCCCTCTCCGTTTCATTTCCAGCAGACGGTGTGTGGTCACCTTCCTGTTGTCGCTGGTGGTGAGATATCCTTTTTGTTTTTCCATAGGAACCGAGTCTTATTATTGATTGTAGAGGCAAAGGTACGATTTTTATGATACACCAGAAAACAGAAAGCCGGGAGTTCATCACCACCCGGCACTTCTGCTGTTTCCCAAGCTATACTATTTTAAAACTTATATCCCAGCGTGATCAACCCCTTCACAGAGCTGTTTTTCAATTCAAATGGAGAGGCATCGATCACCAGCTCTTGCCTGTTCAGGGTATAGAGGTTGGGAAAAGGATAGAGATCGTCGGTACGACTCTCGTACACCAGCGCAACATCGAGGAAGAAGTTGCGGTTAAACCGGTACCCCAGTCCGCCGGTGAGGTACCGGGTATCCCCCTCCATACGGTAGATGGTGTTCGATCCGGCGATGGCGGCATCGCCACTTTCACGGAACCCGGCATCGTAAGGATTCTGCATCCAGGCATAGCCGAGACGGCCGGAGAACTGCTGGGTAAAGCGATATTCCATACCGGCTCGCAGTGTCGATGCCGGGCGGAAATCCATCGCTATGTATTCGTTGTCGATTGCATACCAGTCCCCCTCTTCGTAGGCACCTGATGGAACCTTGAGTTTCATATTGGAGTAATCGGTCAGCTCATAGTCGAGGCTGCCAATGAATCGTCCTCCCAGCACTGTGGCGATGCTGGCCACCAGCTTGCCGGGCGTTTTCAGGTCATAGTCGTTGGTGAAACGGGCCGAATAAGTCTCTCCCGACTCATAGTTCGGATCATCGATGTAGGCATCCATTTCATCGGCTATCTGCGCCTCGTAGGTCTCCGTCATTGCATACAGGGTAGGCGTATGATAAGCCAGCCCCAACCTCAGTTCGTTCACCGGCCGGTAGATCGCCCCTATCTTGGCACTAACGCCGGCACCACTGGTGGTGAGCCAGTTGGTAAGCGTATATCCACCCTCATTGAAATCTTCGAGGTAATCGGATGTGAGACTGTAGGATATATCCTTGATGGAGAGGGCAAAACCCAGATTGAGTACATTGCCAAGGGTGGTACCCACCGTGAAGTCGTAGTTATCAATGTGTCCCCTCTCCTTCATGCGGATTTCGTTGATGGCACGCTCTCCTCTGGTATTGACAGGGTCATAGCTATCACCCCCATCAACCGGTGAGATCAGGTAGGAGTTGAAAGCCAGCACCGGCAGCCAAGGCTGTGTATTAAACGGATCGGGCAAATCTTTACCCATTCTCAGTTTCGCAGGGTCGATGCCCGCACTCCTGTCAGCAATGTAATCGATCAATGTACTGTTGGGGCTACCGATCGCAGAGACATTTCTGTCGAACGACTGCAACTTGTTGTATGAAAAGCCGAAATTAACCAGCGGCATCACATCATTTCGCAGCGGGAAATAACCGACAAAGCCGAGGTTGTCCATGTCAAAGCGGCTTTTGTTGGCGGTTTGATTGCCCGCGACCGACTGATTGCGTGACAGATTGAAGGTTCCCACCACCTCTGAGCTGCGGTAGACCCCGATTCCGGCCGGGTTGATGGCCAGGGCACTCTGATCACCCCCCAGGGCCCCGAACGCACCACCCATCGACATGGCACGGGCGGTACCAAAAAGACTCTCTCTCGAGAAACGCAAGGCATCTACCTCCCCCTGTGCAAAAAGAGAGGAGGAGATAACAAGCAAAGTAGTGACAAGATATGTGATTTTATTCATATGCTGTTTGCGTTATGTGTATTCGAACCAATGCTATCGACACGTTTTCCTTATTTCTTACCTGCGACCACCACCTGAACTGCGTCCGCTGCTGCCAGAGCTTCTACTGCTACTGCCCACCGAACCGGCACTCGAAGAGGAGCTGCGGCTGGGTGCCGAGTAAGTAGAGCTTCTCGAGGAGGAAGATTGCGAGGGTGAGCTGTAGGTGGATGATCGGCTCGACTGCGTACTTCGTGAGGGAGTGCTGTAATTGCTGTTCCGATTGGTTGTGGTGGAGCGTTGATAGGTGGAACTGCTCCTCTCCGTGGTGCTGCTTCTACCGGTGGAGTAGCTTCCCGAGCTACTGCGGGTGCTGCCACTGCGTTCGATTGTTCTGCCTGTCCTGGAATCAAGTACCCTGCCGCTGTTATCGATGATGCGGGTTCGCGGACTGTTCGCACTGCTGCGGGCGTTCACCGTGGCGTTCCTGCCGGAAGTGGCGGTACGGGTGCTTGCGGTTGCACTCCTTCCGGAGAGACCGGAACGGATAGCAGATGAGGAGGATCTACCGGAGAGGCCGGCGTTCAAAGAACTGCTTCTGGTGGCAGAGCTGGATCTGTACACCCCCGTGCTTCTGCCGGATCGGTTGTGTGTCAGGCTGCTGTAATAGCCGTCGTAGAAACCGTGTGAGTAACCTCCACCATAATAGCCACCGTATCCATAATACCAGGGATCATACCACCCCCCGTAGTACCAGGGACTGTACCAGCGGCTGTAGTACCAGGGACTGTACCAGCGGTTCCAGCCATAATAGGGAGCATAACCGTACCAGGGACTGTACCAGCTACCATAATACCAGGGATCGTACCAGGGGTCATACCAGGGATAGTACCCCATACCCCATCCCAAGCCCATATAGACATTGCTATTCCAGCCACGGTTGTTGTAGTTCTCATAGAGATCGTCTCCCACGTAAACAATCACCTCGTCTGCACCCGTGATCTTGATGCTTGATTCAGGATCGTGGAAACGGACAATGCGGTCGGTGTATTCATACTCCTCATAGTCGAGTGAATCGTTTGAATATGCTTCATCCCCTGCCGGGATTTCATTGTTTCCACGGCGGTTGTACTCATCAACATCTCTGCCATTGGCCTGTACCTCCATGCCGGAGGCATCCCCCTGCACGATGACTACCTTTTTTTTCTGCGGTTCTTTCTCTTTCACCTGTACCCTCACCGTTTCCTTATGCACAGGGTCGGCATAGATATCATCCCATTCCTGGGCGAAACCGAAGAATGGTATGGCGGTCAATAATGCGGCCACTAAAAATTGATTCGTTTTCATAGTTTCTCCCCGTTAATATTATGTTTGCAATCTATTTATCTCTACACTCTGACGCTTGTCAGCTCCGATGGTTTAATGTGCTGCCCATATTTTGTGTTTCATTTTTCCATCTCATGATTCCAACCTATCGGCCCGGAATATGGTTCAAAAGATAGATGGGAGAATCTGTCAAACGTTGCATATCATTTGGTTAAAAAAACGTAAGGAGATTCCCTGTCAGAGGGTGATCTCCAGGTTGTCGTATGCCGGAAAAACTCCTGTGGGAAGAGTATCCCGCATATCGACATGCCTTCCCATTTCGTGACTGAAATGGGTGAGGAATGTCCTTTCCGGCGCAATCATCTCAATGATCTGCAAGGCCTCTGTAAGCGAGAGATGAGAGAGATGCTCCGTTTTTCGCAATGCATTTATAACCAGGGTATTCAAGCCGCGCAGCTTTTTAAGTTCAGCATCCGGAATTCTTTTCACATCTGTCAGATAGGCAAAACTACCGATGCGGAAACCCAAGATCGGCAATCTGTGGTGCAGCACCCTTACAGGAAGTATTTCAGTCCCGCCTATCCGCAGGGATTGGTTCGGATCAATTCTCCGGATGCGGATATCAGGAATCCCCCCATACCGTTGTTCGGAAAAACAATAGGGAAGCCTGTTTCGTACCACTTCTTCCATACGTTCTTCCATGTATAAATCCACTGTTCCAAACCGGGAAAAGGGGCGTAAATCATCTATCCCTCCGGTATGGTCATAGTGTTCATGGGTGAAGAGAATCCCGTCAATCTTCCTGAAAGGAATGCTAAGTGCCTGCTGCCGAAAGTCGGGTGTACAATCTATCAGAAGCTGCTGCTCATCGGTTGAAACAACCACCGAACACCTCAGCCTTCTGTCACGCCGGTCATCTGATTGGCAGACCGCACAGCTGCATCCGATCTGGGGTATACCGGTAGAGGTTCCTGTACCCAGAAAACGTATTTTCATCTGTTCTGTATCAAAAAAAAGCCGCCACATTCGGTCAACGGGCAGCTCTTTGTTTCTTGTCTTGTATCGTTCAAGCAGGCAACAGGTTGATTCTCACAAGAGGAAACCAATGCCTGTTCACTTCCACTCACCGATTAGTATTGCCTCTCCAGGATCCAGAGATCGTTGAAAGGCACGCCATAGGTTCTTCTCAGGTAGTCGGTGTTGCCTTTGGCGGCGTACAGGCTATAGATCTCTTCCCTCTTGGCAGCTGCCTGAGCCTTGTCGTCATAGCTGGCAATGATGACACGATACATCCCCTGTTCATTTTCTGCCAGGATCACCTTGTGACCCTCGTTTTCCATGCGACTCTTCAGTGATTCTGCATTGAGCTTGACACTGAGAGAGGCAATCACCACGCTGTAACGCTTCAGGCCGGCAGCATCGGTTGAATAGACCGGTTCTACCTTTTCCTTGCGGACGGAGACTTCAACCGGTGGCAGCGGGCTGGCATCCTTTACCACTGTCGTTGGCTGAGAAGCTGTCTGCTGCATCTCCCTCTCCTTAGCAGCTTCATATACCTGCTTGTAGGCACTCTGTTTCGGTTTGCAGGAGGTTCCCGCAATCAGTAGGGCAGCTAAAATCAGAGCAAAATGGATTTTTTTCATCTGTGTGTTATTGTTAGATAGTTGTAATCGATTTGAAACCATAATCATTCCTGCAAAGATAATAAAGAAGCGGATCACTGCATGTTTGCATATGTGAAATTTAATTAAAAAGGGATGGGGAATCCTATTCTCCCCATCCCTCTCTCTCATTTTTCCACATTCTTCAACTTACCCAGTCTGTTGAGGTGCCACTTATTTCAAAGGGAGGATGGGTCTTGCACATACTACGTGCTTACTGTTGAACCAGTCTGATCGGTCTGGGCCTGATCTCCCGGACCCTGCCCTGCTCGATTGTGTCGGTAAATATGGTGTCACGGTAAAGGGAAGCGGGATCGGCCAAAAGATGTATCTTCCAGGCTCCCTCCTGCAGACCGGTGAAGAGAAACATCCCATCTGTCCCCTCGGGAAGGGTGATGAGCGAATCCCCCTCACGGGTGATCAATACAACGGGAGATGCCTCAGGAGGTAAAACATATCCCTTCAGGGAGCCCCCAAAGGTCTCAGGAAATGCCCGGGCGCGCGGATCGAGGAGATAGCTTCCATTCGATTCCCGTACCGACAGCGCCGCATTGATGTCGATCACGATGCTGGTAATGATATTGGCGGCAAGCGAGGCATCCACATCGTGGATGAGGAGGTACTCCGTGATGGTGGGTGCCTTTTGCAACGGTATCGGCTGATCCGTGATGGTCACCATCCGATTGTTGTCACCGAAGCTCAGGCGTATCTTGTCTATCTTTCCTCCTGCCGGGAAGTACTGGTCGACGAGCTGAACCGTTCTGCCGTTCATCAGTTTTAACAGGTTGTATTCACCTCCGGTGAAATCGAGCAATACCCATTCCCCGGCAATGCCGGCACTGTCTACAGGCAACACCTCGATTGTTTCCATGTTGAGGTAGATCTCCTTCAACACCGGTGTGGCTGCATCTGTCAGTTTGATCCTCAGACGGGCGGCATTCTCACTCACATCCTCTTTGCCGCAGGAGAGGAAAACAAGGGTTGTCAGGCTGATCAACAGAACCGAAAGCATCTGCTTTGTGTACATAGAAAACGAATTTGACTGTTGGACTGCTGCAAAGATAGGCAAAAGGTCCCTGTTTTAGCATGAACCCTGTTGCTATTCTGCAAAACAAAACAGCAGGTCAGCTGTTATATTCTCTCCGGTAGATTCCTTCACAACAGAGAACAGATTACGCAATGAAAACAAACTATCGCTCAATCCTGCCACTTGCCGTCACGACGTTCCTTCTCATCGCCTGTGGGCAACAGAAGAGAGATACCGCCACGGCGACATCTCACCCCACGGATTCCACCACATTGGCAGCCATCACTACCGCTGAGAAAGAGAAACAGGCACTGCTCTACCATGAGAAGCTGATGGCACATTTCGGAGCCGACTGGATTGAACGGGAGTCGGATCCGGACCTCTACCCCGACTATTATGGAGGCTCCTTCATTGATAACAGCGGCAACTTTGTGGTGGCTGTTACCAGCGATATGGAAGCCAACAGGCAGCGCCTGGCAACCATCCTGGGGGGAGATGACTTCAAAATTGAGCGGGTCACCTATTCCTATCGTCAGATGATGCAGGTGATGGATCGAATTGATGCATTCCTGGTGGATAGTAGTATGGCGGAAGAGCATCCCGTGATGGCCCATTTCGCGGGTGCCTACCCCGATGTGATGGAGAACCGTGTAAAGGTAATCCTCACCGAGGTGAACAGTGAGATCACCGGTAGCTTCAAAAGGGACATCTCCGGCTCGCCCATGATTCTCTTCGAGAAGGGTGAGATCCCGCAGTTATACTAAACAAACAGCTTCAGGAGTGACAGAGGCAGGTGACCAGGTTTCGGTCGCCATAGGCATTATCCACCCGTGCCACATTGACCCAGAACTTGTTATCTGCGACAAAGGGCAACGGATAGAGTGCTTTGCTGCGCGGGTAGGCATGATTCCACTCATCCGCCACTGCCTCATACTCCGGGTGAGGGGCATTGACCAGCACGTTGTCCTCACGCGTGTACTCCCCCCTTGACACCTCGATGATCTCCTCATGAATCTGATCCATCACAGCCACAAATCGATCCAGTTCGGCCAAACTTTCACTCTCGGTCGGCTCCACCATCAGTGTGCCATGCACCGGGAAGGAGAGCGTTGGAGCGTGATAGCCATAGTCAATCAGTCGCTTGGCGATATCCGTCTCGCTGATACCCGAGACCTCTTTCAGTCCACGGCACTCCAGGATCAGCTCATGGCCTACTCTTCCTTCGGCACCGCGATAAACAATTCCATAGGAGCTGTTTAGCTTTTCAGCCAGGTAATTGGCACTGAGGATCGCCGCTTCTGTCGCCTCCCGCAGTCCATCGGCACCCATCATACGGACATAACCATAGGTGATGGGAAGCACACCTGCGCTCCCGTAGGCTGCTGCCGACACGCTGTTTCGATCCGCAGGAAGCGATACCGGGTGTCCGGGAAGGAAGGGTATCAGGTGCTCAGCCACACAGATGGGTCCCACTCCAGGCCCACCGCCGCCATGCGGAATGGCAAAAGTCTTGTGCAGGTTGAGATGACAGACATCGGCTCCGATGGTGCCGGGATTGGTCAACCCTACCTGTGCATTCATGTTGGCGCCATCCATGTAAACCTGGCCTCCCGCCTCATGAATCAGACGGCACATCTCCCGGATTGAGGTCTCAAAGATACCGTGGGTGGAGGGATAGGTGATCATGAAGGCTGCCAGATCCTCCCGGTACCGGTACACCTTGCTGCGCAGATCCTCCATGTCAACGTTGCCCTTCGCGTCGCTGGCCACCGTTACGGGTGTAAAGCCTGCCTGGACAGCGCTTGCCGGGTTGGTGCCGTGTGCCGATGCCGGGATGAGCACCACTTTGCGTGTCCCCTGGCCGATACTCTCCTGGTAGGCCGCAATGGTAATCAGTCCTGCATATTCACCCGCCGCACCCGAATTGGGTTGCAGGCTGGTAGCAGCCAGTCCGGTAATTTCGGCCAGCATCTCCTCCAGCTCACCAACCATCTCCCTATATCCCAAGGCCTGTTCTTCAGGCACAAAGGGATGGATCCGCTGAAAACCGGAGAGTCCCAGTGGCAGGAGTTCAGAAGCAGCGTTCAGCTTCATGGTGCAGGAGCCCAATGAAATCATCGAGTGTGCCAGTGAAATATCTTTCCGTTCCAGTCGCTTGATGTACCGCATCAGCTCTGTTTCGGTATGATAACGCTGAAAGGTGGGGTGTGTCAGGAATTCGCTTTTTCGAAGCTGCTCTTCCCGCAATGTAGCTTTTTCAGGCAGTTCGTCGATCATGAACACCTTCGAGCTGCCGGCAGCCATGGCAAAGAGTGCCAACAGTTCGTGCACCCGGTAATCGTTTGTGGTTTCGTCCAGGCTGATGCCGACTCTCCCATCGTTGAAATAGCGCAGGTTGATTTCCCGCATTTCAGCATGGCTGCGGATATCCTCTTCCGTGATTCCTTCCGGCAGGGCGATGACGAGCGTGTCAAAGAAGCTCTCATTGAGCTGTCGGTATCCCATGGCCTGCAGCTCGTCGCTGACATGAGAGGCATAGGAATGAATGCGACTGGCAATCTGCTTCAGCCCCTCCGGACCGTGATAGACGGCGTAGAAGGATGACATGGTAGCCAGCAGTGCCTGGGCAGTGCAGATGTTTGACGTTGCCTTCTCCCGCTTGATATGCTGTTCCCGTGTCTGCAGGGCCATACGCAATGCTTCACGCCCATAGGCATCTTTCGAGAGGCCGATGATGCGACCCGGCATGGCACGCTTGTACTCCTCTCGTGTGGCAAAAAAGGCG
Source organism: Proteiniphilum sp. (assembly GCA_016839025.1). Classification (GTDB taxonomy): domain Bacteria; phylum Bacteroidota; class Bacteroidia; order Bacteroidales; family Dysgonomonadaceae; genus Proteiniphilum. Next base: position 58,271 of record JADLKK010000002.1, read on the forward strand.
GCAGAGGGACCACCATAGAAGAGCGGGATACCGAAGCGCTGGCTGCTACCGAAGGCAATGTCAGCCCCCCACTCTCCCGGGGGGGCAAGCAGCACAAGTGCCATCAGGTCGGTCGCTACAGCCACCCTGCTGTTGGCAGCATGTGCTTTCTCCGTGAATAACCTGTAATCCTCCACACTGCCGTTGTTGTTGGGGTATTGCAGGATTGCACCAAAGCAGGGGGTAGTGAAAGAGAAGCTTTTGTAATCTCCAACTACAATTTCGATACCAGCATATTGCATTCTGGTCCGCAAAACAGCCATTGTCTGGGGAAAAAGCTGCTGGTCCACGAAGAGGGTCTCCACGTTCTGCTTCACCTGTTCACGGCTGCGCAAGCCATACATCATGGTGGCCGCCTCGGCGGCAGCGGTGGCCTCGTCAAGAAGAGAGCAGTTGGAAAGCGGTAGCGCAGTGAGGTCGCTCACCATGGTCTGAAAATTGAGCAATGCTTCGAGTCTTCCCTGTGATATCTCAGCCTGGTAAGGGGTATAAGAGGTGTACCAGACCGGATTCTCAAAGACGTTGCGGTAGATGGGGGCAGGAGTGATGGTGTCATACCACCCCATGCCAATATAGGAAGCAAACACCCTGTTGCGGGCAGCAATGCGTGCGATCTCCTCTGCATACTCCTGTTCGGAGAGTGCTGCAGGAAGAGCGAGTGGCTTCTCCAGCCGGATGTCACGGGGAATGGTCTGGTCAATCAGCTCCTCGATGCTTTTCACTCCGAGGATCTCCAGCATCACATGCTTGTCGGCTTCACTGATGCCGATATGGCGATTTTTGAAATGTTCCATTGTTACCATATGTTAGTCGTTTCCTTCACTTGGGTTCATATTGACAAAAGGGTTGTTCCGTTTCTCCTGTCCGATGGTCGTAGAGGGTCCGTGACCGGGATAGACAATCGTCTCATCCGGCAGGGAGTATAATTTGTTCCGGATACTGCCGATGAGTGTTTCGTAACTGCCACGCGGCAGGTCGGTGCGGCCGATACCTGAATGAAAAAGAGCATCACCGCTAAAAAGGATATTGGCTTCCGCCTCATAAAAGGCTACGCTTCCGGGAGAATGGCCGGGCAGATGCAGGACATGGAGGATCTGGTTACCGAAACGGACCAGGTCACCCTCCTGTAGCTCTTCCCCCTTCACGGGGCGGTAATCGGGATGGGGGGAGGGAAATCCGAACATCCGCATCTGTGCAGGAATATCTTCCAGCAGAAACTGATCGTCCGGGTGATACCGGAGTGGTAGCCCAAACCGGTTGACGAGCGGATTGACCCCGAAAAGATGATCGAAATGGAGGTGGGTATTGATCAGATGCCTGACCACAAAGTCATGATCCAGGATATAATTGAGCAACAACTCCTGCTCATCCGCATAAAAAAAGGCTGCATCGATCACCACACACTCCTTCGTCTCGTCAGAGAGCAGATAGGTATTTACTCCCAGGGGGTTGAATTCAAATGTTTTGACCTTCATGCGATTCTCTTTTTGTAGTCACTTTTCATTTACCAGGGGGAGATAAACCAGTTTTTTCGTCTGGAAAAAGGGATCGGAGAAATAGTCGGTGAGGGGCATCTCCTCTGCAATCTGTCGGTAAGGATGCAGCTCTGCCGCCAGGTTACCCCCTTTCAGACAGATGATGCCATTGGGCAATGCATTGATCTGTTCCCTGGCAATGTTCTTCCGGATGATCCTGATCAGCTGAGGTAGCGGCATCACAGCGCGACTCACGACAAAATGGAATCTCCGTTTCTCCTCTTCCGCGCGGGAATGGATTGCTTCCACATTGGTCAACCCAATGGCATCTGCCACCTCACGCACCACCCGGATCTTCTTCCCGATGCTGTCGAGCAACAAAAAGTGCGTTTCAGGAAACAGAATGGCGAGGGGGATGCCCGGGAACCCGCCTCCCGTACCTACATCCATGACAGCTGTACCAGGAGTGAACTTGATGAACCGGGCGATGGCCAGTGAGTGCAGCACATGATGCAGGTAGAGGTTGTTGATATCTTTACGGGAGATGACATTGATCCTGCTGTTCCATTCGTTATAGAGAGGAAACAATGCTTCAAACTGACTTGTTTGCCGCTCGCTCAGGGCGGGAAAATGATGTAGGATCTCTTTCACTTCAGGTCGGCCAGTTTGGATGCAATGCTGTTTTCTCTCAACAGGGAGCGAATGGAGCCGTATGGGATCATGACCTCAGGTGCATCGAGCTGATAAGCTGAATATTCACCCTTGTTGAAGGTGTAGATGATGCCCTCTTCATTGAGCAGGAAGTTCCTGTTGGGCAGAATCTCGCGGATACCGAAGAAACCCAATTCTTCCAGCTCTTCAACGCTTTTCACTCCATTCTGTTCCAGGAGTGACGCAACAAACATGTTGCGCAATGCCGTGTCGTATCCGGCATTGAAGAGATCACTCTCCCCTACCGCTGTTCCCCTTCCAAGGTCGAAGACATGGTTGCGGCAGAGCTGGTAGGAGGCAGCCCCCCCCTTGTTGTTGGATTGCCTCACCTGAAAGGAGAGTAGTCCGTGCCGGTTGTAAATAATGGTATCCGAGATGCTCTCATAATAGGAATAGAAGCGACCGGCAGCACCTTCGGGGTGGTCGTGGTGGTTCTCCGTTGTCAGCCTCTCCAGTGTCCCGGGGATGGAAACAGTTTCCCGGTAGATGGCAGCATCACGGGTATAGTTGTCCACATAGCTACGGACATATGCATCAACCGCGGCTGCAGGCTCCAGACTGGCATAGGCAGGTCCGAAGTGCGAGAGGACGAAAAACTGCTGCAGGGTGTCCAGGCTTGTTGTTTGACTGCTGAACGGATAGATGAATTCCACATGGATATCGCAGTATGGATTGGTGGTATCTCCTTCCAGATAATGGCGTGAAGCAACAAGAATCGTGTCGAGTACCAGATTGTTGTCTCCTTGGGTGATACTCCCGCCACCCTCTGTGCAGGAGGCAAGATGCAACGTTGCGGCAAGCAGCAGGCAGCAGAACGGCAGATAGAAAATTCTTCTCTCCATACAAGAAAGCTGTTATATTCTATTGCAAAATTACATTTATTTATCGAGACTGGGATCTTTGTGGTGCGAAAATAAGCCCCTGAAAGAAAAAGGGCGGATGCACAGCGAAACACCCACCCTTTTGATTCAGTTCACCATCAGTTCAATAGGCATGTCCGTCACTGTGCAGGTCATCCAGACTCAGTTTCTTTCGTTCGAGTGCACGCCAGGCATAAAAGATGTAGGCTGCTACCACCGGCACGAAGAGTGAGACAACAGCCATCGCAGAGAGCGTAAACTCGCTCGAGGAGGAGTTCTGAAGCGTCAGCGAGCTCTGCAGATCTACCGACGAGGGATAATAGGCGGTATTGTTGTAACCCGCCACCAGCAACAGCATTGTCACGGTAAGGATGGTCCCGGCACCGGAGTACCAGATCCCTTCCTTGAAGGCAAAGCTGAAGACGGTCCGGATGATCCCATAGAGCACGGCAAGCACACCCAGCAGGAAGAGCAGCATGATCAGCGGCATCTCAATGAAATTGTGCAGATACTTCATTTTTTCCAGGTAGACCTCTTTTGTGGCAGGATCCACAGCATACCCTTCGGCGAAGAGCGTCCAGATGAGAAAGACCAGAAAGAAAACCACAAAGGGGAGCCCGTTGAACAGTACAAACTTGCGGGAGCGTTTCTCCAGTACCTCATGACTGAGGCGGTTTACGAAAAAGAGGCTGGCGAGGGTACGTGCCAGGAAGAAAACGGCAAGCCCCAGCGCGATATTCCGCGGATTGGCCAACAACTCAAGGCCATGCAACGGGTTCTGCCACTGACTGATAACCGGCCCTGCGTTTCCCAGACCGGCAATGTTTCCTTTGCCCACGGTGAACGCTGAACCGGTAAAGAAAGTGGCTACGACCACTCCCAGCAGGAACGTGCCAAGCAATCCGTTTACAAAAAGAAAATTACGGTAGGTGGCTGCTCCGAAGATATTGCCTGGCTTCGACTGAAACTCATAGGAGACTGCCTGCAACACAAAGCAAAAGAGTAGGATCATCCAGGCCCAGTAGGCACCACCGAAGCTGGTGGAATAAAAGAGCGGAAACGAGGCAAAGAAGGCACCTCCAAAGGTGACCAGTGTGGTGAAGGTATACTCCCACTTCCTGCCCAGCGCATTCACCAGCAGCTTTTTCTCATCTTCTTTGCGGGAAAGGGAGTGGATCATTGACTGACCACCCTGTACAAAGAGCAGGAACACCAGCAGGCCGCCGAGGAGCGACATGATGAACCACCAGTATTGTTGTAGAAATTCGTATGTAATCATAATGCTAATCTGTTTATCCGTTCAAGTTCGAAGAAGAAAAGTCATGCATTCAGCTCTCCGACGGGATCAGGTCCCTTTTTGATCTGTTTCACCATGATGGTCACCTCCGCAATCAGCAGCCCGGTAAAAAGCACAGCGAAGAGGATAAAGGTGGTCACCACGTTCTGTGCGGAAACGGCTGATGAAGCTGCCTGTACCGGCAGGATATCCTGAATGGTCCAGGGCTGTCGTCCCACCTCGGCGACCACCCAACCCAGTTGAGAGGCGAGGTATGCCAGCGGAAGACTCCAGAGTGCCACATACTGCAGCCAGCGGTTGTCGGCCATCTCCTTCTTGTACAGGATGTAGAGCATGATCATGAAGAAAAGGATGAAATAGACCCCGATCATCACCATCAGGTGAAAGCTGTAGAAGGTGAGGGGTATGTTAGGGATGAGCTCCTCCTCTGTTTCGAGGTAGCCATATCCGAAGTGGGCATAGTTCTCCCGCAGGATGATCTCATGATTGGCCGCATCCGCATCACGACCCTCCTCCTTGGCCACCTGGTAGTCAGCCAGCGCCTGGATAGCCTTCAGACCTCTCTCCCGTCGCTCCTGGAAAGAGAGGGCAGTGGTACCGTCGGGAAGGGTATACCCCCCATCCACAATGTCCACGATACCGGGCACAAAAGCATTGATATCCCTGTAACCCAACAGGGAGAGAAGCTTTGGTAGTTCAATCTTGAAGATATAAGGATCCACCTCATCGTTGTATTTCTCCCTGGCAGGGTTGAGCATGCCCACCGCCACCAGGCCGGCACCCTCGGTACCCTCGTAGAGTCCCTCCATGGCTGCCAGCTTCATCGGTTGCTTCTGTGCCACGTGATAGGCGGAGCCATCACCGGTGACCGCCAGCATCAGGAAAGCCACCAGTCCGACCAGTGAACCTATCTTCATGCTCTTGATGGCGAAGTCGGCATGGCGCTTTTTGAGCAGGTACCATCCCGAGACAGCTACCACGAAGGCAGCACCCACAGCCCAACAGGAAAAGGTGGTGTGCAGGAACTTGTTGTAAGCGACAGGTGAGAAGGCCACCGCCCAGAAATCAACCATCTCGTTGCGCACTGACTCAGGGTTAAACTCCATGCCAATGGGATACTGCATCCAGGCGTTGGCCACCAGGATCCAGAAGGCGGAGAGGGAAGCCCCCACGAATACCAGCCAGGTGGATGCCAGGTGCATTTTTTTGCTTACCCTGTTCCATCCGAAGAACATAATGGAGATAAATGTGGCCTCCATGAAGAACGCGAAGATTCCCTCAATGGCCAGTGGGGCACCAAAGATGTCTCCCACAAACCAACTGTAATTCGACCAGTTGGTACCGAACTGAAACTCAAGGATGATACCGGTAGCCACTCCAATGGCGAAGTTGATACCGAAGATCTTCTGCCAGAACTTGGTGGCACTCTTCCATTTCTCGTCTCCTGTTTTTACATAGAGACTCTCCATAATGGCCATGATGAGCCCCAGCCCGATGGTTAGCGGGACAAACAGCCAATGATAGCCGGCCGTCAGCGCGAACTGCGCCCTCGACCAATTTACCGCAGATATACTTAATAGCTCCATAGTTATTGGTTTTTTACTTTTTGATTATTCCGTAGCCGGTGCCTTGTTGAAGAGTTCGGTACGCACATGTTGCGCCTTGTCGGCATCGTTGTCGTAGTTGCTCTCCAACAGGTTGGGGAAGAAAAAGGGTTTCAGGATGAAAAACATGATGATCAGCTTCACGATCGCCACTATCCAGAGCGTCCTGCTCAGGCGACTCATGCTGGTAAATCCTGACCAGAACATGCTGAACCAGTTATATCTGGCAGTTGGTCTGTTGATATCCGATTCCATAATTGCTGTGATGTGTAATAATGCTCTATTTCAGGCCTGACCGATCCCCCCAATGGGTGGCAGAAAACCGGGATTTCCCTGAAGCCGGATCGATCCGTTCTGCTGTTCGAATTTCTCGATGTTATCTTTCAGTGCATGTAACAATCGCTTTGCATGCTCAGGGGTGAGAATGATCCTGGATTTGACCTTGGCTTTCTGCATGCCGGGGACAATACGGATAAAATCGACTACAAATTCGGATGAGGAGTGAGAGATGACCGCCAGGTTGGAATAGGTGCCCTGGGCAATCTCTTCGCTCAGTTCAATCTGTAACTCGGTCTCCTTGTTAAAATCTTCCATTGTTGCTGTGAATCAGATCCTGTTTAAAAATGTTCTAAATAAGGTAAACAAAGAAAAATAAATTTTCCTTATCTGCAAAGGAAAAAGAGATAATCTTTCATGATTGATCTCCTTTTTCCCTGTAGATTCCACCTACCCATCCGGTCCCTTGATCCAACACCGAATTTCCACGGTGTACAGCCTACCACCTGATCTCCTTGAAAGGTAATCCGAGGGAATCGGCTACATTCCTGAAAACCACCTCCCCGTTGAGGATGTTGAGTCCCACCCTAAGATCTGCGAAACGTCCAGAGGCCTCTTTCCATCCATAATCAGCAAGTCGGACCACGTACGGCATCGTTGCGTTAGTCAAGGCACGGGTGGAGGTAATGGGAACCGCTCCTGGTATATTGGCCACGCAGTAGTGGATGATCCCGTCCACCTCGTAAATCGGATCGGCATGGGTGGTGGGACGGGTTGTTTCAAAACAGCCACCCTGATCTACCGACACATCAATCATCACCGTACCCGGAGACATACCTTTGAGCATCTCACGTGAGACAAGGTGGGGTGCCCTGGCTCCCACAGTCAGGGTGGCGCCGATCACCAGATCGGCCACACACAGTGATTCGGTGATTGACATCTCAGTGGAATAGAGTGTTTGCACATTTGCCGGCATCACCTCGGAGAGATAGCGAAGCCGATTCAGGTTGATGTCCAGGAGCTTTACATTGGCTCCAAGTCCGGCAGCCATCAGGGCGGCGTTTTGTCCCACAACACCCGCCCCGATGATTACCACTTCAGCAGGCTGTACTCCCGGCACGCCTCCCAGCAAAACCCCTTTTCCACCTTGCGGTTTTTCGAGGTATTTGGCACCCTGTTGTACCGACAATCTCCCTGCCACCTCGCTCATAGGGGTAAGCAACGGTAGTGCTCCATGCTGATCCATCACCGTCTCGTAGGCAATGCAAACCGCTCCGCTGTCGATCATAGCTTCTGTCAGCCTCTTGTCTGAAGCAAGATGGAGATAGGTGAACAGCACCTGTCCTTCGCGGATCAGCCGGTATTCGCTCTCCAGAGGTTCTTTCACCTTTACTATCATGTCAGCCATGGCATAGATCTCTTCACCGGTATCGAACAGGATGGCACCTGCCTGCAGGTAACGCTCATCGGGAAGGTTACTGGCGATGCCGGCATTCCTTTGCATATAAACCTGATGTCCTCTGCGAGTCAGCTCCATCACCCCGGCCGGAGTGATGGCCACCCTACCCTCATGCACTTTGATCTCTTTAGGTACTCCAATAATCATAAGAAAAGAATGTAATAAGTTGATAATAATATTAGAATAGGTGACGAGTGGCTGAAGCTCACCACACCGTGGAGATCATGGAAAGATAACAGCCCCGCTGCTGCAAAAATAGAAAAAATATCCAACCTCTCCCCTTCATCCGATCATATTTTTGCAACGTTTTTTCTGGCTATCCACAACCCACTTTACCCACTCTTTCCGGAAATAATTTCATTTATTGCAGATTTAATCGTATTTTTGTGATACAAATTGAGGTATTCATCAAAATTAATAACAATAAGCTCATGGTAAGTTATAAAGAACTGGGTCTTGTAAACTCAAAGGAGTTGTTTAAGAAAGCGGTAGACGGTGGTTATGCCATCCCTGCTTTTAACTTCAACAACATGGAACAGCTTCAGGCAATCATTTCAGCCTGCGTAGCAACCAAATCACCGGTGATCCTGCAGGTCTCCAGCGGTGCCCGCAAGTATGCCAACCAGACGCTGCTGCGCTACATGGCACAGGGAGCCGTTCAGTATGCCAAGGAACTGGGATATGAGATCCCCATCGTATTGCACCTCGATCATGGTGACAGCTTCGAACTCTGCAAAGACTGCATCGACAGTGGTTTCTCATCTGTGATGATCGACGGCTCACACCTCCCCTACGAAGAGAATGTGGCACTCACCAAAAAAGTGGTTGAATATGCACACCAGCATGATGTAACCGTGGAAGGTGAACTGGGTGTACTGGCCGGCATCGAGGATGATGTGCAGGCAGAGCACCACACCTATACCGAGCCCGATGAGGTGGTGGACTTCGTCTCCCGCACCGGTGTGGATTCGCTGGCCATCTCCATCGGCACCTCACACGGAGCCTTCAAGTTCACCCCTGAGCAGTGTACCCGTAACGAAGAGGGTGTGCTGGTTCCGCCGCCATTGCGTTTCGACATCCTGGAGGAGATTGAAAAAAGAATCCCCGGCTTCCCCATCGTACTGCATGGCTCCTCTTCCGTGCCAATGCAATATGTGGAGACCATCAACAAGTACGGTGGCAAGCTGAGTGACTCCATCGGCATCCCCGAAGAGCAGCTACGCAAAGCGGCCAAGTCGGCTGTCTGCAAGATCAACATCGACTCCGACGGTCGTCTGGCCATGACCGCTGCCGTACGTGAAGTGTTTGCCAACAACCCGGCTGAGTTCGACCCCCGCAAGTACCTGGGACCGGCACGTGAGGAGTTGAAAAAGCTTTACATGCACAAAACGGAGAAGGTGCTGGGCAGTGCCGGAAAGGCATAACCAACCGGATTCCATACAATTTGAAAGAGACTGTTCAGCCGGACAGTCTCTTTTTTGTATGTCGGGTTTTCAGCAGATGATTGGATGCTCAATCCCGACGACTCATCTCAGCAACCAGCTTGTTGAAAGCCGTTTCTTTTATCAATTCATCGAGGGAGAGATGCATCCGGTAGCGCCAGTAATGTTCAGGGTTGGCAGGGACATTGATTCGTTCGGCAGAAGCATCGGGATTGCGCAGCCCGGTATTGAGCGACATCCAGTCCTGCCAGGGAAGAATCACCCACATGGCCGATGAACGAAGGTGTGCCGCAATGATCTCCCTGCATAACTCAGCACTGCATGCTTCCGGCGCCACCCCTTCATGGTGGAGAATATCGTTGTAGTAACGCTGCGTCAACGCCCTGTTCTCACTCCACCAAAGACGTATCGGCGACATATCGTGTGTGGAGGTGGTACAGACCGAATGGAAGGGTATTTGCTTCAGGTCGGTGAAAAGCACCTTGGGATCCTTGGGCATCCGCTCTATTTCGAGGCTGAGCATCTGTAGCTCACGCATCACCGAGGGCACACAGTCAGGCACCATACCCAGATCTTCACCGCAAACCAGCATGGATGTGGAAGCGACCAACCCCGGCAGCTTTCTCATTGCCTGTTCCCGCCAGAAGTAGTTGTGGCGGGAATAGAAGAAATCATTGTAAAGACGGTTAAACGCCTCCTTCACAGAATCATCGAGGGTGCGGTAGGAATAGGTATATTGAGCGGTGATGCGCGGGTGAAAGCGGTTCCGATCGAGTGGATCCCGCACAAAGAGTACCTCCGTGCAGAGGGAATAAAGGCCGTCACGCAATCGGTTGGATTTGTCGTCCTGCCGCCCCTCAAAGAGAAGCTTTATTTTACGCTGCGTGTCGCAACAACTCTTCAAACGAAATCGTTGCCATCCCGACACCTCGAGATAGTGCTCCCTCACCTCTTCTGCATACTCACCAAAGAGATCGGACAGGAACTGTTCATGAATGAAAGGCTGCACCATCCGTTCTTCATCGAAGGGAATACCGGCACGACTGATCTCTTCGGGACAGTAAGGCAACGCCGGACTGAAATGACCGAGGAGTCCCTGTACGGCATCGAGCGGAATCTCCCAGATTCGGAAGAAACCAAGGATATGGTCGATGCGGTAGGCGTCGAAATAGTCGGCCATCTTGCGGAAACGATTGATCCACCAGGCGAAGCCCTCTTTCTCCATAGCATGCCAGTTATAGGTGGGGAATCCCCAGTTCTGTCCAATGAAGGAGAAGTCATCGGGGGGAGCACCACTCTGGGTATCCATGTGGAAGAGCCCGGGTGAGGTCCAGGCATCCATGCTGTCCCGGTTGATCCCGATGGGGATGTCCCCTTTCAGGGTGACACCCCTTTCGTGTGCATAGGCTTTGACCGCTGAAAACTGACGGTGCAACAGATACTGCACACAATACCAGTAGTGCGTCTCCTCTTCGGCCCGCGAATCGTTTTCCAGCCAGTCTTTCAGTTGCACCTCATTGTATGTTGCGAAGCTCTCCCACTCCCTGAAGTTGGCACTGCCAAAACGGTCCCGAAGGGTGCAGTAGCAGGCATAGGGAAAGAGCCACTCTCTGTTTTTCTCATGGAACAGGTTGTATGCCTCCGAGGCGAGCATTTCATCCCTATTCTCGAGAAAGAGATCACGCATGTATGCCGTCTTAAGCCTGAGTACCTGTTCATAGTCGATTTCATCGAGACGGTTGAGGGCAGTGGCCTTATTGAGATACTGCCTCTGTTTCTTTTTGTTCTTCAACGGATAATCGCTGCACCCGAGATAGATTGGATGGAGGGCATAGATAGAGATGGCACTGTAGGGATAGGAATCCTTCCATGTTCTTGATGTGGTGGTGTCATTCACCGGCAGCAGTTGAATCAGTTGCTGCCTGGTGTGCGATACCCAGTCGATCATCTTCCGCAGATCGGCGAAATCACCGATACCGAAGCTTTGTGCCGTTCTCAGTGAGAAGATGGGTATTGCCGTTCCTGTGCCCTTGAATGAGAAACCGGGATAGCGATACTGTATCGACATCTCTGCCGCCACACTGCCCGACTGCTTTGCAGGGCCTGCATCCAGGATCCTGTTGGCGCCCTCTTCCCAATGCACTGCATCGCCGGTATTCCGGTCGACAATCAGGAATTTGTATTCACTCCTCTCCGGGAGCAGATTTGCATCGAGCAGAAGCTGCCATTCTCCGTTGCTCACACAGGATAGTAGCCTCGCTTTTCGCGGATCCCATCCCCCCAGCATCTCCGCCTCGCCACAGACAGCCACTGCCTGATTACGATTGGCGTAGGGGCAAATCAGGTTGAGCAACAGTGATCGGGAATAATATTTTGCCGGGAGCGTCTTTTTCTGATGATGAAAGATACTGTCGATAAAAACCGATGAGTAGAGGTAAGCATGGTAGGGTTTCTCTTTCCAGTGATCCTGCACGATATAGGTTTTCTTCCCCTTGATGACACGCAACCGCCGTCGAGCGCCCCACTCGCGTCGGATGGTGCTGTCACCCTGCCGGATCAGATAATAATATTCAAGGGTATCTGTCTCCTTCATCTTCAGATCAGTGTACCATCTGTCACCGTCACAGCTGAGCAGCAGTGCCTTATCCTCGTCAAACATTCCCAGTCCGGAAGTGGACCCACAGAGGCAGACCTGTTGCCCCCAGGTGGTATGGTAGTTGAGTTGAAATGTCACATGAGCCATTCAAATCCTTTTATTTGGTTCATTTTGAGGGGAGAGCTCCCTTGATATGATCTGCGTATTACTGATTCTCCTCTACGGCAAATCTACAATGAAAAAGGCGGGAATGAGTCGCCCAAGATGATCTTTTGAACAGATTCGTGTGCAATCGATTGCGACCGAAAGCACAGCCATGATCAGGAGGAGGCGTTCATTCAGAGAAAAATAAGAATCAGCAACTGGGCAGTGATCACCCTGAGAAACATGGTTAGTGGATAAACCGTTGCATAACTTACCGCGGGCACATCGTTGCCGGCACTGGCATTGGCATAGGCCAATGCCGGGGGATCGGTCATACTGCCCGCAATCAGTCCCATCAAGGTGAAATAATTGAGTTTGCAGATCTTGCGGCCGATCAAACCGATGACCAGTAGTGGCAGTACAGTAATGATCACTCCGTATCCAATCCAGAGGTAGCCCCCGTTGAGAACCGTCTCCACAAAGTTGCCTCCTGCACCGAGTCCCACACAGGCAAGAAAGATGGCAATACCGATCTCGCGCAGCATCAGATTCGCGCTCATGGTGGTATAGGTAACCATCTTGTAGCGTGGTCCGAACTTGCTGATCAGGATGGCGATAATGAGTGGACCTCCGGCCAGCCCCAGCTTTACCGGTTGTGGTATGCCGGGAATCATGAAGGGAATACTACCCACCAACACACCCAAAGCAATGCCGATAAAGATGGAAATCAGATTGGGTTCACGCAACCTTTTCAGCGAGTTACCCAGAAACTTTTCCACGTTGGCGATCGCCTCCTCGGAGCCTACGACGGTGACGCGGTCCCCCAACTGGAGCTGCAGTCGGGAATCGGCAATCAGATCCACACCTGCGCGGTTCACACGGGTGATATTGACTCCGAAAAGATTGCGCAGGCGCAGGCTCCCGATGGAACGTCCGTTGATAGCCGAGCGCGTGATAGAGATCCGGCGTGAGACAAGCTGTGAATCGAGCTTCTCCCACTCTTCCCTGTTCATGTCGATCCGCTTACCGATCAGTGCTTCAATTGCTTCAATATTCTTCAGGTTCGAAACCACAAGCAAGCGATCTCCTTCGAGCAGTTTTGTCTCCGTCTGAGGAACGACCAGTTCACCGGTATGGGTGTGCAACACCCTGGAGATGACAAACTCACGGTCAACCAGTTTTTTGACCTCCCGGATATTCTTCCCCATGATAGCGGGATTCAACACCTTAAGTGTAAACATGTGCGCCTCTGTCAGCTTCGATTCGCTCATCCGGCTGATCAGCCGGTTTTCCTCTCTCATGTTGATGCGGAAGATGTAACGGAACAGGACGAGGGAGAGGATGATGCCCACCACACCGAGCGGATAGGCAACGGCATAGGCGGTGGCAATGGATGGATCTGTGGTGCCCGTAGCATCGCTAAAGGTTTGCTGGGCAGCTCCCAGCCCGGGAGTGTTGGTTACGGCCCCGGACAGGATGCCAACCATGGTGGCGATGGGAAGTCCGGTAACAAAGTGAATCACAATGGTTGTAGCGACGCCGAGTAGTACCACCCCCGAGGCCAGCAGATTGAGTGTGATTCCTCCCTGCTTGAAAGAAGAGAAGAAACTTGGCCCCACTTGCATACCGATTGAGAAGATAAAGAGAATCAGCCCGAATTCTTTCAGGAAATGGAGCAGCTCATGGTCGATATGGAGGCCCAGGTGACCGAGGAAAATACCAAAGAAGAGAATCCATGTGGTACCCAGTGAGATCCCGAAGATCTTGATTTTACCCAGCAGCAGTCCCACGGCAATCACCAACGCAAGCACAAGGATCGAATGTGCTATACCCGATCCGACAATCAAATCAACAAACCATTCCATTCTGTCAATAACCTAAAATTGTGTAACAAACCGCAAAGGTACACTTTATTTTACTCCTTTACAAATGTGGCGGCAACCCATTGATCCATTTCCCTGAAATGGGTGAACAGGAGCCCCAGCTCGTCCGCTTTTTCACGGATACGAGGCAGGTCGTCGAGGTAAAAACCGCTCATGATGAGGACCCCTCCCCTCTCCAGGACAGCAGTATAGCAGGGCAGATCCCGCAGGAGAATGTTTCGGTTGATATTGGCAAAGATCACCTCATAGCTCTCCTCTCCGAGCAGTTCAGCCCCGCCATGCCGTACACGGACATGAGCGGTGCCATTCAGTTCCACATTCTCTACGGCATTGTTGTATGCCCACTCCTCAATGTCGATGGCCGTCACCGGTTCGGCTCCCTTCATGGCAGCCAGGATGGCCAGTACTCCGGTGCCGCATCCCATATCCAATACAGGCTTTCGGTTCAGCTCCATATCAAGTATCTCCCTCAGTATCAATCCTGTCGTCTGGTGATGTCCGGTGCCGAACGCCATCTTCGGGTCAATCAGGATGCGGTAGCGGAAGGAGCCTTCGGGGTGATGAAAGGAACTGTGGATACAACACTGCTCACCGATGGTGATGGGTTTGAAATAGTTTTTCTCCCACTCTTCGTTCCAGTTTTTCTCCTCCATGACAGAAGCACAGAAGGTGATCCGCACTTCCAGAGGAAAGTCATCGACTACTTTTTGTATCTCATCCGGATTGTACAGTGACAAAGGAATATAGGCTTCCAGCCCTTCATCTCCCTGGAGAAAAGATTCAAACCCTATTTCTGCCAGCTGGGCAGCAAGAATGTCGGTTGCCAGCTCGCTATGGGGCTCACATGTGAACAGAACCTGGTTGTATCGCATCGTTGTCGTTGTTGCTCTTTATTGTAGCGGCAAATGTACGACAATCTTTGCTACGGAGAAATGTAAATTTATTTTATTTCCCCATCCTCATATGTTTATTAGTGTTACAAAAAAAGAGAAATTTCCCTCCGGAGATATTTGTGCGATCTATTTTTGCTTACTTTTACCCTTTGAATCGTTTGTTTTCATCTCCAACCGGGAAAAGGTATGACAGCGACAGGATCATGCAGCGAGCCCGGAAAACAGACAATAAGACAGGAACAATGAGCAAAATACACCTATATATAGCTTTTTTTATCCTCTTTCCTCCCTCACTGGCCTGGGGGCAACAAGCGGCGGCACAACAACTGGTGGATGAGGGAGTGGCCTTGCATGACCAGGGAGAATATGAGATGGCCATGGGGAAATACCGGGAAGCACTGTCACTCGACTCCAATCTGATTCATGCAGTCTATGAGTTGTCGCTGACCTGTCTCGCACTCAAGGATTATGCCAATGCGGAAGAATACAGCAGTGAGGTTATCAAGGCGGGTGAGAAACAGCTGGCTCCCGGTGCCTACGCAGTAAAGAGCGAGGCTCTCATGGAAACGGGGCGTGCAGGGGAAGCGATCGCCCTCCTTCAGGAGGGACTGGAAAAATTTGGCGATGAGTATCTGCTACACTTCAACCTGGCCATCAACTATTATCAACAGGGTGATAGTGATCAGTCATTGCACCATGTGAGCAGAGCAATCGACCTCGACAAACGGCACAGCGGCGCCTTCCTGCTGAACGCCTATCTACTGAAAGACAAAGGACTATGGATACAGAGCATTCTCTCATTCCAGATGTTCCTGCTGTTGGAGCCCGACAGTGAACGATCGAAAAATGCGTTTGAAGAGATGCTGCAAACCATGGGTATCACCCAAAAGAGTGAAGAGCCGGTGCAACGCTCCTTCATCCAGCAACAAATGATGCGTAACAGGCCGCCGGAGACAAAACAGGCTGACGGGATTCCGCCGCTCAGCATAGTGGGGGGATTGGACAGAAGGATCGTATACCAGTCTATGAGGGAAACACTTGATTCACTGCAAGAGGTGAACAGCGAGGTGGACACCTTCCGGTTATTCACAGCGGTAAACCGATCGATGATGAAGGTGTTGGAAGCAGAGAGCGTGGGTACGAAAGAGGGGATTCTTTGGACCTATTATATTCCCTTTTTCACACACATCGAACAGTCTGATTACTACGAAACCTACTGCCGTTATATCAGTGTCTCCTATTATCCCGGGTCACTGGAGTGGTGGCAACAGAACAGCGAAGCCGCAGAAAACTTTGTACGATGGTTTGAAAATGGGGATGAGAACTGAGACCGAAGCGAAAAAAAAGTTACCTTTGCCCTGAATCGCACACCTATATGGAAAAGAACAACGAGGAAACCTTACTGGAGGCGCTACGGAATCCGCATACCGTCAGACAGGGATTTGCCAGTCTGGTGTCTGCATATAGTGAAAGGCTGTACTGGCAGATACGGAAGATGGTGCTTTCCCACGATGATGCCAATGATATTCTGCAGGATGTATTTGTAAAAGCATGGTCCAATCTGGAGAACTTCCGGGGCGATGCCAAACTCACCACCTGGCTCTATCGTATCGCCATCAACGAAAGCATCACTTTCCTGCATAAGAAAAGGAGTCAGAACCATGTCTCCATTGATTCGGACGACTCGTTTCTGATCAACCTGCTGGAGAGCGATCCATATTTTGATGGTGACGATGCCGCGATACAACTGCAAAAAGCCATCCTCACACTACCCGAAAAACAGCGTCTCGTTTTTCAGATGAAATATTTTGAGGAGATGAAATACGATGAGATGTCGGAGATTCTCGGCACCTCCGTGGGAGCCTTGAAAGCATCTTATCACCATGCTGTCAAGAAAATTGAAAAGTTTTTGGAAGAAAATAATTAAACCTTTTACGGATCCTGCCGTCTATTCAACAGAAACGTCCTTCGCAGACAGCTCTGTAAAAAGCATGAACATCCATATATAACAATCGTATGAAGTCTCATTTCAACAAATTAGAAGAGATAGATCGCACCCGAAACCCGTTTAAGGTTCCGGACAACTATTTCACCCGATTTAATGAAGAGATGATGAATCGTCTGCCAGAGAAAAAGATTGTTCATCCTCCAACGATTCCCCTGTGGGATAAAGTGAAACCCTGGATTTACATGGCGGCAATGTTTGTCGGCATGTATCTCACCATCCAGTATCTGACCAAGCAGTCTGGCACCGGTAACGTAGCGTCCCGGCAGACGACGGTGCAACCCTCTCCGGGGGAAGGTGCCCGTACGGAGGCCTATTGGTCCACGGTGCAGGTAACCGAAGAGGAATTTTACCATTACCTGGAGGAGCAGCTGGTGGAGGAGGGATACTTTGATTACATGTATGACCAGTATTATGTAAACTGATTGCATCATGCAACTCACTTTTAGAAGAGATAGCGCTATGAAAAAAAAACTATTTTTGTTGGTTTGTCTGATTCTGCTACCATCCAGTCTGCTGACGCTAACAGCCCAGCACCGAAAAATGGATATGGCCGATTATGAAAAACGCAAGAAAGAATTTGTGCAAAAGGAGGCGGGTCTCAGCAAGTCGGAAGCCGACAAATATTTCCCCCTGAACAGTGAACTGACCAAAAAGAAGTTTGAACTGCATCGTCAGCACAGAGAAAAGGTAGAACGCATCAAGGATAACAGCAATATCTCGGATGAGGAGTACCGGAAAATGCTGGAGGAAGATGTGGAGGTGAAAATGAAAGAAGCTGCACTGGATAAGGAATACGCTCCCAAGTTTGAAAAAGTGCTCACCCCGGAGAAACTCTACAGGGCGCAACAGGCTGAACGGCAATTTATCCAAAAGGAGGTCTCCAACTTCAGGAGCAACCAAGGAAAAGGCAACGGTCGGGGTAACAACCGGAACAGATAACCCGGGAAAGTCTATTCCCACACAAAAATACCGGCTGCAATGCCGGTATTTTTGTGTGGAGCTGGAGGGAGTCGAACCCTCGTCCAAACGAGGAAGCAATCTGCTTTCTACATGCTTAGCTTCATTTGGGTTGTCGGGAAAGAGCGCGACTGAAGCCACCATACCCAATCCTTATCTTCTTAATTTTCAGAAGGGTGCCGAAGCCTCACCCCCCCTATCTCCGATTTACCTGCACCACCTGATCGGAACGCTTCGAAGCCACAGCTTCCGGGTGATGTCCTGTCCCGCCACCTGGTGGCGGAATTAAGCGTTAACCTACTATACTTCGGTTACGCAGCAAGAGCGTAATTGTTGTTGCCAGTTACTTGTTTGAC
>JADLKK010000003.1 GCA_016839025.1 Proteiniphilum sp.
GGGTAAGTGTTTCAGGAGGGGAGCAGGGTGTAGGTTAGAATTTGTAGCTTGCCCCCCCTGACAGCCAGAAACCGGGCTGGGGAACGTTGCCGATATCGACGTGGGTGCTGTTGAAAAGGTTGTTGGCCTGCATGAAAAAATTGACTTTCCCTAACTGGTAGACCGCTTTCAGGTCGAGGATCGAGTAGGGATTATAGTTTACCTGCTCACCTGCTTTCCCATCGCTGTAAAGGATATAACTGCCTGCCCTGTCCTGCCAGCGAAAGTGCCAGGAGAGGGAGAGATCGCCTCTCAGCCGGTGCTGCAGTCCTGCCGTGAATTTATGCCGGAGATGATTGAGCGTGTAGTTGGAAATCAATGCATCTTCCACCCTCTCCTGCTGCAGGAAGAGATAGCCGGCATTGAGTGAGGTGAAGGGTTGATCGGATCCGAACCACTGTTGCAGATCCAGCTGAAGATTTGCCTCGATTCCCTTTTTGTGGATGCGTGTATGGTTCACCGATTCCCACATTGCTTCGGGTGATGGCTTCACCCAGTCGATCATATTCCGTCCCCTCATGTGGAACGCAGCAAGGTTTCCCTGCAGCAAGCGGTGGGTGTAGCGGATGCCCGTTTCCCATGCTTCTGATTCCTCAGCCTTCAGGTTGCTGTTGCCGATATGGGTGGCAGTGGTGTAGTAGAGGTCGGTAAAGGTGGGCATCCGGGTTGCCCGGTTCCAGGATGCGTAGAATGTGAGGCTCCTTGTAGCCCGTAACGATGCATTGAGGGCAGGATAGAACCCAAACTGATCAGTCAATGCCGTAGAATGATGCAACAGCCCCCCCAGTGAGAAGGTGAAGCGATGAAAAATGAAATGATGCTCCAGGTAATAGCTGATGCTGCTCCGGTTATCCGACTTTGTGTATTTCCCGATGTGCTCTTCCATGGGTTTGCCCAATACGCTGCTCAGGATGCCTTCGTTGCGAAATTCGCCGCCGAACCCTGTGAGCCCCCATGTAGATGCATATTGCATCTGCAGGTTCATACCGAAGAGATCGCTGCGGTGGTAGTTGTGGTCACTGTACCAGGAGGGAGGATTGGGTGTGCCGTTGCGGATTAGTTGAAACTCGTCGTAGTGTCGGCTCCAGTAGATGTGGGGAGACATTTTCAGTTTTCCCGTTGTCTCTCCCCTGAGCGAGAGGAAATAGCTCCTGGTATCATCGAACTGGTCAGGGTAGGCCGCACTGTAGAAGGTATTGGCTCCATATGCTTTGTCATTCATTCCTGCCTGTAGCTCCAGATGTGTGTCGTTGATGTTGAAGCGACTCTGCCAGAGCAGGTTGAGCAGTTGGTAGTCGCTGTTCCGAATATAACCGTCAGATCGTTTGGATCCGGCAGAAAGTGTGTGGAGCTGGTTCTTGGATCGCAAGGCTCCCCGCACCTCTGCCCCGAAGAGCCCGTGCATACCCCCTTCCAGCTTGGCGGTTGCGCCGGAAACATGATCTTTTTTGGTGATGATATTGATCCCCCCGGAGAAGGCTCCGGCACCATGGATCAGCGATGAAGGGCCTTGTACGATCTCGATTCGTTCAATATCGGATAGGTTGACCGGGATGTCGAAGCTGTAATGACCGGTTTGGGGGTTGGTGAGGTTCACACCGTTGAGGAGAATGGCTGTCTGATCGAATGATCCGCCACGAAGGGAGATATCCGCCTGTACGCCGTGCGGTCCGCGTTGCTGGATATCTGCTCCAGCCGTATAGTGCAATAGATCTTCAATACTGCGGACAGGCGCCCGCTCAATCTCGCCGGCTGGGATAACGGTTACCAGCCTGGCAGCCAGGTTGAGGGGTAGTGCTGCCTTTGAGGCGGTGACCACCACTTCATCCAGTTCGGTGGGCGGAATGGTGTCACCGGATCTCTCCAGACGGACCACTTCTCCCGGGTTAGCCAGTGCCGCATGGGCACAGATCAGTGTGCTGCCACCCAGTACGCCGATGGTGACAGCCTTTTGCAGGCTGTTAAAGACACTGTACGACTTGCGGGCAAAGCGCCGGAAGCGAAACGGTGTCAACCTGTTTTGTGTTTGTCTCTTCATTGATGGAAATTTTAAAAATTACCTGCCAAAGATACAAACTAAAAGGTGAAAATGGAAAAATGAACATTTCCGTATCGTCGGAGTTCGTTGAAATGTGGCAGCTGTGAGAAATCATACCTGCTGGAATGCTCCATGACGAATATGCCGCCCTCTTTCACAAGCTGCCTGGAGATAATGAGTTCAGGAATCTTCTCCAGATCGCGCAAGTCATAGGGGGGATCGGCAAAAATCAGATCAAACTGTTGTGTGGCATGTTGCAGGTATTTGAAGGCATCACCTTTCAGTGGAAAAAGCTCCTTGGCACCCAATTGATCCTGTGTTTTGCAGATGAAGTTGTAATGGAGCTGGTTTATCTCTACTCCCACCACATAGGATGCCCCACGTGAGATCAGCTCGAAGGCGATGCTGCCGGTGCCGGAGAAAAGATCCAGCGCCGTAAGATCCTCCCACTCCAAGAGGTTATTGAGCACATTGAACAGCCCCTCTTTTGCAAAATCAGTGGTGGGACGTGCGTTGAGGTTTGCTGGTACCTGAATACGCCTTGACTTGTATTTGCCGCTGATTATCCGCATAGTGTTGCAAGGGTATCGGTGGGTAAACATTGCAAGAGCTCTTTTTCTACCATCACCCGTGGATGGAGTGCTACCCTCTCCACCTTCCGTATCAGTCTCTGCAAGATCTCCACGGATGCATTGTGCGATGTGACATCGCCCGAGAGAAAGAAGCTGTCGGCCGACTGGTCGAGTTGCAGCTTATCCCACAGGCTGACAATGAAAAAGGTCGTGTCGTGAACGTTCACTGCAGGAAAGGTATTGACGGCGAGAAGCCTCTCACCGGAGAAACAGATGAGGGTGACACTCTGGTCATGGAAATCGGCAAAACAGCTTTTGCGTTCCGGATCCTTATCGTAAGCATGGAAGAGCCGTAGCAGTGATCCTGTATGGTGTCGGAAGCAGGGATTCCACAGGTTGCGCGCAAGGAAGGCATGTAGCTCCCCGTTCAGTTCAAAGAGGATGTGACAGGCTCCCTCCTGCACTGAGTCAACCAGTACCGAACCATCCGGTTGGTGAAAGTTGAACTGGAAAAGATCCCTCACTCTCTTTCTGTCGTAATAGGCATCCGGCACCAGTGTGTAGCGGGGAGAGACAACCGTAACCGATGTCTTCCTGAAAGGCTGACTGAAGAAACCCAAGTCGAAGATCACTTTTTTGATTTGGTCATTCGGAGAAAGCCTGTTCCCGAGAGATGTTCCCTGATGGTGAAAAACAGAAGGATCTGTATCGCTATAGATACAAAAAGAAAATCCATCCGGCGCAAGCCGAATGGATAAACTGTATTCCTCCGAATGAGCCAAATCAATATTTTCCGGTAGAAACATGGGAATGGTTGCACAGGCGAATTGGGTTATTCCCAGTTACCTGCATTGTTGTTGGCTATTTCCAGTGATCCCACCTGCATACCGGGATATTTGTTGCCCGGACGGTCCAGCACCTCCTGGATCTTCTGCTCGAGCAGTTTCTGGTCGAGATCTCCCAGATAGGTACGGTAGTGGGTCTTTGCTTCAAATACCTGGATGGGATATCCGGACGCAGTGATCAGAGAATCCACCCCCATCTCGAACTGAGCACCGTTGCCAAAGGGAACATAGCCCAAAGAGTCAATGCTGAAACGGGTTCTGTTGGGGTAAAGCACTTCTACCGCGGACGAGAAGATTGAATCTCTCACCAACTGAGGCGCATTTTTCTGTTCGTCCCACAATCCGGCTGCTTTGATGGCTGCTACATTTCCCTTGCGGATGATCTCCATAGCTTTTTCTTCGGTCATCCCTGCCTCCAGCTGAGCTTCAGTAAGGTCTCCCTCTTTGATCAGTGTGGCAATCTTTCCATCTTTTACAAATTGGGTCAGCGTGTCAAAACTGGCAGTATAGGAGCCGGTCTGGCCACGCAGGGCAACCTGGGCTGTACGGATGTCAATCAGACGCTGGATAACGGCTTTGTCCCGTCTGGCAACCTCTGCATTGAAGTCAATCGGACCCTGGATGCTTTTCCAGCAAATGTAAGCTAAAAGAACAATGGCTAATGCTAGAAGCACTCTCATTACAACTTTCATGGACTTTTCTTTTTAATATTTATACTGTTTATTGTTTGATTTCCTGATTTTAGAGTACAAATGTAGAAAAAGAATAAGAATTGTGCTATTTTTACGGGAAAAATTACCAAAAAAAATGATCAATCGTTTCTTTCTTGAGAAAATCAGCGACAATTTCCCTTTTTCTTTTACTGAAGACCAGTTGACGGCATTGGAGCGAATTTCTGATTTTCTTTTTTCGGGAACAGATGATCAGATTTTCTTACTGACAGGATATGCCGGAACAGGGAAATCATCCCTGATCGGGAGCCTGGTGAGGACACTTTCCCTATTCGGTCAGAAAACCGTGCTGTTGGCTCCTACCGGCCGTGCAGCAAAGGTGTTTTCCACCTACGCTGCTCATCCAGCATTCACCATCCACAAAAAAATTTACAGGCAGGAGCGTTTTGGAGAGGGAGCTCTCCACTTCACCCTGAGTGAAAACCTGCACAGCCATACCCTTTTCATTGTGGACGAGGCTTCGATGATCCACAATGAGTCGCCCGATCACTCCCTCTTCGGTACGGGTCGTCTCCTGGACGACCTGGTAGAATATGTTTACGGTGCTACTAACTGCCGTCTGTTGTTGATTGGAGACAGTGCACAGCTCCCCCCGGTGAAGCAGGCTGTGAGCCCTGCGCTTGACCGGGATGTGCTGCGCTCCTATTCCCTGCAGGTGATGGAGGCCACTCTTACGGGAATTGTTCGTCAGGCGGAGAGCTCCGGTATCCTTTTCAACGCTACGATGCTGCGCAATGCCCTGCAACTGAAGGCAACTGATCAGTATCCCCGGCTCAGGATGGATGGATTCCCTGATGTGCAGCGCATCACCGGCCTGGAGCTGATTGATGAGATCGGGGAAGCTTACCGGCGCGATGGGGTGGAGGAGACCATCGTCATTTCGCGTTCCAACAAAAGAGTAAACGCGTATAACAATGGGATCCGGAGCAGGGTGCTCTACCGTGAGGAGGAGCTTTCGGCCGGTGACATCCTGATGATCACCAAAAATAATTATTTCTGGGCCGCAGGTTACGATCATCTCGACTTCCTGGCCAACGGTGAGTTTGTGGAGGTGGTCCGGGTAAGAGGAGAGGAGGAGATGTATGGCTTTCGTTTCTGCAACGTGCTTCTCTTTCACCCGGATTATGGGATTGAGTTTGAGGCTAAAATCCTGCTCGACGTGCTTCATGCCGAGGCACCCGGCCTCACGCGTGAACAGCATGACCTGCTTTTCACCGCAGTCATGGAGGATTATGCGGATATCACCCAGAAGCGGAGGAGATATCGCAAGGTGAAGGAAAATCCCTATTTCAATGCCCTGCAGGTGAAGTATGGCTATGCCGTTACCTGCCACAAGGCTCAGGGAGGAGAGTGGAAGAACGTCATTCTTGATCTGGGATTTATTCAGGAATCCTATATGGGCGATAACTTTTATCGCTGGCTTTATACCTCCATCACACGCAGCTCCCGGAAGCTTTATCTCGTGAATTTACCCGACGATTTTGTGGAGCTTCCCAAAATATAACTACATTTGCAGGTGAGAAACGGCGGGGAGAGTCGGATGGGATACAATATCCACTGGTCTGCTGCCGGAAAAGCTATTGGTATGAAGGATAACAGAAAAGAGTACCTGGATCGGTTGCTGCGTGAATTGCGGCTGCTGGAAGAAAAAGTGGATGCTGCCCGGGAGAATGAAACCCTTTCCTTCTCCTTTTTCAACGACGCGTTCGACAGGATGCAGCATATTTCCCGCTTGTTGCAGCAGCTCCAGTCGATACAGATTGAAGAGATGAAGGGGCAAATGGAACGGCTGGTAGCAATCTTATCTGAAAAGTCAGAACCTGTGCTCATTGCAAGACCTCAGTCCGGAAAAAACGAAGCAGAACAGCCAAATGAGGTGATACAACAGAATGTGGAAGAGCGGTCAATGGATCGGGTAATGCTGCCAGGATACAAGAATCCGCGTCCCTCTGAACCGTCACCAGTTGAACCGCCTTACTCTCCGCCTGTTATGCGTGAAAGGGAGGAGAAGCCGGGAACACCTTCCCTGAATGATGTGATTCAGACTCCCCCCTCACTTCTCGACCTGAAGAGGGGGATCAGTCTGAATGACCGCTTCCTGTTTCAACGGGAGTTGTTTCACAATAACCGGGAGGAGATGAACAACATAATGATCTCCCTGAATGCCTTTGAACGTTATGAAAAGGCAGAAGATTATCTGAAAGAAACGATGGAATGGAATTTCGATGAACCGGTAGTGCAGGATTTCCTGAGAATTATCAGAAAAGGATTTGCATAACCAATCAGCCGTAACGATGGGCAAGCTCTATATCGTTCCTACTCCGGTGGGCAACCTGGAAGATATCACCATCCGTGCACTCAACCTGCTCAAGGGGTGTGATCTGATCCTTGCGGAGGATACCCGCACCAGCGGTTTCCTGTTGAAACATTACGAGATCGGAACGCCGATGCAGTCGCATCATAAGTTTAATGAGCACCGGACGGTGGCACACCTGGTGGATCGACTCAGGGCGGGTGAACAGATCGCCCTGGTCTCCGATGCCGGTACTCCTTCCATCTCCGATCCCGGATTTCTGCTCGTCAGGGCATGTGTGGAGGCAGGTGTGGGTGTAGAGTGTCTGCCGGGTGCCACCGCATTTGTACCGGCTCTGGTGGAGTCGGGGTTGCCCAGTGATCGCTTCTGCTTCGAAGGATTTCTTCCGCAGAAGAAGGGGCGACAGACCCGGCTCCGGCAATTGACCGAAGAGCATCGTACCATGATCTTTTATGAGTCACCCTACAGGGTGGTAAAGACGCTTGCCCAACTGGCAGAATATTTGGGAGGTGACCGGCTGGCATCGGTATCGAGAGAAATTTCCAAGCTCTATGCTGAAACGGTGAGAGGTACATTGGAGAGTCTGATCTCCCGTTTCACCGAACAGGAGCCGAGAGGGGAATTTGTGATCGTGGTAGCTGGTAAGTAAATTGGGTAAGCAAACTATTGTTGGGATGAAATTGTTTAACGAGAAGGAAAAATTGAATGTTATGAAGAAGAACTGGATTTTATTATTGGTCTCGGGGCTTTTCATTGTCTCGTGTACAAACGTGAAGGATTCGAAGGAGTACAAAGAGCTCCAAGCCCAACGCGATTCTCTTCTGATGCGCTCTGCCGGTGCCGAGTCGGAGGCTGCCGAGATGATGGCAGTGATCAGTGAGGTGGAAGCCAATTTTGTCCGGATCAGGGAGGCGGAGAAGTATATCGCTACCCAGTCGGCTCAGGGAGGAGAGATGACACAGGATACCAGACAGCGGGTTCAGGAGAACTTTCAGATGATCAATGAGATCCTTCAGCGCAATAAGGCACAACTGGAACAGCTCAACAGGAAGCAGAGTGCGGGAAGCAAGGAGATTGCCTCGCTGAAGAACACCATCAACCGCCTCAATGCGGAGATGCGTGAAAGCAGCAGCAGGCTGGCTGAGCTGCAGGCGGAACTGGCGCGTAAGGATGAGCAGATTGCCCTGCTTGCTGAAGATATTACGGCACTGGCACAGGAAGCTGAACAGCAGTCAGTCACCATACGGGAGCAGGACAAATCGTTGCACACCGCCTATTATGTGTTTGGCACAGCCAGCGAATTGAAAGAGCAGAAAATCCTTTCGGGTGGTTTCCTGCAACAGACGCGTGTGTTGCAGGATACTTTCAACAAGGAATATTTCCTGAAAATTGACATCCGTGAGGTGACGCAGATACCCCTCTATGCCCCTAAGGGAAAATTGTGGTCCACCCATCCGGAAGGAACCTATCAGTTCGTGAAGGGTGACGACGGTAACCTCACTTTTCTGATTACCGATACACAACGCTTCTGGAGCCTCACCAAGTACCTGATTGTGGAAGTGAACTGATCTCGAGGAGATCTCTGCTTGCTGTTCAGGAACAGTATCACATTGTAATTCCGTTGCGGAGTGATCTCAGATCACTCCGTGACTTTTTACCGTTATGACATACAGAAATTTATTCATCGACCTGGACGATACCCTTTGGGACATTCACCACAATGGCAGGGAGTGCCTCGAGGAGATCTATCACGATTATCACTACCGGAACTACTATCCCACTTTCCAGGAGTATTACAATGTTTACATGCCCGGCAATCATCGGCTATGGGCAATGTACCGCCAGGGAGAGATCCGCAAGGAGGAGCTCATCGTGGAGCGTTTCCTGGCTCCCGTCAGGCCGTTCGGTATCACCGATCCCAGCTATGCGAAGCGTCTGAGCGATGACTTTCTGGAGCGCACCACCCGCAAAACGCGGCTGATCGAGGGAACCCTGGAGCTGCTCGACTATCTGCGCCCAAAATACCGGATGTTTATCCTGTCAAACGGGTTTCGTGAGGTGCAACATAAAAAAATTGAAAATTCCGGGTTGAAACCCTACTTTGAAAAGATTTTTCTGTCGGAGGATGCAGGCACCAACAAGCCTCATCCCGACATGTTTACCTATGCCCTGAAGAACAGCAACTCACGGCGCAACCAGACGGTCATGATCGGTGATAGCTGGGATGCCGACATTGCCGGAGCCCGTAACAGTCGCATCGACCAGATATGGTTCAACCCGGGCAGCCTGCCGCCGCAGGGATTTCAGCCCACCTACACGGTGCAGGACCTTGCCGGGATCCGGGAGATTCTCTGACCATCCCGCAAGAGAGTCCCTTATACCTCTTTTCTGGACCGATGGCAACAAGGTGTCGCCTCACCAGTCTACCGGTGAACGACGCAGGGGCATGGTCATACAGCGGGGACCACCGCCACCGCGTGGCAGCTCCGATCCTTCAAGGGTGATCACACAGCGACCCGGTGAAGTGAGGTCGTAGTGCCCGTCGATCACCTCCGCGGCGCTCACCACGCGGAACCCGTGTTTGCTGAGTTCCTCCAGCGTGTGGACGTTACGCGCGTAGGAGAGTACCTTACCCGGTGCGATAGCCAGGAAGTTGGCGCCACTGTGCCACTGTTCCCGCTCCTGATCCCAGTCGTCGGCTTTACCCCCGCACACCACCGGCTCCAGGTCAAGCCCCAACTTGCGGAGCAGGCTCAGGATACCTCCCGCTGAGCTGATCCTGCTAACCCTGCCGTTGTCGATTTGTATATGGACTGTTTGGTACCGGGAGCTGTCCATGATCAGGGGTTTGTATACCATTGCCTTGTCTCTGTCGAGCAGGGTGAAGACCATGTCGAGATGAATAAAGGACTCGGGTGATTCGGGCAATTGCTGTACGATCACATGTTTCTTTCCCGTTCCGTTTTTGCAAAACTCCTTCACCAGCACGTCGATGCCCTGTGTGGTGGTTCTGGTCCCGTTACCGATCAAAAGGATGTCCTCTCTGACCACCAGCAGATCTCCCCCTTCAATCTTTACATCCGGGTTGTGTTGCGACAGCTGGTAGCTGTTCAGCTTCCTGGTCTCAAAAAAGAGACCGCTGCCGAAGATGGCATCCATGATCATCGCCTCCCGCATGCGTACATTGTTGGCCATCTTGCAAATAAGGGCACTGTTGCCAATTACCGCTGAAGCGTCGCGGGTGAAATAGAAGTTGTAGAGGGGTTTGAGGGCATAGTACTCCTCCCTGAGAAATTCGGTAAGCGTACTGATCTTAAGGGGGAGTCCCTCGATTAAAATGGTGGCAAGCGTTACCGGTGGCAGGTTTATCAGGTAATCAAAATAGTCCGGTACCTGTTCAGCAGCACAGATCTGCCCGATCAGTGCTTTCTTGTGCACCTCTGATGCCAACAGCGTTGAGAGCAGTTCGGAAACCCTGAAGACTGCCGAACTCTTTTGCAATACACCCAGCAGCTGTTCATATTCCCTGCGGGCAATGGAGAGGTTCAGAATGTCACTGTAGAGTGCTCTCTGTGCGTTACGGGGTGTCATGTTTTCCACTTCTGCACCCGGGTAATGTACCAGGACCGCCTCCAACGTGCCGATTTCTGACTGCACAGACAGGGACAAGAGGTTGTTTTCCGTCATATTTCACATGTTATGGCTTCACCAGAGTTGTGCGGGTGGCAGATTCATTCGCCATTACAGAAAAGGAGAAGGGGGGTGACAGCATCCTCCTCAGGATGAAGGGACACCTTCCCTTAGATAGGGTTTCAATTGTTCCACCCAGGCATTGATACGTTCGTCGGTAAGCTCCGGCTCGGCATCGTCGTCGAGTGGCAGACCCACAAACATGTTGTCCACCAGTGCGCGGGAATATTCAAAATCGTACCCTTCGGGTGATACCTGTCCCACAAGAGTGGCTCCTTTTTCTTTCACTATCTCATAGAGGATACCGATAGCATCCACAAATGAACTGGGATAGATGGAGGCATCACCCATACCGAAGAGGGCTACAGTTTTGCCTGTGAGATCAAGCTTTTCCAGCTTGGGGTAGAAATCGTTCCAGTCGTCTTGCAAATCCTGCACACCCCAGGTGGAGACACCCATGATCAGCATATCGTGTGTGAGGAAAGGTTGTTCATCCCCGTCGTAGATATCGACGAGGGTGGGGGCATATTCCGCCAACCTGTCAGCGATCTTCTCTGCGGCTCTCTTGGTGTTTTCGGTGCTGGAACCGTAAATGATTGCTATTGATTTCATGTTGCTGTTTTCGTTCTATGAGAAAAGAACTTTTTCTCGGTTACTGTGATTCACCTCTAAACACCGGAAAGAAGGAATAAGTTTATACTGATAGTTTTTTTTACGAAAAAATGAAAGCGGCCTATTCCTTGCTTTTTGATCTATCGTTTGTGGCGGGTCCACTCCTTTCGTCAATTCTGGTTTTCGTGATGGGTGCTTTTCTGCCGGAGCTATTCGATGTGATCATCCGCCTGAGACGCATCAGGAAGCGTTTGCTGGGCTTGCTCTTCATATAGGTGTCCATGTGTCGTGCCCTCTTCTCTTCCAGGATCTGATCAATCCGGATAAGGATACCCGATTCCTCCACCTCTCCGAACTCATCGTTGATGGCGGTGCCGAAGAAGCGCATGGTGGGGGAGAGACCCATATAGGCATTGATGAGCGGCGGGATGTTGTAGCCCAGCGCCCGTACCTCCTTGTTGAGGATCTTGTAATCCTCCTTGAAATTCTTGCCTTGGAACAGTTGTTTCATCTTTTCCCGGTTGGTGCCGGTAATCAGTGGGTCGATTGGGGTCACCAGCTTCTGCGGGTCGGGGAAGTGTTTGCCCAGGAAGTAGAGGATCATGTTACGCGCATCCTTGTTATAGGTGCCGTACATGGTTACTTTGCCAAAGAAATACTCAATCTCCGGATCAATGACCGTGAGCGCGCCCAGTCCGTCCCAGAGGTTGTCGAGGGCAAAGATTCCCTTTCTGCCGAGGAGTGTGGACTGGTATTCGAGCGATACGAAGGAGCGTCCCAGTTCTACCGTGGTGGGCAGGTAATCGTTGATGAATTGCTGTGAAAAGTTGTAGAGATGTGCGGTGGCCAGCATCGGCTTCCCATGTTCGTCAAACGCTACATCCGAACCATAGATGAACCGGTACCCCCCGAGGATCTCCTCATTTTCGGGATCCCAGACGATCAGCTGGCGGTAGGGTACTTCCATGGTGTCATACTTGTCGATATCAGCTTCCAATCCGGTCCCCCCCCCGTAATGACGGAAGGCAATCTCACGCAGACGCCCCACCTCCCGCATCAGGTTGGGAGAGTCGTGGGCGGTGAAGACATATATCTCGTTGTTCGCCTTGTGGGTCGTTCTTACCCGCTTCTGAACGGTCAGCTCACTTTTGATCACTTCCTTGCTTACCGGATCAATAATCTTTTCCATACGCTTCTTCTTGTGTTATGAATGGTCCCCCCCTGAGTGAATAGACCATCTTTTTTACGGCCTGGGCCCATTCGCCTGCTGTCTTGCTCTTGTCGAAGGTCTGCCAGGGTATCGGTTTGCCAAAGGTGATGGTGAAGGTCTGGTGGCTGTTCTTGAACATCTCGTCCGGCAGATAGATCAACTCAAAATTGAACCGGATGCCCGAGGCTTTTCGCAGGTTGGCCAGGTTGTAAAAAAAACGGGAATTTTTACCTTCGAAATGAACCGGGATCACATCCCGCTGAAATTCCACTGCTTTGATGATAAAGTTTTTCATCCACTCCAGATCCCTGATCTTTCCTCCTGTTTTGCGGGAGCAGAGTCCCGCCGGAAAGGTGATCACCTGGTCCTCCGAGGCGTAGGCTTCGTTGATTGCTTTCGCTGATGCTTTGGCTTGCGCCCCATATTTGTTGATCGGTACGAAAATCGGTTTCAGCGGGTCGATGTAGTAGAGGATGTCATTGACCAGGTACTTGATCTTTCCGTTGAACTTTTCGCCAACCACTGAGGAGAGGCAGATCCCGTCCAAACCACCCAGCGGATGGTTGGAGGCAAATACGAACCGCCCTTCAGTCGGGATGTTTTCCTCTCCTTCCAGCTTCAGTGTCAGATTGAATTCCTTTTCCACTAACGCACGCATGAAAGGAACACCCTCCAGATCGCTGTTTCGTTCCAGAATGCCATTGATGTCATCCTGGTGAACAATCCGTTTGAGATAGTTGATCAGAAATCCTGGGATCTTCCTGTAATGTCTGGGTGCCTTGCCACGCAAAACCTTGTCCAGATCAATCCTGAATGCACTGTTTTGGCTCATTGCATGTTGCTCTGCTTGCTAATTCGTCGCAAATGTACAAAATAATGGCAAAGCTGTAAACTGTATGTCGGAAATTTCTTTTTTCTTCCTTTTTGTGTTGCATTGTTTGGGCTGGATTTCCTGTTTTTGCGCGAAAGCAGTATCTTGATTGCGAATTCTTTATGGGGTGTTGATAACTTTTCCGTAAATTAATGGGGGGAAATGTGGGGAGAAGTGGATAATTTTGTACTTTTACAGCGAATATAGCTCTATTCGGTTGAAATTGACGCAGTAGTGATTCAGTTTTTGGGGAATATGGAAGCCAGGGCCGATGCAAAGGGGAGAATCTTTGTGCCGGCGATCTTTCGCAAGCGTTTGCAAGGCGAGGGAGAGGAGTTTTTGGTCCTCAGGAAGGATATTTTTCAGGAGTGCCTGGTGTTATACCCCGGAAGTGTGTGGGAGAAAGAGGTTGGGTTGATGCGTGGCAGGCTTAATAAATGGAACCGCGAACAGCAGCAGATTTTCCGGCAATTTGTACTGGATGCGGAGAGACTGGAGATGGATGCAAATGGCCGGATACTGGTTCCGAAGCGCTATCTGCGTATGGTCTCCATCGATGCGGATGTTCGGTTTCTCGGGGTGGATGAGACCATTGAGCTTTGGGCAAAAGAGAAGCTGGAGAAGCCGTTGGTGGAACCGGAAGAGTTTGCTTCGAAATTGCAGCAACTGATGGGGGAGGGCCTCTGAAAGGGGGGATGGGCGTGGTAGGGATTTTTCGGGTCCTGCTATGGATAAAGATCGATTTTTTGATTGCCTAACACTGGATATGGGATGTCGGGAAAGATAGAGATGGAAGCATATCATACGCCGGCGCTGCTGGAAGAGAGCGTGGAGGGACTGCGGATTGTTCCCTCTGGAGTCTACCTGGATGTCACCTTTGGTGGAGGTGGGCATTCGCGCGAGATACTGAGACGTTTGGGTGCCGATGGCCGTCTGATTGCCTTCGATCAGGATGAGGATGCCGTACGCAACGCTTTTTCCGATCAGCGTTTTATGCTGATCAGAAGCAACTTCCGCTATCTGAAGAATTTTCTCCGTTATCACGGTATTGATGAGGTTGATGGTGTGTTGGCTGACCTGGGTGTCTCTTCGCATCATTTTGATGACTCGGGTCGTGGCTTCTCGTTCCGGTTTGAGGGCGAGCTCGACATGCGCATGAACCGCAGGGCGGGAAAGAGTGCAGCTGATGTTTTGAACAGTTACACGGCAGAACAGCTCTCCGATATTTTCCACCATTATGGAGAACTGAGAAATGCCCGAGGCGTTGCGGCTGCAATTGTTGCTTTCCGTGAAACCGGTCGCATCATCACCACCACCAGCCAGTTGCTTGCCATTCTGCAGCCCTTCACCGGAAGGGATAAAGAGAAGAAATTGCTGGCACAGGCTTTTCAGGCTCTGCGAATCGAAGTGAACAGTGAAATGGATGCGCTCAGGGAGTTGTTGCAACGGTCGCTCGAGATACTGAAACCGGGTGGGCGTATCAGTGTGATCTCCTACCACTCGTTGGAGGACCGGATGGTGAAGAATTTCTTTCGTACCGGAAATTTAGAGGGTCTGTTGGTGAAAGATTTTTATGGCAACCTGGAGACTCCTTTCGAGTTGGTCAACCGCAAGGTGATCGTCCCCTCGGAGGAGGAACAGCGGGATAATCCCCGCTCCAGAAGCGCGAAGTTACGGATCGCGAAGAAGCGATGAGCGATAAGATGATTGAAATAGAAGCAGGTTGAAAGAAATTTCAAAAAGCTGATAGCTGAAAAATGAAACTGAAGTTCGATAACATACGCAAATCGTTTGTCCATGTATTCGGAGGAAGTGTTCTCACCGAGAATTTCTTCCTCCGGAACATGCGGTTTATCCTGGTTGTCGTACTGATGATGTTTCTCTTTATCAGCCACCGCTACTCCGTCCTGCAGAAAATGTCGGAGATCGAGCGTCTGGAGCGGGTGTTGAAAGATGCACGCTACGAGTCGCTCACCATCTCATCCTCTCTCACCGAGGCAAGTCGGCAGGGTGAGATTGAACGCCGTGTGGCGGCGGCAGCTCTGGAGCTGAAAGTGACCAATGAGCCGGTCTATCATATTGGTAAGTAGTATGGATATGGGATGATGAACGATAAGCAAGAACAGAACAAAAAGGCAAAGAAAGTGGTATTGGCGCGCTACGGCGTGATTGTCACTTTTTTGATGTTGTTTGCTGTGATGATTATCTTTACTGCAAGTAGGCTTGTGTTCAGTTCGGAAGGCAAGAAGTGGCGAGAAGTGGGTGAGAAGGAGACCGTGATTCGAGACCGGGTAATCCTGCCCGAGAGAGGTAGCATCTATACCCACGACGGTAGGTTGCTGGCCACGACAGAACCACTGTATAGCATTTATATGGATTTCTGGGCCGACGGAATGGAGAAGGATACCCTCAACAAATATGTGGGTGAGCTCTCCCAGGCACTGGCGAAAAAATTCCCTGACCGGCAGGCCGCTCAATATAAGAGTTTGATCCTGAATGGGTGGAAGATGCGTGAGGAGGAAGAGCGACAGATCCGGGAGAACCAGGAGCGGGGCATTGACAAGCGTGTGCCCATCCGCTCCCGTTATGTGAAGATACTGCGACGGGATATCTCCTATGTGGATCTCAAGGAGATTCGTACCTATCCCTTCTGGAACCAGCGATCCAATCGCAGCGGACTGATCGCTGAAGAACGCAATGCCCGTAAGAAGCCGTTCGGCAACCTGGCTACCCGTACCGTAGGCAATGTCTACAAGGATCTGGACAAAGGAGGTGCCAGCGGACTGGAGCTGAAATATGATTCCCTGTTGCGGGGAGTACACGGTGTGAAATTCCGGCAGAAGATACAGGGTAAGTGGATGGATGTAGTAGAGAAGCCAGCCGAAGCCGGATGGGACATTGTCACAACCCTCGATGCGGAGATACAGGATATCACCGAACGTGCGCTCCGGGAGAAGCTGATTGAGACGGAGGCCGAATCAGGTACCGCCATCATCATGGAGGTGAGGACAGGTGAAATTAAAGGAATTGCCAACCTGGATCGGATGAGCAACGGCGCCTATGCCGAAGGAAATCCCAATGCCTTCTCCTACATGAACGAACCAGGTTCCACCTTCAAAACGGTAACCACCATGGTAGCTCTCGACGATGGGGTTGTGACGCCCACGGATTCATTCTACGTGGGAAACGGGTTGTTCCAGTACAACCGACGCTGGGTGAGAGACCATTACTGGCGGCGTGGTCAGGACCGTGGCTACCTGACTGTAGCGGAAGGAATGGCTATCTCATCCAATGTGGTGATGAGCAAGATCGCCCTGAAAGGATATGAGGATAATCCCAGGAAGTTTGTAGAGGGAATCGACCGTATCGGCCTGCGGAAGCAATTGCAGTGGGACGTACCGCTGAAAGGAATCGAGGGAACTTCTTCCATCCGTTTTCCTGATGACAAGAGTAACTATTGGTCCAGGACCACGCTTCCCTGGATGTCGTTTGGCTACGAAACGCAGGTTCCACCCATTTACATGCTGATGTTTTACAACGCCATTGCGAATGGAGGCAAGATGATCAAGCCTTTTATCGCAAGACAGTTCGTGAAAGATGGCAAAGTGTTGAAACAAATGGAGGCAGAGGTTGTCACCCCGATGATGTGCAAGGAGAATACCCTGCAGCAGATACATGAGATGCTGGTGGGGGTAGTTGAAGAGGGAACGGCCAGAGTGGTTGCCTCCGACTACTTCCAGGTGGCCGGCAAGACCGGCACGGCACAGATTGCTTCGGGAGGGGGGTATGGTGGTTATTATGTTTCTTTTTGTGGCTACTTCCCCGCCAATGAGCCAATGTATACCATCTTCGTAGGAATACGCAAGCCCAAAGGAGTCCCCTCGGGAGGTGGTATGTCCGGAATGGTATTCAAAAATATTGCTGAGCAGACCTATATCCGAAAGGTACGGCTTACGGTGGAGGATTACCCTGTGGACTCCTTGTTGCAGAAAGAACCACCACTCAAGAATGGCAATTGGACCCATAGCCGCAAAATGCTAACCTTGCTTGGCCTGCCTGCGGGAGAAACGGAGGAGCCGGCTGAGTGGGTACATGTGGAGAAAGATAGCACGGCGTACCTGCCGAAACCCCTGACAGTCAATGGGTCACTGGTTCCTAATGTGCGTGGGATGGGAGCCCGCGACGCCCTTTACCTGCTCGAGGAGGCGGGGTTGAGGGTGCTGCTGAGCGGTGCCGGCAGGGTGGTATCGCAGTCGATCTCACCTGGCAGCCGATTGGTGAAAGGGCAAACAATCACAATCACACTAAAATAAGCTGAAGATATGAGACTCACCACACTGATTGAATCATGCAAGGTACTCTCTCTACGTGGCAATGAGGCAACGGAAGTCTCATCGGTCACTGCCGACTCGCGCAAGGTGGAACAGGGTTCACTATTTGTGGCGCTGGAGGGAATCTGTACCGACGGTCACTCCTATATTGGGAAAGCTATCGAGCAGGGTGCCACGGTGATAGTGTACGACAAGCCGATGATTGAAGAGTATTTCTCACGGGTGACCTACGTGCAGGTAGAAAATAGTGGTGTAGCACTGGCTCACATTGCCGATGCCTGGTACGGTCATCCATCGCAACAACTCAGACTGGTGGGTGTGACCGGCACCAACGGCAAGACCACCATCGCCACTCTTCTCTGGCAACTCTTTCGTAACAGGGGGTATGCTGCAGGACTCATCTCAACCGTAGCCAATTATGTGAACGGTGAGAAATATCCTACTACCCATACCACGCCCGATCCGCTCACGTTGAATGCTCTTCTGCGCCGGATGGTTGACGCCGGCTGTGCGTGTGCCTTTATGGAGGTGAGCTCACATGCCATCCACCAGAAGAGGGTCGAAGCGCTTCACTTCGCCGGGGGAATTTTCACCAATCTCACGCAGGATCACCTGGACTACCATAAGAATATGTTGGAATACCGAAACGTGAAGAAGCTCTTCTTCGACAACCTGCCGGCGGAGGCGTTTGCATTGACCAACCTGGATGACAGGAACGGGACGGTGATGCTCCAGAACACGCGGGCTGAGAAAAAGAGCTATTCGGTGAAGGGAATGGCCGACTTCAAGGCGCGCATCTTTGAAAAGCACTTTGATGGCACCGACATCGAGATCAACGGCAAAGCACTGGTGGTACAGTTTGTAGGTGTCTTCAACGTGTATAACCTGCTGGCGGTTTTTGGTGCTGCTCTCCTCCTGGGAATGGATGAAGAAGAGGTCTTGCGGGAACTCACTCTTTTGCATCCGGTTGCCGGTCGATTTCAAACCCTTCGGTCGCCTAAGGGTTATACCGCCGTTGTCGATTATGCCCATACGCCCGATGCCCTGTCGAACGTGTTACATGCGATCCATGAGGTACTTGGTAGCCGGGGACGGATCATCACGGTGGTGGGCTGCGGTGGTAACCGCGACCGTACCAAGCGTCCCATCATGGCACGGGAAGCGGCAGAACGAAGCGATAAGGTGCTGCTCACCTCCGACAATCCCCGTTTCGAGGAGCCGGAAGAGATTTTGCGGGATATGACAGAGGGGCTCACCGATGAACAACGACAGGATACACTTATCATTACGGATCGCCGTGAAGCAATCAAAACAGCCTGTGCCCTGGCACAGGGGGGGGATGTGATCCTTATTGCGGGCAAAGGGCATGAGGATTACCAGGAGATAAGGGGAGTGAAATATCACTTTGACGACAGGGAAGAGGTGGAGAAGATTTTCTCTTTGGACCGCATTCCGTAACAACATAAATCAATTCGTATGCTCTACTATCTTTTTGATTATCTCGACAAGCTTAATTTTCCCGGTGCGGGCATGTTTCAATATGTGATGTTCCGTTCCGCGATGGCTGTCATCTTTTCATTGCTCATCGGCATCTTCGTGGGTAAGCGGATCATCGACAAGCTGCAAATGAAGCAGATTGGCGAGACCATCCGCAACCTCGATCTGGAGGGGCAGTACAGCAAACGGGGCACCCCCACCATGGGAGGGGTGATCATCATTCTCTCCATCTTGGTCTCCACCCTGCTATTCGGTAAGCTGGAGAACATATACATCATCCTGATGCTGGTGAGCACCGTATGGTTGGGTTTACTCGGTTTTGCAGATGATTACATCAAGGTGTTCAAAAAAGATAAAGAGGGCCTGAAAGGCAAGTTCAAAATAGTGGCACAGATTGGGTTGGGACTGATCGTGGGGCTTACCCTCTACTTCAGCCCCGATGCGGTAGTGCGGCAGAACATGGAGGTGCGGGTGAACAACGTGATTGAAGAGGTCACCTATCAGACGGAAGATGTGAAGACTACCAGTACCACCATCCCCTTTATGAAGAACAACAATTTCGACTACCGCTGGCTGGTGAGCTGGCTGGGCGACTATGCCGATGAGGCGGTATGGGTGGTCTTTATCCTGATGGTGATCCTGATCGTTACCGCCGTTTCCAATAGCGCCAACCTGACCGACGGACTTGATGGACTCACTTCCGGTTCCTCGGCCATTATCGGAGTGGCCCTCGGTATCTTGGCCTATGTGTCGGGACGTGTCGACTTTGCTTCCTACCTCAACATCATGCACATCCCCGGCAGCGATGAGTTGATGGTGTTCGCCTCTGCCTTTGTGGGAGCTTGTGTCGGCTTCCTCTGGTACAACGCCTATCCGGCACAGGTGTTTATGGGCGATACCGGAAGCCTTACCCTGGGTGGTATCATTGGTGTTTTCGCCGTGCTGATCCACAAGGAACTGTTACTGCCCATTCTCTGTGGTATCTTTTTTGTCGAGGCGCTCTCGGTGATCCTGCAGGTCACCTATTTCAAGTATACCAAAAAAAAATATGGTGTGGGAAGACGCATCTTCAAGATGACACCCCTGCACCATCATTATCAGAAGCCGGGAGACGGTAGCATCGATGCCTACTTCCAGCGTCCTTTCGTTCCGTTGGCGGAACCCAAGATCGTTAGCCGTTTCTGGCTGGCAGGGATGATCCTGGCAGTGCTGGCACTGGCCACGCTGAAGATGAGATGACAAAGATGAGATGACAAAAAATCGGGTATGATTAAACGCTGTAGTGTGAAATGAACGCAAAACGATTGGTGGTACTGGGTGGTGGTGAAAGCGGGGTGGGAACGGCCATCCTGGCACAACAGAAGGGACTGGATGTCTTCCTCTCCGACAGCGGAGTGCTCACGGCAGATCACCGTGAGACCCTCCTTCGCTATCGGATCGATTTTGAAGAGGGTCAACATACCGAAGAGAGAGTGTTGCAAGCCAATGAGATTGTGAAGAGCCCCGGTATCCCCGACACGACACCACTCATGCAGAAGGTGCTCTCCCAAGGGATACGGGTGATCTCCGAGATTGAGTTCGCCGGGAGGTACACCCACGCGAAGTTGATCTGTATCACAGGTAGCAACGGGAAAACTACCACCACCAGCCTGATATGGCACATCCTTCGCTCTGCAGGGCTCAATGTGGGACTTGCTGGCAATATCGGCAAGAGCTTCGCCCGGCAGGTGGCAGAAGAGAACTACGATTGCTATGTGTTGGAGCTGAGTAGCTTCCAGTTGGAGGGTATCTATGACTTTAAGGCTGATATCG
Source organism: Proteiniphilum sp. (assembly GCA_016839025.1). Lineage (GTDB taxonomy): Bacteria > Bacteroidota > Bacteroidia > Bacteroidales > Dysgonomonadaceae > Proteiniphilum. The sequence goes on from JADLKK010000003.1 coordinate 20,563, forward strand.
CGGTGCTGCTCAACATCACACCCGATCACCTGGACCGCTACGACCACAACCTGCAACACTATGTGGATGCCAAGATGCGGATCATTCGTAACCAAAAGATGGAGGATGCATTCATCTACTGGATCGATGACCCGGTCATCACACGTGAAATAGAGAAGCTGAAGCCGGCAGCGACCTGCTACCCTTTTGGAGAGAAACAGACGGCAAAGAGTGCCGCATATACCGGCAACGGGAAACTGTATATTCACACCAATGAACACCAATTTGATATGGAGCTCGAACTACTAGCCCTTGAAGGGATGCACAACGTTTACAACTCCCTGGCGTCGGGTATCGTGGCCAAGCTGATGGATATCACGGATGAGCAGTTGCGTAGCTCGCTTGCCGATTTCAGGGGGGTGCCACACCGGCTTGAGAAGGTTGCCACGGTGCGCGGTGTGCAATACATCAACGATTCGAAGGCCACCAACGTAAACTCCTGCTGGTATGCCCTTCAGAGCATGCGATCCAGGACAGTACTGATCCTGGGCGGAACGGACAAGGGAAACGATTACAGTGAAATTGAAGAACTGGTTCGCACCAAAGTGCGTGCACTCATCTTCCTGGGTGCCGACAACAGCAAGCTGCATGCATTCTTCGGGGGGAAGGTGGAGAATATTTGTGATGCCACCTCAATGGAAGATGCCGTGAATGCTGCCTATAGGCTGGCCCAAAAAGGAGATACAGTATTGCTGTCCCCCTGTTGTGCCAGCTTCGACCTCTTTAAAAATTACGAGGATCGTGGCGACCAGTTCAGGGAGTGTGTTAGAAAACTGTGAATGTTGCAAGGATAGTAGGTCAATAGGTTTGTATGTATGTTTGACGTTCGTAGTCCATGGTTCGAAGGTAAAGAGTTAGAGGTTTGAGATCCGTGAACCATACACAAAATAACGGATGGTTGAATGCTACAGTATAAAAAGCTGATGGTCGAGTGCTGACAGCTGAAAGCTAATAAATATGAACGACAATAACAACCCTTTTCTTACCCCGGATGAGGATCTCCAGGAACAAGGATTCTCCTGGGAGGATTTCGGACGGAGGATCTTCAAGGGTGACAAGGTGATCTGGTCCGTCTTTATCGCCCTCTGCGTGATCTCACTGGTGGAGATTTTCAGTGCCACCAGCACCATCGTCTACAGGCAACAGAACATATGGGGGCCACTGCTGCGGCATGCCATGTTCCTGATTGCCGGGGTGGGGGTGATCCTGCTGATCCACAACATCCCTTACCGCTATTTCTCCTCGCTTGTCTTCGTGCTGCTGGGAGCCATCGTGCTGCTGATTCTGACCCCCTTTATCGGTACCAGTGTGAACGGTGCCGAACGATGGATCTCATTCATGGGGTTTACCATACAACCCTCGGAGATAGCCAAGATATCACTGATGGGTACCATCGCCTTCCTGCTGAGCAAACAGAACAGCAGCAACGATGCACTTCTCTTTAAGTGGATGATGGGCCTGATGTTGGTAGTGACCGGTATCATCGCCATGGATAACCTCTCAACGGCGGTACTGCTCTTTGGTGTATGCTACCTGTTGATGTTTATCGGCAATGTGAAGCTGGTACGGCTGCTCAAGGTTGCCGGCGCAGGTGTGGCAGTGATCCTGCTCTTTCTCCTGTTGCTCAATCTGATTCCTGAAAGCTGGACCGATGCCGGTCCACTGGGTCGCCTCGGTACCTGGCAGAACCGTATCGAACACTTCGGGTCGGCGAAGGAGCTCGCAGAAGAGGAATATTATACCATTACCGACGACAACTATCAGGTGGCACATGCCAAGATTGCCATCTCCAACGGTGGCTTGCTGGGTGTTTTTCCCGGTAACAGTACCGAGCGAGACTTCCTGCCCCAGGCCTACTCCGATTTCATCTATGCCATCATTATCGAGGAGATGGGATTGATTGGAGGATTATTTGTCCTGTTGCTCTATGTGATCATCCTGATCCGTGCCGGCATGATTGCCCGGAAAACGGAAAAGCTCTTCCCCAAGTATCTCGTACTGGGCTCCGCCATGATGCTCTCCATACAGGCTTTCATCAATATGGCGGTGGCGGTGAACCTGATTCCGGTGACGGGACAACCGCTGCCGCTGATCAGTCGTGGCGGCACCTCGACATTGATCACCTGTGCCTACTTCGGATTGATATTGAGTGCCGACCGTTTCGGGATAGGGAAAAAGAGAGATGAGGAACCGGTGGAAACGGCTGAGGCAAGCCCCATTCAGGATGTTGAATGGGTTGACAGGGAGGAGGAGGTACTCGTTGATCTTCCCATCACCCAATGAAATGATTTCGTTATGCAAAAAACCGATAAGAGCAGTCAGAATGTACCAAGGATAATTGTCAGTGGCGGTGGTACCGGTGGACACATCTTCCCTGCCATCTCGATTGCCAACGCTGTCAGGGAACGCTGGCCCGGGGCTGAGATACTCTTTGTGGGAGCCCTCGGCAGGATGGAGATGGAGCGGGTACCCACAGCCGGCTACCGCATCATCGGCTTACCGGTGGCTGGCTTCGACCGTAAGAATTTGCTGAAAAACATTCCGGTGGTCTGGAAGTTGTGTAAAAGCATGCTTCTGGCAAAGAAGGTTGTGAAAGAATTCAAGCCGGATGTAGCAGTAGGGGTAGGTGGATATGCCAGTGGTCCCTTGTTGAAAGCGGCTGCAGCAGCGGGTGTGCCTACCCTCCTGCAGGAGCAGAACTCCTATGCCGGTGTTACCAACAAGATGCTGGCAAAGAGGGCGGCGGTGATCTGTGTAGCCTATGATGGGATGGAACGTTTCTTCCCGAAAGACAAAATAGTGCTAACCGGTAATCCCTGCCGACAGGACCTGGTGATCACACAGGAGAAGCGGGAGGAAGGATATCGTTTCTTCGGTCTTGATCCGGCAAGAAAGACCATCCTGATGGTGGGTGGAAGCCTGGGGGCCCGTACCCTGAACGAGAGCATTGTGGCCGCATTCGACAAGCTGGCAGTGAGTGACGACCTGCAGGTGATCTGGCAGTGCGGGAAATATTATTACCAGGAGATGCGACAGCTGCAGCGCGAGGGGAAGATTCCGGCCAATGTGCACCTCTCCGATTTCCTCTCCCGCATGGATTATGCCTATGCCGTTGCCGACCTGGTGATCTCCCGCGCCGGCGCCGGATCCATTTCGGAATTCTGTCTGTTGCAAAAAGCAGTGATACTGGTGCCTTCCCCCAATGTGGCGGAAGATCACCAGACGCGCAATGCGGAGGCGCTGGTGAGGAAGGATGCCGCAGTCATAGTCCCCGACAAGCTCGCCACCGACAAGTTGTTCGATGAAGCCCTTGCACTGGTGCGTAACGGGAATCGTCTGCGGGAGTTGAGCCGCAACATTGCCTTGTTGGCGCAACATGATTCCGCAAAGCGAATCGTCGATGAGATCGCAACAATTGTGAAGCATCACCGGTTATGAAAATAAACATGGAGAACCACAACAGAAGAACCTTTGGTTACGACCATATCTACTTTGTAGGGATTGGTGGTATTGGAATGAGCAACCTGGCCCGCTACTTTCTTTCACAGGGGAAGCAGGTGGGGGGATATGACCGCACGGAATCAGCCCTCACAGAACAACTCCGCGGAGAAGGTGCCTATCTGCATTACGATGATGATATCGGTGAAATTCCACCCCCCTTTACCGACAGGGAACGGACATTGGTGGTGTACACCCCTGCCGTACCCGACAGTCACAGCGAGTTAACCTACTTCAGGGCGAATGGTTTCCGGATCATGAAGAGGGCTGAGCTGCTGGGTGAGATTACCCTGGCCAGTGATGCCATCTGTGTGGCAGGAACCCATGGAAAGACCACCGTCTCGAGCATGACTGCTCACCTGTTGCGACAGTCGCATGTCGATTGCAATGCTTTTCTGGGTGGCATCCTGAAAAACTACAATACCAACCTATTGCTTTCGGAACGCAGTCGTATCACCGTTGCCGAGGCGGATGAGTATGACCGTTCGTTTCACTGGCTCAGGCCGCATATCGCCATCATCACCTCTGCCGACCCCGATCATCTGGATGTCTACGGCACTGCCGAAGCATACCGCGAGAGCTTTGAATATTTCACCTCGCTGATCCGCCCCGGCGGTCACCTGATCCTGAAAAAGGGAGCTGCCGTTACACCCCGTACCCTCGCGGAGGTGAAGGTGTGGAGCTATTCGGAGGAGGATGGCAATTACCATGCGGAGAATATCCGCATCGGAGAGGGTGAGATCAGGTTCGACTATGTCTCTCCCAAGCAAAGGATCAGCGACCTCAACCTGGGGGTGCCGGTGAGGATCAATATCGAAAATAGTGTGGCTGCCATTGCTGCTGCCGAGCTGTGTGGTGTCACGGCCGATGAAATACGGAGCGGGGTGGAAAGTTTTGCAGGTGCCAGGCGTCGGTTCGATTTCCATATCAAAAGTGACCGGATCGTCTTCATCGACGACTATGCCCACCACCCCAGTGAGCTGACAGCAGCCATCGAATCGATCAAGACACTCTACCCTGAACGTAAGTTGACCGCTGTCTTTCAGCCCCATCTCTATAGCCGCACACGCGATTTTGCCGATCAGTTTGCCCGGAGCCTCTCACTGCCCGATGAGGTGATTCTGCTCGAGATCTATCCGGCAAGAGAGGAGCCAGTCGAGGGGGTCACATCGGAGATGTTACTGGAAAAGATCTCTCACCCCCGGAAGCAGCTGTGCCGGAAGGATGAACTGCTACAGTGTCTCCAGGGTCTTGATCTGGAGGTACTGGTCACTTTTGGTGCCGGAGACATTGACCGTCTGTTGCCACAGATAGCGGAAATGTTGCGGAAACGTTACCTGTAAGTTGATTAATGAAGAGTAATATGCAGGGGCATTGCCCATCTTGATGTATCTTTGCACTATGCAAACAAACCGATAGCACGCTTGAAGAAATTCCTGCTCATACTGGTCGCACTGCTGACAATAGGCTACTTGCTCTTCTCGGCTGTCTATTTCAGAAGTCTGGCACGCAGCAAACTGTGCGAGGCCTTTGAAGTGGTGATTGAAGATAGTAGCAGGACACAATTTGTGCGCACGAGCGACATTGAAAGATTGGTGAAACGGTATGATCTTTACCCTGTCGGTAAATCGTTCGGTGAGATCAATACGCTTGCCATTCGTGACACCATTCTCGGCAACCAACTGGTTGAGTCGGCTGAGGTCTATACCACTCCCGGTGGTGGGATCGTGGCTGCCATCCGCCAGCGCAAACCGGTGCTCAGGGTGATCTCTGACCATGACGGTAGCTTCTACGTGGATCAGGAACGGCGCATCATGCCTGTCTCAACCGCTTTTACCGTCTATGTGCCAGTAGCTACCGGAGCCGTTACAGAAACTCTGGCACAGGGTGTATTGTATGATTTTGCCATGTTTCTCAACCGAAACGCCGATTGGGATGCCTGGATCGAACAAATTGAGGTGCGCGACAACGGTGATGCCGTGTTGATTCCCCGTGCGGGTGATTTTACAATCGTGATGGGGAGCCTGGAGGATTATCCTGTCAAGTTGTCCAAGTTTGCCCGTTTCGTGGATGAGGGGTTGAATGTGGTCGGATGGAACCGCTACTCGGAAATCAACCTGAAATACGAGAACCAGGTGGTCTGCACAAGAAAGTAACCGGCGATTTCTTTCGGCTCATTGGAATCACGATACAGACTGTACCTTGCACCCATTAAATGATGTGAATATACAAACAAAAGCCTTTGGAGGAGTGTTTGTTAAAAAAGATGTAAACAAAAGTTGAGCAACCATATGACGTCATCAGGATTTACGGCCGTGATAGACCTGGGTACTTCCAGGATGAAAGGAGTGATGGGACGCAGAAACGACAATGGTGTCATCTCTGTGATCACCAGCGGCAATATCGATTCCGGCAACTCCATCCGAAGGGGTGTTGTATACAACATCGAGCAGGTAGGTGCCAATGTCCAGAAACTGGTAAGGATGCTTGAGAACAGTAGCGGACGGAAGATCGGCAGGCTCTATCTTTCGCTCGCCGGACAATCCCTGCATACCATGGAGTACAACGAGATGAAGCAGCTCCCCGCGGGAATGGTCACCGATGAGGTGGTAAGCCAGCTGCACAATGCTGCCCGGAAGTATCAACCTGATTTGAAGCGCAACTATCAGGTGGCTGATGCGGAATATTATATCGACGATAAACCGGAAAGGAGCCCTGTAGGAGTCACTGGCAGCCAGATAGAGGCCAGTTTTGAACTGATCGTGGGACGTCCTAACCTGATGAATAACATTGAGAAAAGCATTATTTCCAAGACCGAGTTAGAGATAGCTGGTTATATCGTGGGGCCTACTGTCACAGCCAATATTGCTCTCACTGATGAGGAAAAAGAGTTGGGATGTGCTTTTGTCGATTTCGGTGCCGGCACCACTACCCTTTCGGTCTACAAGGAGGGGATCCTACGCCGTATGGTGGTGATCCCCTTTGGTGGACGGAATCTGACAAGGGATATCTGTGCGCTTAACTTCACCGAGAACGATGCCGAACAACTGAAAATCAAGTTCGGGAAGGCAATGGAGACACATGAAGGGCCACTTTTTACCTCCCCCTTCTCTTCCAAGCCCGATGTTGACCTTGCAGAGCTGAATAAGGTGATCGGTATGCGACTCGATGAGATCATTGCCAATATTCGGGAGCAGATCTCTCTTTCGGGTTACGAGGGACAGTTGGGAGCGGGTATGGTCATCACCGGTGGTGCCTCCCTGCTCAGAAACCTGGATCTTTATCTGGGTCAGAAACTGAAGATGGCCGTGCGTCGGGCAACAGCACGTAAAACGATGGTCAACAATGCTCCGGAACTGACCGGAGATCCATCCTTCACGCTTGCATTGGGAATGCTCCTGACCGCCGACGAGGATTGTGAACAGGTTGTTGTGGAGCAATCAGATCAGGATGCCGACGAGGAGCGCTCTTCTTCCGGCTGGTTTGGTATGAGGCGACCCCGGCAGGAGAAAGAGAGGAAGGTGAAACAGGAGAAGGAGAAAAAGGCAAAGGCAGAGAAAGAGAAGTCGGATGGAGGGTTTCTCTCAAAAATGGAGGATATGTTTGGCAATATCTTCTCAGAAGATGACGAATAAACAAGAAACTACCCGGTGCAATGAATGACGAGATATTGGATTTTCAGATTGAAAGCCGTACCGATGCCATCATCAAGGTGATCGGCGTGGGCGGTGGAGGTGGGAATGCGGTGAACCACATGTTCAAGGAAGGCATACATGATGTCTCTTTCGCTCTTTGTAACACCGACAACCAGGCACTGATGGAGTCGCCGGTACCGGTAAAGGTACAGCTGGGTCAGCACACCACCGGTGGACTGGGTGCCGGCAACAAACCTGAGGTGGCCAGAAAGGCAGCCGAAGAGAGTGTTGCCTTGATCGAAGATCTGCTCAACGACGGCACCAAGATGGTTTTCATCACTGCCGGCATGGGAGGAGGTACCGGTACCGGTGCCGCACCGGTGGTAGCCCGTGTGGCGAAGGAGATGGGGATCCTCACGGTGGGGATCGTTACCATCCCCTTCATGTTTGAGGGGCCGCGCAAGATTGTCCAGGCACTCAAGGGGGTAGAGGAGATCGCCCGCAATGTGGATGCTCTGCTGGTGATCAACAACGAGCGGCTGCGCGATATCTACAGCGACCTGACGATGCTGAATGCCTTTGCCAAGGCCGATGACACACTGGCAACAGCAGCTCGCAGCATCGCAGAGATCATCACCATGCATGGTCATGTGAACCTCGACTTTGCCGATGTGGAAACCACGCTGAAGGATGGCGGCGTAGCCATCATGAGCAGTGGCCTGGGCAATGGTGAGGATCGCATCAACGACGCCATCCGCAATGCACTCCACTCCCCGTTGCTGAACAACAACGATGTGTTCAGTGCCAAGAAGATCCTGATCAACCTCTCCTTTGGTGAAGAGAACCCGTTGATGATGGAAGAGATGAATGCCATGCACGATTTTATGTCGAAGTTCAGCAGGGAGATAGAGGTGATCTGGGGTACCGCAGTCGAGCAGGAGCTGGGGCAGGAGGTGAAAGTGACATTGCTGGCCACCGGTTTTACCATCAACGACGTGCCTGGTATCGAAGAGCAGCATGAGGAACGTACGCGCGCTGAGGAGATACAACGCCAGATAGAGCGGGATGCCAGGTTGGAACAGGAGCGAAAGGACAAGGAGTTGATCGAAAAGTATTATGGCAAGACAGGCCTGAAGTCACTTACGACTGTCAACTATCGTTTGGAGCCTTTTGTGCTCACCATTGACGAGCTGGACGATGACAAGGTGCTGGAGGCCCTGGAGAAAACTCCTGTTTTCAAGCGGGAACCGGATTTTAATCCCCGTGTTTTCAAAATTGAGCCACCGCAGTCATCGGGTTCGTTGTTTGATTGAGATCCGGGAAAGAAAATTGAATAAGATTGAGAGATATGGCATTATTTGAAATAATCAGCGAAGAGATAAAAAAGGCGATGCTGGCCAGGGACAAAGTGCGTCTGGAGGCACTGCGTGGTATCAAGAAAGAGTTGCTGGAGGCAAGGACAGCCAAGGGAGCCACTGATGAGCTTACCGACGAGGCTGCTGTGGTTATTCTACAAAAGATGGTGAAACAGCGCAAGGAGAGTGCCGAGATCTATACCGCACAAAACCGGGCTGATCTGGCTCAGCCAGAGATCGAACAGATGAAGGTGATTCAGGAGTACCTGCCTGTGCAACTCTCCCCCGGGGAGCTGGAATCGGTTATCCGGGAAATCATCGGGGAGTGTGGTGCCACCAGCATGAAAGAGATGGGGAAGGTAATGGGTATCGCAACGAAACGACTTGCAGGCAGGGCAGAAGGACGGGCCATCTCCGAGGCGGTGAGACAATTGCTCTCCTGATAACTGCTATTGCTGTTCAGAATTTTCGTTCGTAGGGTACATACACCTTTTTCATCCGTTTGTCGATCCTGTTGCTCCGGCGAGCCTTCTTTTGCAGTTTCTGTAGCTCCCGGTCCCGGTTTTTACCCATTTCAAAGTCGTCGCTCAGCATCAGCAGAGAGAGGGTCTCCTCATCAATCCTGTTGCAGCGGAATACCACAGTCTTCTGTTCAAGCACCTCATTTTCTGCCATCAGAACCAGGTAATCCTTCGCAGGTTCATATTCCAGCGTAAGGCCATGATATCCCATACCCGACACTGAAATTGCTCCGATCTTATCCGTTTCCGTGAACAATACCTTTCCCGCCTGATCCGTGACCTTCCCTTCCAGCACCTTCCCCGATTTGCTGAGTGACTCTACCAGTATGGTGGGCAGAGGATAATTGCCATTATCCACCACCTTCACCACACAGCTGTCACCACGTGAGGCCGGTAGCACGCGGGAAGTAGATTTATGGCCCGAATATTCACCGGTTTCGATGATCAGGAAATCACCCACCTGTTCATATTTTCCTTCACCCACCTGTGCGACCGAAAGACCTGTAAATCCACTGATCCGGAATATGGCATGTTGGTCTTTTAGCGAAAGGGAGTCGCTTCCCGTCCGGTAGGTGCCTTCTGTGATCTGGGCATGCAACAGGAAGGCCGGGAGGAGAAACCAGAGAAAAAGGGTTGTTGTCTTCATGAGTAGCATCTGTTGGTGAATCAAGGGCAAATGTACTACATTTTTTCCGCGAGATATCGTTCCGCATCCATCGCAGCACGGCATCCCGTGCCGGCTGCCGTGACCGCCTGCCGGTAAATGGGATCTGCCACGTCACCACAGGCAAAGACACCTTCCACATTGGTCCGGGTATAGGGTGCTTCGGTCTGGATATATCCCACCTCATCGAGCTGCAGCCAATCCTTGAAAATTTCTGTATTGGGCTTATGCCCGATAGCCAGGAAGAAGCCATCCACCGCGATATCATACCGCTCTTCGTCTGCTTCACCCAGTCGTTTTACCAGGTGTACCCCTTCAACACCCTTTTCACCGAAGAGACCCACTGCATTGTGTTCGAAAAGAATCTCGATCCTGGGGTTGTTCATCACTCGCTCCTGCATGATCTGTGAGGCACGAAGGTGGGGTTTGCGTACGATCAAATAGACTTTCTCTGCCAAACCGGAGAGATAGGTGGCCTCCTCGCAGGCAGTGTCTCCACCACCCACAACTGCCACCTTTTTCTTGCGGTAGAAGAAACCGTCGCAGGTGGCACAGGCTGAGACTCCCTGACCGGCATACTTCTTCTCGTCCTCCAGTCCCAGGTATTTGGCGGTAGCTCCCGTAGAGATAATCACCGTATCGGCTTCGATCACCTGCTCATTGTCGATGGTCACCTGTAGCGGATGCACTGAAAAGTCGACAGCGGTTGCTCTTCCTGATCGCACATCTGTGCCGAATCGTGTTGCCTGTTTCTTCAGGTCCTCCATCAACTCCGGTCCGGTGATTCCATCGGGGTATCCGGGGAAGTTCTCTACCTCGGTGGTAGTGGTCAGTTGCCCTCCCGGTTCCATTCCTTCGTATAACACAGGTGCCAGGTTGGCTCGCGATGCATAGATGGCTGCCGTATAGCCGGCCGGTCCTGATCCGATGATCAGGCATCTCACTTTTTCGTCCATAGATTTCAAAATAATTACAAATCCCTCTCAGTCATGTACATTGAGGAGAAGGTTTTTTGGGTTGAATAATTGATTCAAAGGTACAAAGATTCTTTCATACCGGGAACCGATATTTGCATTATCTATCCCGGGTAAATGGAAAATATGGAGGATCAGTTTCTGCACGGTACTTCATCTCAGGTCAATGATTTCAGCATGGGGGTAGCGTGACCGATCGAACCGGAATTCAGCGTCGGAAAAGTTGTGGTTGGCGTTGTATCCGGAGATCGTGATCATCTGTATCGTGCCGTTCCTGAGAGTAAGCATCACCTCTTTCAATGCCAGACCGTTTGGATCGATGAGGGCATCTACCGATTTGTAGGCTTTGTTGTCCGTTGCAGGAGTCATTCGGATCAGTTGAAGCTTCTTGCCATGGATGGTTCTGGAGACAGGAGCTGAAAGCAAATAGCCGTTTCGGTAGATGCCCAGCAGCGCCAGAGGGCTGACTGCGGTGATCTCTTCGCTGGTAGGATTGCTGATGTTAACCTCATTGATCTCCTTCATCAGCACCCACTGCGTGGTACCGTCGAACCAGATGTCCATTTCGTTTGTTTCCAGTTTGAATTTGTTACCCCTGATGTAGGCGGTGCCCTCCATCGCCATCTGTTCGCTCCCATCACTGCCGGTTGTCGTTGCACGAAAAGTGAGGTGAATACCCTTCGATGTTTCAAAGGCAGCATAACTCTTGTCGAGCAAAGCCCTCGCTTCTGCCGATTGTTGTGAATGGGCAAGAAGAGCCACGAACAGGGTCGCCAGGGTGAAGAAATTTCTTTTTTTCATCGTTCTTTTCTTTTCCGGGTTTAGGGATTAGACGAAATAACAGGCAGGCAGTTTAATGGGCGGCTCAATGGCATGCTGTTCCCACTGGCAGCGAGAGTAGCGTACTCCGTCTGATCAACGCAACGTGCTGAGCAGTTTCTCCAGTGAATATTCATCGGCAATAAATACATCTCTGGGCTTGCTGCCCTGCGTGGCACCTACGATGCCGGCAGCCTCCAGCTGGTCCATTAACCGCCCCGCACGATTGTATCCGATGGAGAACTTGCGCTGGATCAGCGAGGTGGATCCCTGTTGGTGTACCACGATCAGGCGTGCTGCTTCCTCAAAGAGCGGATCGCGATCGTTCAGGTCTACTGCGCCGGGTACAGATTCTGTTTCACCAATCACTTCCGGTAAGGCAAAAGCACGCTCATAGCCATTTTGCTTCCCGATGTACTGGGCGATCTCTTCCACCTCCGGGGTATCCACGAAGGCACACTGGATACGGATCAGGCTGCTCCCCTGTGAAAAGAGCATGTCGCCGCGACCGATCAGCTGGTTGGCACCGCTCATGTCGAGGATGGTGCGTGAGTCGATCTGTGAGGTGACACGAAACGCCATACGGGCGGGAAAGTTTGCTTTGATGGTACCGGTGATGATGTTGGTGGTGGGGCGCTGGGTGGCAATTACCATGTGCATCCCCACGGCACGTGCTTTCTGGGCAATACGGGCGATGGGCATCTCGATTTCCTTGCCGGCAGTCATGATCAGGTCGCCGAACTCATCGATCACCACCACGATGTAGGGCATGTAGCGGTGACCCTTTTCCGGGTTGAGCCTCCGCTTGATGAATTTCTCGTTGTATTCCCTGATGGTCCGTACATGTGCCTTCATCAGCAGTTCATAGCGGTCGTCCATCTCCTTGGTGAGTGAGTTGAGCGTCTGCGTCACCTTGGTCACATCCGTGATGATTGCCTTCTCTTCATCTGGCAGCTTGGCCAGGTAATGCTTTTCAATGGTGGAGTAGATGTTGAACTCCACCATCTTCGGGTCGATCAGCACCATCTTCATCTCTGAAGGGTGCTTTTTGTAGAGCAGCGAGGTGATGATCGCGTTCAGACCCACCGACTTGCCCTGTCCGGTAGCACCGGCCACCAGCAGGTGGGGCATCTTGGTGAGATCGAAGATGAACACCTCGTTGGTGATGGTCTTTCCCAGTGCCACCGGGAGCTCGTAGTCGCACTCCTGAAAGCGGCGGGAGGAGATCACCGACTGCATGGAAACAATCTGGGGATCCTTGTTAGGTACCTCGATGCCGATGGTACCCTTGCCTGGCATGGGTGCAATGATGCGGATACCCAATGCGGAGAGACTCAGGGCGATGTCATCTTCCAGGTTGCGTATCCGGGAGATGCGCACCCCTGCCTGGGGCACGATCTCGTAGAGGGTGATGGTGGGGCCTACCGTCGCCTTGATCGAGGTGATCTCGATACCGTAGTTGCGCAACGTGTGAATAATCTTCTCTTTGTTCTCATTCTGTTCGTTCATGTCGACGGCCCGGTCGGCGGTGTTGTACACCTTCAGCAGATTCATGGTGGGGAATCGGAAGGAAGAGAGATCTCTGCGCGGATCATAATCCTCCTCCAATCCGGGATGCAGCTCCTGCACCTCTTTCTCCTCCTGCACCGATGAGGGGTGATGCTTTTGTGTGCCTGAAGGAAAGGGTTCATCATCTCTGGGTACGATCACTTCAAAATCGTTGTGCCGTTCCTCTTGTGGCGGTTGCCGTTTCCTGTACGGTTCCTGTTCGAAGGTGAGGGGCATTGCGGGATCATCCTCCACCTCGTTGCCATCTTCCGCTCCACTATTATTCTCCTCATCGCTTACCCCACTGGCGGTAAGCTTTGTTCTGATGCGGTTGAGGAGACGGCTGAACAATCCGGGATGGTGATCCCTTTCCGGTTCGTTATGTTCCATCTCTGTCTCCGAGAAAAAGTCATCTTCTGTTTCCTGCCGGAAGAAGGGGGGGGTACTATTCACCAGACTCTTCTGGATGGTATAGATAGAGCTCTTGCGTAGGATCACTGCCAGCGTGACGAGAAAGAGCAGGATCAGCAGCAGCACTCCCGGCCAGCCGATACTGTTTTCCAACAACTGCTCCATCTGGGTGCCATGTGCTCCTCCCCAGTTCACGTGGCTGGCAGGAAAGAGTCTGCCCAGAATGAAAGCACTGGCAATGGAGCCGCAAATCATCCCGAAGGTAGTAATGAAAAGTGCTTTTACGAAGGAGAAGTCGGACACCTTCATGATCCGCAGTCCGATATAGATCAGAAACAGGGGGGTCATCGCGGAGAAGATACCATACCAGTCGTTGACCAGTAGCTCTGCCAGAAAGGCTCCACCCGCACCGGTCCAGTTGTCAACCCCTGAGTTGCCGGAGCGAACCAGATCGAAGAAGGAGCGGTTGAGCACCTTGCTCTGATCGGCAGCACCGGTGAAGAAAAAGGAGATAATTGCCAGCAGCAGGAAGATGCCGGTGAATGCAATCACAACTCCCGTCAGAAAATGAACACGCTCGTTTCTGAGAAAAGCAAAGCGGCTGCCACTCTTCTTTCTCGTTGGGGTAGTTCTCTTCCTTTTACGTTTAGCCATAGTCTTCTCGTTTCAACCTGTTACTGCTCTTTTTCACTGAGGCCAGTCCGGGTGAAAGGGTGGTATGTGAATGAACATGCAAATGTAAAAAAAAGAACGGTAGATTGAAAGAGAGAATATCAGGTTTCATCAAAAAAGAGAGATTGTTGCGCAGATATCTCTTTTTTACACAGGGGCATTCTTTTGGCAGTACACAAAAAGCGGAAAGTCCGCGAATCACTTCGCAGACTTTCCTTGTTAACACAATCTTCATGAAACAAACTACACTATCGAGTTGATTGCAGAATGATAATCCGGCTCCTGTGCAATCTCAGGAACCAGTTCGGTATGGACCACCTTCCCTTCAGGGTCTACGACAACCACCGCACGGGCCAGCAAGCCTTTCAGTGGTCCGTCGGTCATCAGCAGACCGTAATCTTTTCCGAACGATTCGTCGCGGAAGCAGGAAAGAGTCACTACATTTTCAATTCCCTCCGTGCTGCAGAAACGGCCGGCAGCAAACGGCAGGTCGGCAGATATCCCCAACACTACGGTGTTGGTGAGCGATGTTGCATCCTTGTTGAAGCGGCGTACAGATGCGGCACAAACGCCCGTGTCAAGACTCGGGAAGATGTTTAGCACCACATATTTGCCTTTGAAATCCGACAGCCCTGCTTCTGAAAGATCGCCTCTCACCAGCTTGAAGTCAGGAGCCTTACTTCCTTTTTGCGGCAGTTCGCCGATGGTATGAACAGGATTGCCCTTGAACGTGATATTTGCCATATAATATTGTCAATTTAAAATTATTCTGAATAAAACTCTCTTTGTAATGACTAAACAATGAGTCACTTCAAATGTTCAGTGGTTCTTTGTTTTTAACGTTCACCTCTTCTGCTTTAACTCTTCACGGAGGTAACGGGCAGTGTAGCTTAGATCGTTCAGGATGACCTCTTCCGGTGTGCCGGCAGCCAGTATCATCCCCCCCCCTTCACCCCCTTCAGGACCCAAGTCGATGATGTGATCGGCACATTTGATGATATCGAGGTTGTGTTCAATCACGATCACCGTGTTGCCCTTCTCTACCAGTTTGTTAAGTACCCCCAGCAATACACGGATATCCTCAAAGTGAAGCCCGGTAGTAGGTTCATCCAGCACGTACAGCGTGTTGCCTGTATCGATGCGGGCCAGCTCGGTAGCCAGTTTTACCCGCTGGCTCTCACCGCCGGAAAGGGTGGTGGAGGATTGCCCCAGCTTGATGTACCCCAGTCCTACCTCCTGCAGTACCTTGATCTTGTGTAGGATAGCCGGCACGTTCTCGAAGAAGTCAACCGCTTCGCTGATGCTCATCTCCAGCACGTCGGCGATCGACTTGCCCTTGAAGCGCACCTCTAGCGTCTCACGGTTGTAACGCTTGCCGTGACAAACCTCACAGGGTACCATCACATCGGGAAGGAAATTCATCTCAATGGTTTTGTAGCCGTTTCCACTACACTGCTCACAGCGTCCTCCCTTCACATTGAAGGAGAAGCGTCCTGGCTTGTAGGCCCTGATCTTCGCTTCGGGCATCCCGGCAAACAGGTTGCGTATGTCGGAGAAAACACCGGTGTAGGTGGCGGGGTTGGAGCGAGGGGTGCGGCCGATGGGTGACTGGTCAACGCTTACCACCTTGTCGAGGTGCTCGGTTCCCCGTACCGCTTTGTAAGGCATCGGATCCTTCAGAGAGCGGTAGAACTTCTGACTGAGGATCGGTTGCAGCGTTTCGTTAATCAGGGTTGACTTGCCACTGCCCGAGACACCGGTCACGCAGATAAGCATCCCCAGGGGAAAGGTGACAGAAACCTCTTTCAGGTTGTTACCTGAGGCTCCTTCTATGACCAGCTTCTTGCCGTTACCAGGACGCCTCTTTTGCGGCAGGGCGATTTCCAGTTTCCCGTTGAGGTAATTGGAGGTGAGGGTGTTCTCTTTGAGCATCACTTCCGGAATACCTGCAAACACCACATCGCCTCCCCGTTCACCGGCAAAGGGACCCATGTCCACGATATAGTCGGATGACAGCATCATATCCTTGTCGTGCTCTACTACCACCACCGAGTTGCCTGAATCACGCAGCTTCCGCAGCGAATCGATAAGACGGTGGTTGTCCCGTTGATGCAGGCCGATGCTCGGTTCATCCAGGATGTAGAGCACGTTTACCAGTTGGGAGCCGATCTGCGTGGCCAGCCGGATACGCTGGCTCTCACCACCCGAAAGGGAGGCTGAGGCACGCGAGAGTGAGAGGTAGCCCAGTCCCACGTCGAGCAGAAACTGCAAACGGGTGAGAATCTCCTTCTTGATCTCTTCGGCTATCAGCCGTTGTTTTTCCGTGACAGCCGACTCAGTCTGGACGATCCACTCGTAGAGCTGGCGGATATCCATCTCCGCCAGCTCGGCAATGTTCTGGCCATTTATGCGGAAGTGAAGTGCCTCTCTGTTGAGGCGTTGTCCGTGACACTCCGGGCAGACTGAGCTGGTGATGAACTGTCCGGCCCACTTCTGTGCAGTGGCTGAGGCATCCTCCTCCTGTTGCATCTCTATGTAACGGGCTACCCCCTCGTAGGAAACCATGTAGTTGGAGTTGCCCAGCGACTCATTCTTAATCTTCAACCGTTCATCGGTACCAAACATGATCTCCTCAATCGCCTCCTGAGGGATCTCTTTTATCGGTGTTTTCAGGGTTACACCATACTTTTCACAGATGGCTGCGATCTGCCAGAAGAGCAGATTGCTTTTCTCCTTTCCCAACGGAACAATCCCTCCCCCGGCAATACCCAATTCCGGATCGGGAATGATCTTTTCAATATCGATCTGATCCACTGTGCCGATGCCTTTGCAACGGGGACAGGCACCCTGGGGTGAGTTGAAGGAGAAGTTGTGGGGTGCCGGCTCGTTGTACGACAAACCGGTGGTGGGACACATCAGGCTGCGGCTGTAATGACGCACCTCCTCCTGTTCCACATCCTGAATCAGAATCAACCCCGATCCCTGCTTCATGGCGGTGCGCACGCTGGCTTTCAGCTTATCGGCGAACTTGTTCGAGACCACCAGCTTGTCGATCAGTATCTCAATGCTGTGGTTCTTGTAACGGTCCACCCGCATGCCGGGCAGGATCTCGCGTATCTCTCCGTCGACACGCACATGCAGATACCCTTTCTTGCGAATCTGTTCGAACAGCTCCTTATAATGTCCTTTGCGGTTGCGTACAACCGGTGCCAGGATGTAAATCTTCTTTCCGATATACTTCTCCAGGATCAGCTCCAGGATCTGTTCATCGGTATACTTCACCATCTTCTCCCCGGTGAGGTAGGAGTAGGCCTCTCCTGCACGTGCGTAAAGCAGACGCAGGAAGTCATACACCTCTGTGGTGGTGCCTACCGTTGAACGGGGGTTCTTGTTGGTCGTCTTCTGCTCGATGGAGATCACCGGACTCAAGCCGGTAATCTTGTCCACATCGGGGCGTTCCATCTTTCCCAGGAAGCCGCGTGCATAGGCGGAAAAGGTCTCGATATAACGACGCTGCCCCTCGGCAAAGATGGTATCGAAGGCAAGTGACGATTTGCCACTACCACTCAGGCCGGTGATCACGGTGAGGGCATTACGGGGGATGGTGACGTCGATATTCTTGAGATTGTGCACACGGGCACCATACACCCGTATCTGTTCAGTTTCAGATGTCATAGTACGTATAAACGATTGATTGTCCCGAAATGTTTACTCCGTGATCCACCCTTTTTGGTGTACTTTTGGCTTCTCTCCCTTGCGGTAATAGAGATCCTCTTCGGTAGGGATCAGCAGGGTGTATTGCTTCCCGGCAGAGGTCGTCAGTCGGGTACTGCGCAGCCAGGAGTTGAAATCCTTCAGCTGTGCGTAGGTGATATCCTGTTCTCGGGCAAAGGCGGCCAGATCGGGAATCGATGTGGTGATGGTAAGCTTCCTGAAATCCATCGGTTTGTAGAGGTGTTCCGGTTTGATGATGAACCCATATTGCTGCGGACTCTCAAAGATCAGCTTGATGGCCAGCATTCGGTAATAGTAGCGGGTGGTCTCCTCCACCAGCCAGAGATCAAGAGCCTCACCCGCACCCTGTGCGGCCAGCTCGCTGGTGATACGTGCCTGCCCCCCATTGTAAGACATCGCGGCAGCACTCCATGAGCCATATTTCCGGTAGGCGTCCCGCAGATAGCGGCTGGCGGCTATTGTCGCTTTTTCCACGTGGTACCGTTCATCCACCTCGCCGGTGATCTCCAGGCCATATTGCTTTCCCGTGCTCTGTAGGAACTGCCAGAGCCCCGCTGCCCGTGCAGGTGAGATAGCCCGTGGGTCGAGGCTGCTCTCGATCACCGCCAGGTATTTCAGGTCGTCGGGCACTCCCTGCTGCTTCAATATCGGCTCAATTACCGGGAGGAGGCGGTTGGCACGCTTGAAGAGCAAAAGGGTGGTAGAATGGAAGTAGGTGAAGCTGTTCAGCTCCCTGTCCATCCGTTCCCGCTTGTCGTACCGGTCGAAGGAGATCGTTTCACCGGCAAAGGTCATCTCCTCAGGCACCTCTACCGATGCCGTCATGGAAAGTACCAGTGGCCTTTGCGACTCGATCTTCTCCTCCTGTATCCAGGAAGTGAGTGCCAACCCTATTGTCCCTGCGGCTGCAATGAGTGAGAGTAGGGTGATATAGAGGGGAATTCGTGTTGTCATCATTTTTTTATTGGGGTGTTCAGAAAAAATACCACTGAAACAGTAGTCAGTAACGAACTGCTCCAAATGGCAAACAAATATACAAAAAAATTCCTAAGTTTGTATTTTGGTTACAGGAAACAAAACAGTGGCAAAAATAAGGATATTCTATGAAATTGAAGACACCCAAGTCAGTTATCAAAGCCCATGATATCAGCCAGCTCCGCTTTCGGGACACTCCCTTTGTGAAGCTGATGAACAAACGTATCTACAATATCCTGATGGTTGCTTCCCGCTACGACATGTTTATGCTGGAGGATGACGGACGGGTGGATGAGCAGATCTTCAACGAGTATGTCTCCCTCAACCTGCGCTATCCGCCACGCTTCACGCAGGTGAGCAACAGCCGGGAAGCCCTGGCGGAGCTGAAGCAGAATCATTACGAACTGGTGATCTGCATGCCAAACATGGACAACAGTGATGCTTTCGACCTGGCGATACAGATCAAGGAGCGGTACCCCGGTATGCAGGTGGTGTTGCTCACTCCTTTTTCGAAGGCGGTGACCCGTTCACTCAGTAGGGAGAACCTGAGTGGCATCGATTATGTCTTCAGCTGGTTGGGTGATACCGATCTGCTACTGGCCATAATCAAGGTGGTGGAGGACAGGATGAATGTGGAACATGATGTGAAGACGGTGGGGGTACAGACCATCATGCTGGTGGAAGATTCGGTCCGTTTCTACTCGTCGGCATTGCCACTGCTTTACAAATTTGTACTTTCCGAGTCAAAAGAGTTTTCGAAAGAGGCACTCAACGACCACCTGCGGATGCTCCGCATGCGGGGTCGCCCCAAGATCCTGCTGGCACGTACTTATGAGGAGGCTGTCTCCTACTACAAGAAGTATGGCGATAACATGCTGGGGGTGATCTGCGACATGAGCTTCCATGTGAAGGGGGAAAAGGATCGGTTAGCCGGTAGGCGCCTGGGAGAATGGATCCGCACGAAGGATACCTATATCCCCATCATCTACACCTCCTCCGAATCGGATAACAAAAAGCAGATTGAAGGAATCAGCGATATTTTTATCGATAAGAATTCCAAAACCTTCCCGCAGGATCTGCGTCGCTCCCTGAAGGAGAACCTGGGATTTGGCGACTTCATCATCACCGACCCCCACACCCGGGAAGAGATCTTTCGCATCCGCAACCTGAAGGAACTGCAGATGAACATCCGCAACATCCCCGACGATGCACTCTATTTCCACCTCTCCCATAATCACTTTTCACGCTTCTTCTATTCACGTGCGATGTTCCCTGTGGCCGAGATGTTGAAGAAAATTGATGTCTCCGAGTATGCCAGCATGCACGATGCGCGGGAGCTGATCTATGCCACCATCGTCCAGTATCGCCGGATGAAGAACACCGGTGTAGTGGCCGTGTTCGAGAAGGAGCGATTCGATCAGTTTTCCAACTTTGCCCGTATCGGTGAGGGATCGCTCGGCGGAAAGGGAAGAGGTCTTGCCTTTATCGGCTACATGGTGAAAACACACCTGGAGTTGAACAACAACGCCAATTTCCCGGTTACCACCCCCAAAACGGTGGTGCTCTGTACCGACCTGTTCGACGAGTTCATGGAGGCCAACAACCTCTATCCCGTGGCACTCTCGGAGCGGGAGGATGAGGATATCCTGAAACATTTCCTGGCTGCCAAGCTGCCCAAACGGCTGGTGAGTGATTTCCTGGTCTTCTTCGATGCCATCGACAGCCCGATTGCAATTCGTTCCTCCAGCTTACTGGAGGATTCCCAGTACCAACCCTTCGCCGGTATCTACTCCACCTACATGATACCCTATGTGGACGACAAGTATGAGATGGTGCGACTGCTGAGCAACGCTATCAAGGCGGTTTACGCATCGGTCTTCTATCGGGACAGCAAAAGCTACATGGCAGCGACACACAACCTGATCGATCAGGAGAAGATGGCAATCGTATTGCAGGAGGTGGTGGGATCACAGTATGGCAGCCAGTTCTACCCCGCTATTTCGGGGGTGGCGCGATCCATCAACTACTATCCCATCGGTAGTGAACGTACCGAAGATGGTATTGTGAACATGGCGTTCGGACTGGGTAAGTACATCATGGACGGCAACATGGGGCTTCGTTTTTCGCCACTACATGCCTCACGCATCCTGCAACTCAGCTCCCTCGACCTGGCTTTGCGCGACACACAGACACAGTATTACGCGCTCGACCTCGATTCGGTGTCGAAGGACTTTACCATTGATGATGGGTTTAATCTGCTCAAGCTGCGATTGAAAGAGGCAGAGAAAGAGGGACCGCTGCGCTTTGTTGCTTCGACCTATGACCCGCAGGATCAGGTCATCCGCGATGGATATTATGAGGGGGGGAGGAAGATCATCTCTTTTGCCAACATCCTGCAACATGATCTGTTTCCGTTGAATGAGATCCTGGAGAAGCTGCTCAGGGCTGGTCAGAAGGAGATGGGACGTCCGGTGGAGATTGAGTTCGCCGTGGATATCCGAGACAACCAGTTTGCGGCTTTCTACGTATTGCAGATCCGGCCCATTGTTGACAGCCGTGAGGTGGTGCATGAGAACCTGGAGAAGGTAGCTCCGGAGCAAACCATCCTTTATTCCCGGAACGCACTGGGCAATGGGATTTCCAGTGATGTGAAGGATCTTGTCTATGTGAAGAGCGCCGCTTTCAATGCTTCCCACAACCCGTTGATTGCCCGTGAAATTGAGCAGATTAACCGCTCGTTTATGGATGCCGGCAGCAATTACGTACTGGTTGGACCTGGTCGTTGGGGCTCTTCCGACCCCTGGTTGGGTATCCCGGTGAAGTGGCCCCACATCTCACAGGCAAGGGTGATCGTAGAGTCGGGGATGGAGAACTACCGCATTGAACCGAGTCAGGGTACCCACTTCTTCCAGAACCTTACCTCCTTCGGAGTGGGTTACTTCACCGTGAATCCCTTTCTGGAGAACGATGGTTTTTTTGATGAGTCTTACCTCAACTCACTGCCAGCGTTACAGGAGTCGCAGTATATACGTCACGTGCGGTTTGAACAGCCCATCTGCATCAAAATCAATGGCAAAAAGCGTATAGGAGTGGTGCTGAAGCCCCGGGAGGGTGCTGAGCCCTGCGTTAAGGATGGTTAAAGGGCGGGTTTGCGCGCAGCGTTTCCAGTCGGATTGCATCTTTCGTAATGTATACATGAGATCTCATTCTTACAGAATTATTATCAATCATTAAAATTGTATTCCTTATGAAGATAAAATCAAGCTATCTATTCTTTTTGTTGCTGGCAGGTGCATCGCTGGTCGCCTGTGATAATGATGAGGCTGAAACCAAACTCACTTTCGATAAGAACAGTGTCACCATCAGCGTCGACGAGACCGATACCGTAAAGGTGAATGGTGGTGTAACACCCTATACCGCTGTTGAAACCGATGCCACCGTGGTTGATGCGACTGTGAACAGTGCTAAAATTGCCGTCAAAGGACTGAAGGTCGGCAATACCACGGTCAAGGTGACCGATAAGAATGGGGTAAGTGCCACTTTTGCGGTGAAGGTGGAAGAGTAACCGTAACAAAGAGTCTATTATGCGGCAGCCTCTTCCCGTGCATGCAGGGAGGAGGTTGCTCTTTTTTCTTTCGCAATAAACCTTTCTGTCCGGTTTGCATCAAACCAAAACACCCGACAGGTTGTTTACTGGTTGACAGGAGATCTCCGGTATCCTCCCTCAATCATTCTACCCCGAAATAGAAACATATGAAAACCATGACCCTGTTTATGATCTTCCTGCTCACTGTTTGCGGGATGTCAGCGCAACAAGAAGCAACGATGCCCAAGCACGTTTATGCCCGTCAATGGGAGGAGGTGGCTGCACTGGAAAAAAAATCCTTGCCCCAATCGGCGGCAGAGGAGGTTGACCGGATTCTCCGTCTGGCAGTGAGTGACCAAAATGGTCCACAGGTGATCAAAGCACTGATTCACCTTGGGAAATATGACCTGGCACGTGATACGGAGAACGACACCCTGGTTTTTAACCGGCTGCAGGGGATGCTGGAGAAGAGCAGTGACGCGGTGGAAAAAGCGGTGTTACACTCCATGCTGGGAGAGCTGTACATGCAATACTACCAGAAAGATCAGTGGCAGATTCGTCAGCGTACGGAACTGCAGGGTTATATCCCTTCCGATATGAAGGAGTGGACACGCAACATCTTCTACGACCGGGTGGTGGAGCATATGGAAGCATCGCTGGCCGAACGGGAGCATCTCGAAAAGGAAAAGGTTTCTACTTTTGCGGCAGTCGTGGACGAAGGGAAGGATTCCCGGAGCTATTATCCCACGATGTATGACTTTCTGGCGCGCCGTGCCATTGAGCAGTACGGGCAGTTGACGGGTGATGAAGATCTGAGCCGCACGCTTGCCGGAAAGCAGATTGCACCCGAATCTCTCTTTGCTCCTGCGGAGAGATATGTGCAACTCCCATTCAATCCGCAACCGGGGGAGTACAACCTGATGTTATTCGAGTGCTATCGCAAACTAATGGTTTCTCTGATGGAGAGAGGCTTGAGCCGTTCAGTACTGCTCACTGAACTGGATAAGCTGGAGTCACTCTCCGGCCTGCAGCCTGCCTATGGAACTTCTGCCTTGCCATCACTCGAAAATATGCTGCAAAAGTGGGAGGGAGATCCTCTTCGCGTGGAGGTGATTGACAGGATGGCAATCCTGCGACAAATGGATATATACAGTACCGCAGTGAAAGACAAGGCTCTCGGCGAACAAAAGGCAAAGGAGCTTTACACCTTCCTGCAACAGTCCATTGAACAGTTTTCCGACTACGAAAGAATAGCCTTGTTGGAGAACAGATTGGGACAGCTTACCTCTCCCTATTTCACTGTGAAAGGCAACAACACTTTTCCGAGAGAGGGGGAGAAGGTGATCGGTGTCACTTTCAAAAACCTTCGTTCACTCACGGCCAGGCTCTATCGCATCGATACCCCTGTCGATGTGCGGATGCACCAATCGGGTGTAGGGCAAACCATCGATAAGAAGAGAACCTTTGTGAAGGAGATCCCGGTGCAGCTGCCGGATATACCTCCCTACCTGGAGAGAGAGGCAACGATTGAGCTTGAGCTGCAGGAAGCGGGGAGCTACATGCTCCTGTTTGAGTCACAACCGGAAACAAAAGGTATGAATCAGGAAGCTTCTTTTTTTGCTGTCTCCGACCTGGCGATTTTCACCCGCACGGCAGACAAGGATCTGCACCATTTCTTCGTGGTGGATAGGGTGACCGGCAGGCCTGTCCCCGATGCAGAGGTTCATCTCTACCACCTGCCCGGTAACTGGCGCGACTCACGGCTCACAGAACTGGCCAGCGTTACCTCCAACAGTGATGGCCTGGCTGTTTACAAGGGTGATGATTCCGGACGCAATCTCTTTTATCATGCTACCAAGGGGGATGACGACGGGTCGTTGCTGAGCCGTCTCAGCTCCTCCCGATATTATACTGCTAACGATACAGCTGAGAAAAGTGAACAGCTAACCCTTTTCACCGACCGGTCGCTCTATCGCCCGGGACAGACGCTCTATTACAAAGGGGTGTTGACCAGGGAAACCGATTCAAAAAGGTCGCTTGTCAGTGGGAGCAGAACAGAGGTCTCGCTGCATGATGCCAATGGGGAGAAGATTGCTTCACAAACGGTTGTCACCAACGAATATGGTTCCATTTCCGGTGAGTTTGTTTTGCCACAGGGACTCCTTTCCGGCACCTTCTCGCTTCAAAACAAAGCGGGTTCCCTCTCTTTTCGTGTGGAGGAGTACAAGCGTCCCACCTTCGAGGTGACATTCGATCCCGTGGAGGGAAGCTATCGCTTTGGTGAGGACCTGAAAGGGAAGGCGATTGCCTATTCAGGTGTGCCGCTGCAAGGGGCTGCCGTCGATTACCGTATCACCCGGCAACAGAGTTGGTGGCGTTTCTGGGGTGGTGCGCCGGAGCAGTTCGCGACAGGGGGGGTAACCAGTGATGATCAGGGTGGCTTTGAGATCCGCTTTACCCCGGAAAAGAGGGATACAGGACAGGGCAGAGGGGCTGCTTTTACCTTTACGGCGGAGGCAACCGTCACCGATCTGAACGGGGAGACCCAAACAGGCAACTATTCCCTCTCCGTGGGAGATCTCTCGATGATGCTGCAACTGGAGATGGAAGAACGGTGGAATAAAGCGAGCTCCGACCCGGTCCTGATCAGCGCGAAAAACCTCAGCGGTAGCGACGTCATAGCTGCAGGCAGCTATGTTGTTTATGCTCTTGATGAGAATGACTCTATTCGAAAAGAGATGGTTAGAGGTGATTTCGAAACAGGACCCCAACCCCAGCTCAAAAAAGAGCTCTCCCGCCTTCGCTCCGGAAAATACCGGGTGAGTCTCTCGTCACGAGACGATGGAGGCAATCCGGTGGAAGCGGAGAAAGATCTGATTATTTTCTCTTTTGGTGATAAGCGCCCTCCGGTGAAAACGAACGACTGGTTTGTGGTTCGCAACAGAACCTATGCACCCGGGAAGCCCGCAGAGTTATTGCTGGGTGCGACCGACAGGGTGTATCTGCTGTATGAGCTCTGGAAGGAAAAGCAACTGCTGGAGCGGAAGTGGTTGACACTGGATAAAGAGAACAGACGTTTCAGCATCCCATATAGAGAGGAGTACGGAGAGGGTGTTACGCTGATGCTCTCCCACGTGAAGGATGAACAGTTTGTCAACCATCACATCGATCTGCTTCGCAAAGAGGAGAAAAAGGAGCTGAAGGTGAAGCTGGATATATTCCGCGACAGGATCCGTCCCGGCGGCAATGAGGAGTGGCGGGTCACGGTGACCGATGAGAAGGGTAACCCTGCCGCCGCAGAGCTACTGGCCTCGATGTATGACTTTTCACTCGACCGGATCTACCCGTCGCAACCCTGGGTGCTTCCGACGGCATCGTCGACCCGTTACCGGTCGGCCGCACCTTTCTCACGCGACTACTCGTTCAACACCTCACACGGCATGGGCAATGCGGCTCATCCCTGGAAGTCGGTCCCACCTTTCCGTTTCGACAGTTTCAACTGGCATGGCTTTGCATTCTCCAATCATCAATTCTCTATCCGGGGCATTATGGCGGGGACAAGGGCGCAAAGCCTGAGTGAGTCTGAAGTGGTTGCATTCGGGGCAAGCAAAAAGGAAGATGTAGCAGGGAGTGCCGTGACAGCTGATATCGAGGCGGCTGATTATCAGCATGCTGCTCCTGCACCGGAAAAGAAGGCAACGCCACAGGTGCGGAGCAATTTCAGCGAGACCGCCTTTTTCTATCCGCAGCTGCGCACCAACGAGAGAGGTGAGACGCAGATCGCCTTCAGGGTGCCGGAGAGCAACACCCGCTGGCGCTTTCGCCTGCTGGCGCATGACAGGGAGCTGAGCAGCGCCAGCGCTGAAGCCTTCACTATTTCGCAGAAGGAGTTGATGGTGACACCCAACATGCCCCGCTTCCTGCGGGAGGGTGATCATGCCACCATCAGTACCAAGATCTCCAACCTCTCCGACAGCCTCCTTACGGGAGCGGTACGGCTGGAACTCATCGACCCCCTTACCGAAGAGCGGATCCAGGAGATTTCCCTGGTGGATGCTGTGCAGCCGTTCACCCTGACTGCCGGCACCTCCACCAATGCTGCCTGGAGCTTCGATCTCTCCACGGGAATTGATCTTCTTGGGGTGCGTATTGTTGCGGAGAGCGAGCTGTTCAGCGACGGCGAACAGCATGCGCTGGCGATATTGCCCAGCCGGATGATGGTGACCGAGAGCCTGCGGATGGACCTGAACGGCAGTGAAACGAAACAGTTCACCATGGATCGCCTGCTGGAAGGCAGCTCCCCGACGGCGGAGGAGTACCAGCTCACCCTTGAGTTTGCCTCATCCCCCGCCTGGTACGCGCTGCAGGCCCTGCCGGTGCTGAGTGATCCCGCCAATGACAATGCGGTGGCTTGGTTCGCCTCCTACTACAGCACATCGTTGGGTGCCCATATCGGCGGGAGCTATCCCCGGGTAAGCGCCATGGTGGATGCCTGGCAGAAAGAGGGGAGAAGCGGTGAGGCATTGCTGTCACAGCTCGCCAAAAATGAAGAGCTGAAGAATCTCTTGCTGGAGGAGACCCCTTGGGTACTGGAAGCACGCAATGAATCAGAACAGCGACAACGGCTGTCGCTGTTGTTCGACCTGAACCGTAGCCGCGATCAACTCAGCCGCTCGGTGCGTCGCCTGCAGGAACTGCAGACCGGAGAGGGTGGATGGAGCTGGTACAAAGGGTTCCGTCCCTCTGTTGGAATCACCCACTATCTCCTGTATGGTTTCAGTCGCCTGCAGGAGCTGGGAGCCTTACGGCCTGATGATCCGATCCTTTCCATGCAATCGCGGGCAGTCGCCTTTGCCGATGCGGAGGCAGCGCGGCGTTTCGAGGTGTTGAAAAAGCAGAACAAGGATTGGAAAAAAATGAAATCGATCCCGCTAACCGATCTTGAATATCTATACATGCGATCCGCATATGCAGATCGCCCCATGGATCAAGAGGTGGAGGAGATGGTTGCTTTTTATCGTTCCGTGGTGAAAAGGAACTGGACAACTTATGGACTCTATGAGCGTTCCCTGATTGCCATGCTGATGCATCGCGACGGTGAGAAGGAGGTGCTGCAGGCGATTTTGCGCTCCTACCGAGAGCATGCCACAGAGTCACAAGAGCTGGGCACCTACTGGGCCAACAACAGGGCGCAGGTCTTTATGTCGCAGTCCGCTATCTCGGTGCATACCTTTATCATGGATGCCTTTCGTGTGGGAGGTGCCTCCACGGATGAGGCCGACCAGATGAAACGGTGGCTGCTGAAGCAGAAGCAGACCCAGCTGTGGGAGACTACCCATGCCACGACCGATGCGGTCTATGCGCTGCTGAGCAGCGGCAGCGACTGGTTTACCGCCACAGGGGAGACCACCGTCACCGTGGGTGACAAGCTGGTGGAGACGGCCAACAGGGCGACGGGAACAGGCTATTTCAAAACCTCTTGGAGTCGCTCCGAAGTAACTCCCCGAATGGGGAAGGTTACCGTTCGGCACAAGGGATCTGGTCCCGCCTGGGGAGCCCTCTACCGCCAATATTTTGAGGAGATGGACAAGGTGGTCAAAACCGATGGATCACTCGATGTGGAAAAGGAGCTGTTCCTGGAGCAGACCCATGCATCGGGAAGGGTTCTGGTGCCACTTACCGAAGAACGATCTTTACAGGTGGGCGACAAGGTGGTGGTGCGGCTTACTCTTCGCAACGACCGTGACCTGGAGTTCGTGCAGCTGAAGGAGATGCGTGCCGCCTGCTTCGAACCGGTTACGCAACTCTCCGGGATGGCATGGCAAAACGGAGTGCCTTATTACCAGGCCACGAAAGATGCCTCCACCTCTTTCTTCTTCGAACTGCTACCGGGCGGTACCCGGGTGTTTGAATATTCCCTTTATGTGACCCGCTCCGGCAGCTACTCAGGTGGTACCGCCACTGTGCAATGCCTCTACGCTCCCGAATTCAGATCCCATGCCGATGGTATGCGAATTATTGTTAAAGAGTAAACAGCTGGTTCACAAAATTGTTACTTTTGTAGCAACGAGAAGAATTGGAACGATAGAAAACGATTAATGGAACATGATATGAAACGAGCAAGCCTATTGATTCTCTCCGCAATCATCTGCAGCCTGATGGCCTTCTCTCAGCAGAAGCCGGCAGTTGAGTTTGTGAAAACAGAGCATGACTTCGGGACCATCAAAGAGGAGATGGGTGCGGTCACCACCCAGTTTGCGTTTACAAACACCGGTAAGAGCCCGCTGATCATTCAACGCGTCTCAGCCTCGTGTGGATGCACCACGCCCGGTTATACCCGTGAACCGATCCTGCCCGGAAAGAAAGGAACCATCTCTGCCAAATATTCCACGATAGCTCGTCCCGGAACCTTTAACAAGACGATCACCGTCTATACAAATGTGCCGGATACTGTCTATGTGCTCAGAATCAAAGGGAATGTGATCCCGAAGAAATAGACTCCCCCGCAGGATTGCGAATGCAGACCGAATAAAGTATCTTTGCAGGAGCTTCCATTCGGTTTTTTTACTTTGAGCAACGATGGAACATCCCGAGAACGACCCCAAATACAACGGCCTGAAAGTGAACAAAGGTATCACACAGCCACCCAGCGTGAATCCCTATCGCAAGAAACGGAGCAGGCAGATGTTGCGTCCTGCGGATGAGTATGTGAATGGGATCCTCTCCGGAGACCGGGTGATTCTCAGTCAGGCGGTGACCCTGGTGGAAAGCTCTCTTCCGGATCATCAGGAGAGGGCGCAGGCTATTATCGAACAGTGCCTGCCATACTCGGGTAGCTCTGTCAGAGTGGGAATCACCGGTGTTCCGGGTGCCGGAAAAAGCACCTCCATCGACGCGTTCGGCATGCACCTGCTGGAGAAAGGGCACAAACTGGCGGTACTGGCTATCGACCCCTCCAGCGAGCGCTCCAAGGGGAGCATCCTGGGCGACAAGACACGGATGGAGAAGCTCTCCATGGCGCAGAATGCTTTTATCCGTCCTTCCCCGTCGGCGGGATCACTGGGTGGCGTGGCACGCAAAACACGCGAGATCATCGTGCTCTGTGAAGCGGCGGGCTTTGATTACCTCTTCGTGGAAACGGTAGGGGTGGGGCAGTCGGAGACGGCGGTCCACTCGATGGTCGATTTCTTCCTGCTGATCCAGCTGGCCGGCACCGGCGACGAACTGCAGGGCATCAAACGGGGTATCATGGAGATGGCCGACGGCATCGTGATCAACAAGGCGGATGGCGACAACCTCGACAAGGCAAACATGGCCCGGCGGCAGTTGCGCAACGCCCTTCATCTTTTCCCTCTGCCGGAGTCGGGCTGGTCACCTGAGGTGCTGACCTATTCGGGCTATTATAAGATCGGCATCGCCGAGGTCTGGGAGATGATCCACCGCTATATCGACTTTGTGAAAAAGAACGGTTATTTTGACCGCAAACGGAAGGAACAGGCGAAGTACTGGATGTTTGAAAGCATCAACGAGCAGCTGCGCAGCGGCTTCTACCGCGACCCGGAGATTGCTCACCTGCTGACACGGCTTGAAAGTGAGGTGCTGCAGGACCGCAAGAGCTCCTTCACGGCTGCACGGGAAGCACTGGATGCCTACTACCGTATCCACCGGTAAAAAAGTGATAAAAAAATATCCCGGAAAGAATCACTGTTATATTTTTTTCCATAACTTTGCATCATCATTCTAAAGGGCGCATTCTTCTAACGGTTAGGAAAATTGTTTCTCAGGCAATGAATAGCGGTTCGATTCCGCTATGCGCACATCTACAGGCTTCTGCAATACCTTTGTATTGGGAAGCCTTTATTATTTTGCAGATTGCCCTGTGATAAGAACCCACTCAAGTTTCGTCTGATATTTTTATGATGGTCTCAGTGAATGCGAAGGCATATCAATATTCTGTGGGGGAATCGGTTGGGTAAAACATTGAACTGGGTCTGATCTGACTCTTTACTGCTTCGAATATAGTAGAACGAGTTTAGAACCATATTAGAACGAGATTAGAACGTGTACCGAACGAAATGAGACTTTTGATCCATTTGGCTTCATCTCTATTCCGGTATTTTTTCTACGGTTTTCAAGGTTAACATTACCCTTCCAGGCAGGATCTCAGTCATTAACAGGAGAGGGGATCACACCATGGGCGATAAAAAAAGCGGGGGATGTTGCATCCCTCGCTTACTCATTTTTTGGCCCGTTTCACATGGCGGGAAACGGATCGAGCTGTTTAGGCCATGTTGTGAAACACATTCTGCACATCTTCGTCCTCCTCGAATTTGTCGAGCAACTTCTCGATCTGGGTGCGTTGCTCCTCGTCCAGCTCCTTGGTGTCGTGCGGGATCCGTTCGAACTCGGCGGAATGGATCTCGAAGCCGTTCTCCTCGAGGTATAGGACTTGAATTCGCCGTAGAGCAGAATCTCTCCTTCGTCCACCTCCAGCTCGTCCACGCCATAGTCGATCAGCTCCAGCTCCAGCTCTTCGATGGAGACACCCTCTTTCTCGGCGATCCTGAAGACACACTTGTGGTCGAAGAGGAACTCGAGGCTGCCCGAGGTACCGAGCGAACCGCCATGCTTGTTGAAGTAGCTGCGTACGTTGGCCACGGTGCGGGTAGGGTTGTCGGTGGCGGTCTCCACCACGATGGCGATGCCGAAAGGTCCATACCCTTCGTAGACCATCTCCTTGTAGTCGGAGACATCCTTGTCGGTTGCCTTCTTGATGGCCCGTTCCACATTTTCCTTCGGCATGTTTTCCTTCTTGGCCTGCTGCATCAGCACGCGCAGGCGCGGGTTGGTGTCGGGTTCCGGTCCCCCCTCGCGTACGGCGATGGTGATCTGTTTCCCCAGTTTGGTGAAGACGCGGGCCATGTTGCCCCAGCGTTTCAGCTTGGTCGCTTTCCTGTATTCAAATGCTCTTCCCATATTGTTATGAATCTTTTCCCTGGTCTTTCTGCAAGGCGCAACGGGTCTGTTTTGTTTTTTGTTTTCTCACATCTTCACATCTCCACATCTACACATCAGCTAATCAACTCATCATCTCAGCTCTGCACCCAACTCCCGTTCCAGGTTCTGCCGTATACGCGACATTGCGCCATCTATCTGTTTGTCGTTCAGTGTCTTTTCTTCATCTTGCAGCAGGAAGTTGACCGCATAGGACTTTTTACCCTCCGGCAGGTTCTTTCCCTCATACACATCGAAGAGGGTCACTTGCTTGAGCAACCTCTTCTCTGCGCTTCGTGCAATCCGTTCGATTTGTGCGAAGGTGATGTTCTTGTCGATTAGCAGTGCCAGGTCCCTGCTTACAGCCGGGAAGCGGGAGATCTCCGAGAAGCGTACCGTCTGCCTACCGCTCTCCTGCATCAGTTTGTCCCAGCTCACCTCAGCATAGTATACCGCGGTGTCGATGTCGAACTGTTTGCAGAGCCGTGGGTCGATGATGCCGAAGCTGCCGATCAGCTCCTTGCGCGTACGCAGGGACAATGCCGTGCTATAGAGTTCGTTCTGCAGTTCCTCGTGTCGGATGTCGTTACCTTGGAGACCCAGCCTCCTGAGGATGTTTTCCAGGTGGGCCTTCAACTCGTAAACACTTGTCTGCTCCTCGGCGGCCGCCCAGTTCTTGCGGGTACGTTTGCCGCATAGCCACAGCCCCATCATCGTCTCTTCGGAGTAGGGCGCCAGGATCTGTTCCCCTTGCTGCTTCTCCGCATCGTAGTGGTAACAGTTGCCAAACTCATAGAAGCGGAGGTCGTGGTTCCTGCGGTTGCGGTTGTAGGCGATACTCTCCAGTCCCCCGAACAGCAGTGTCTGCCGCATCACGCTCAGGTCGCCGCTCAACGGGTTAACCAGCGAGACACACTGTGTGGCGGGGTATGAGGTAATCGATTCATAGTAGCTCCTCTTCGTGAGAGAGTTGTTGATTATCTCGCTGAAACCGGCGGCGGAGAGCTGTTCGGAGATCAGTGTCTGTAGCTTGTACTTCTTATCTGTAGGAGTCTGATAGGAGAGATTCCCTTTCAGCGAGTGGCTGAACTCCACATTGTTGTAGCCGTAGATGCGGAGGATCTCCTCGATCACATCCACGTCGCGGGTCACATCCACGCGGTAGGTGGGGATGCGCAGTGTCAACTCCTCGTCGCTTTCCTTCTCAATCTCAGTCTCCAGGCTGTGGAGGATGCTTTTCACCGTTGCTGCAGGTATCTCTTTCCCGATTAGCGAGTGAATTTTTTTATAGGTAAGGGTTACCCGGGCTTTCTCAATCGGGGTGGGATAGATATCCCGTATCTCTCCTTCGATGGTGCCCCCTGCCAGCTCCTTCACCAGCATTGCGGCCCGCTTCAGTACGTAAAGCGTGTTGTTGGGGTCGGCTCCCCTTTCGAAGCGGAAGGAGGAGTCGGTGTTGAGGCCGTGGCGACGGGCGGTTTTCCGTACCCGGGTGGGGTGGAAGTAGGCCGACTCAAGGAAGATGTCGCGGGTCTCCATGGTGACACCGGAGTGAAGTCCGCCGAAGATACCGGCGATGCACATTCCCTCTTCGCTGTTGCAGATCATCAGGTCGCGTTCGTTCAGTTCGCGCTCCTGTTCGTCGAGTGTCACAAATTTCGTCTTCTCGGGCAGGGTGCGTACCACCACCTCGTTTCCTTTGATGTGGGCCGCATCAAACGCATGCAGTGGGTGTCCTGTCTCATGCAGCACATAGTTGGTGATGTCCACGATGTTGTTGATGGGGCGCAGGCCGATTACCTGGAGCCGGTTCTTCAGCCATTCGGGACTCTCCTGCACGGTGACACCGCGGATGGTAAGAGCGGAATAGCGGGGACAGGCCGCCAGATCCTCCACGATTACCTCGATGCCACCTTCCCGCCTGTCGACAGCAAACGCATCGACCGATGGCTTCTGCAACTGGCAGGGGATGCCCGCCTGCATCAGGCTGGCTGCCAGGTCGCGCGCCACCCCATAGTGCGAGGCCGCATCCACCCTGTTGGGGGTGATATCCACCTCCAGCACCCAGTCACTTTTTACATGGTAGTATTCTTTGGCGGGGGTGCCGACCACTGCATCTGCGGGTAAGACGATGATGCCGTCGTGCGAGGTACCGATGCCGATCTCATCCTCGGCACAGATCATCCCGAATGATTCTTCACCCCGTATTTTGGAACGCTTGATGGTAATTTCTTCTTGGTCAAGCCAGAGCTTTGTACCCACCGTGGCAACCACCACCTTCTGCCCGACAGCCACGTTGGGTGCCCCGCAGACAATTTTTAGCGGCTCGCCGCCGTTG
Source organism: Proteiniphilum sp. (assembly GCA_016839025.1). GTDB lineage: Bacteria > Bacteroidota > Bacteroidia > Bacteroidales > Dysgonomonadaceae > Proteiniphilum. The sequence goes on from JADLKK010000003.1 coordinate 54,327, forward strand.
CCGATGTTCACGCTGGTAAGGTGCAGGTGGTCCGAGTTGGGGTGATCGGTGCAGGTGAGCACCTCTCCGATCACCAGTCCCTCCAGACCGCCCCGGATGGTTTGGATCTCTTCCACACTGCCTGTTTCCAGGCCGATGGAGGTGAGCCTGTCGGCTGTTTCCTGAGGTGTCAGTTCAAATTGCAGATATTCCCTGAGCCAGTTATACGAAATGTTCATTGTCGAAAGATTGAGTCAGATTGTAATAGATTGTTGCAGATTGCATGAGATTGATTTGGATGGAATCAACGTTCAATTCAACCAAGAATCTGGATCAATACTACTGCTTCTGTTTGAAATTGAGGCCAAAATTACAAAAAAAAAAAATGAATAGGAAGAGAACCCGCATTTTCCTTCCTGGAAGGAATTCAGGGGGAGCGGAGAACACTTTCGGCAACCCTGTTGGGGGACACTTACCCGTTTACCTCTGTTGGCCAGCACAAACCGGTCACGTTATACCGGTTCTTCACGCGCGATACCATTGCAGCGAAGATCCGTCATCTGCAGGAGAAAAAACAGGCATTGGCCGACGGACTGATTGAATCGCAACTCACTGTGAAAGAGCTGGAGGAATTATTGAGTTGACCAACAGGCCAAAAAATAGGGGTGAAGCAGTTGAATGCCTCTCCCCTCAATGTGAAATTTGATAGCGGTATACGCCAAACGCTTAATATCCGCGGATCGCCTTGATGCCGGGAAGCACTTTCCCCTCGATCATCTCCAGCAGGGCACCCCCGCCGGTGGATACGTAAGATACCTGGTCGGCATGGCCGAACTTGTTGACGCAGGCTACCGAGTCGCCTCCTCCCACGAGCGAGAAGGCACCTTTCCTGGTGGCTTCCACGATCGCGTCGGAAACAGCGCGTGATCCCCTGTCGAAATTATCGAACTCGAACACACCCACCGGTCCGTTCCAGAGGATGGTCTTTGAGTTCCTGATCACCTCGGTGAACAGCTTTTCCGACTCGGGGCCGATATCGAGCCCTTCCCAGCCGTTGGGGATCTCTTTCACCGAAGCGAAGTTGGTCTTGGCATCGTTGCTGAAGCTGTCGGCGATCTTGGCGTCGGTGGCCAGCACCAGGTTCACACCCTTTTCTTTCGCCATCTCCACCAGCTCGCGAGCCAGATCAAGCTTGTCGTTCTCCACGATAGAGTCGCCAATGTTGCCCCCAAAAGCCTTGGCAAAAGTATAGGTCATGCCGCCTGCCAGAATCAGATTGTCTACCTTGTCGAGCAGGTTGCGGATGATCTCGATCTTGGATGATACCTTCGAGCCTCCCATGATGGCGGTAAAGGGACGCTCGGTATCCTTCATCACCTTCTCAACGGCAGTGATCTCGTTTTGCAGGAGGTAGCCGAACAATTTGTGCTCTGCATCGAAATGATCAGCGATCAGCGCTGTTGAGGCGTGGGCGCGGTGTGCCGTGCCGAAGGCATCGTTGACATAAACGTCGGCATAAGAGGCCAGTTTTTTGGTAAACTCCTTCTGTGTCTCCTTCACCGCCTTCTTCGCCGAAGCGGTCTCCTCTTCCGTAGCATTTTCGGCCAGACCGCGCGGTTTCCCTTCCTCCTCGGCATAGAAGCGGAGATTTTCCAGCAACAGTGCTTCACCCGGGCGCAGTGCTGCAGCCTTGGCTTCTGTCTCGGAGCCGATGCAATCGCCGGCGAACTGCACATCTACTCCCAGTAGCTCCGAAACACGGGGCAGGATGTGGCGAAGGGAGAACTTGTCGGTTGCCCCCTTTGGACGTCCCAGGTGTGATCCGATGATCACGCTGCCGCCATCTCTCAGGATTTTCTTCAGCGTGGGTACGGCCGCCCGGATGCGGGTGTCGTCCGTGATGTGGAAGTTTTCGTCGAGTGGCACGTTGAAATCCACCCGAACGAATGCCTTTTTACCGGCAAAATTGAATGAGTCCATTGTTTGCATAGTTCTCTGTTTATTTTGTTGATGATAGGATTCTCTCCGATTGATAAACCTGGCTGCAAAGATAGCTTTTTTTACAGAAAAATTTCCCTAATTGCACCAAATTGTTCAACCCCCCTTCACCACCACCTCGTAGCTCACCGGTACCGCTTTTTTGTACATCGCCAGTACCCCGCAGAAATTCTCGAACGAAAGTTTACAGGCCCGTTCCAGCTTCTCTTTCGGGAGATTGTCGCCCTCAAAGCTATACACCACTTTCAGGGAGGTGTACTGTTTGGGATGTTCTTCGGTCAGCTCCGCATCGATGCGGATGTCAAACTTCTTCAGCCCGATGCGCATCTTGCGTGCGATCTCCACGATGTCGAGACCTGAGCATCCGGCGGCCGAGATCAACAGCAACTTCTTCGGTCGCGGACCGGCATCATCCCCCCCCTGCTCTTTTCCCAGGTCGATGGTGATGGTGTGCCCGTCAATCTCGGTATCAAAAATATTGTTCTCTCTCCAAATTGTCTGAGTGGTATGTGTTGCCATATCATTTTGTTTTGTATGTAGTTGTTTTCCTATTCCGTTAAACAATTTGTCACCGCTTTGGTTCGATCACCATGAAACGGATGGTCACCATAATCCTTGACAGCTGTCCGGAATGATGATAAAGTATGTCAAAAAGAAATCTGATTTACTACAAATTGTTACATTTGTGGCAAATTCTCCTGTTATGATCGACACGAATGCAAACGTATTGCTGATATATACCGGTGGTACCATCGGGATGGTGGAAAATCCGGAGAGCGGTGCCCTGGAGCCATTCAACTTCAGTCATCTACGCTCCAACATGCCGGAAATCAAGCGGCTCAACTTCAACGTGGAGACTTATCTGTTCGATCCTCCCTTCGACTCATCGGATGTCTCCATCGCCATCTGGCGCCATATGGTGAATGTGATTGAAGTGAACTATGAACGGTACGATGGTTTCGTGATTCTCCATGGTACCGACACCATGGCTTATACGGCATCGGTACTGAGTTTTATGCTGGAGAATCTGACCAAGCCGGTAATCCTCACCGGCTCACAGCTACCCATCGGTAAGTTGCGTACTGACGGGAAAGAGAACCTGATTACGGCGTTGGAGATAGCCGCAGATAAGGATGAGAAGGGGGGGGCTGTTGTGCCGGAGCTCTGTATCTATATGCAGAAACTGCTGATGCGGGGCAATCGTACCACCAAGGTGAATGCCGATCACTTCAGTGCTTTCAGAAGTCCCAATTACCCCTGTCTCGCAGAGGCCGGACTGGATATTCGCTACAACAACTCCTCCATCCTTCAGCCTGAAACGGAGCTACCTGTTCGTTTCAATTATGAACTGGACCGGAATATGGTGGTGTTGAAACTGTTCCCCGGTATCAGCCGGGAGGTGGTGCGGGCACATCTGACCATACCCGGAGTGCGGGGAGTGGTGCTGGAAACGTATGGTACCGGCAATTCCCCCATCAACCCCTGGTTTATGGAGTTGGTCCGCGACGCAGTAGAGCGCAGGGTCGTGGTGGTAAACGTAACCCAGTGTTTGTATGGATCAGTGATGATGCATCGTTACGAAAACGGGCAACGACTGGAGAAGATAGGGGTGATCAGCGGCCATGATATCACCACTGAGGCGGCATTGGGTAAGCTGATGGCACTTTTTGGCAAAGGTTGCACCCCGGAAGAGGTGAAGCAGTTGATGCAGTACTCACTTCGCGGGGAGCTGACGGTAAAGGGGTAATTCTTTTCATTTTTGCGTCCATTTTTCTATCTTTGTTTCGCCTGAAGCTGATCATCTGGCTTCCTGTTCCCAGCTGAGTTTATCGCTGTAGCTGCTTTCGTAGTGGCCTGCAGGCATCAAAAAGTGTTCATTTATGCAAAATCTTGACTTCGGAATCATTGGCAACTGCCGTACAGCGGCACTGGTATCCAAAACGGGAAGCATTGACTGGTTCTGCCTGCCCGACTTCGACTCACCCTCCATCTTCGCTGCACTGCTTGACAGGGAAAAGGGGGGTAGCTTTCACTTCGAAGTGACGGATGATTACACCATCACACAGCAATATCACGGTCATACCAACATACTGCTTACCCGTTTTGAGTCACCCGGCCATGGTTTTATTGTCTTTGACTATATGCCTCGTTACCAGACGGAAGCCAATCGCTATTACATGCCACCGGAGATACACCGCTACATCCGTGTGATCAAGGGACAGCCGACGGTGCGGGTGGTCTATGATCCGCAAATCAATTATGCGCGTGAGAAGGTGCGGCACGAGATAGGCAATCAATATATCAAGACACATTCGGAAGAGGACTCCGAGGACAAGGTCTATCTATACTCCAGTCTGGATTTTGAGAAGGTGCTCAACAGTGAGGAGATGGTGCTGGAGGATCATCACTTTTTTCTGCTCTCTTACAATCAGAAGCTGGTGACGGTCGATATCAACCGTATCCTGCTCGACTACGAACGGACGAAGGTATACTGGCTCAACTACGTGAACCGCTCACGCGACTACCTTCAGTATAACGACATGATCAAGCGGAGCCTGCTGGTGCTCAAACTGCTCTCCTATCAGAGTTCAGGGGCGATGTTGGCGGCAGCCACCACCAGTCTCCCCGAGAGTATCGGTGAGACCCGCAACTGGGATTATCGTTTCTGCTGGCTGAGGGATGCCTCCATGTCGATCGACACATTGCTCTTTATGAAGCAGCGTACCGCGGCAGAGCGCTTCATCAGTTTCGTGAAGAAGATTCTGAAGTCGTCGCGCGATGAGCCGATACAGATCATGTATGGTATCCGCGGGGAGCAGACACTGACAGAAGAGACACTCGACCACCTTTCCGGTTACGAGAACTCACGGCCGGTGCGAATTGGCAATGCGGCTTATCACCAGGTGCAGAATGACTCCATCGGCTACCTGATGGATGTAATCTACAAATACTACCTCTACTTCCCCGGCACGCTCGACGAGGTGGAGGAGATCTGGGAGATCATCAGGAATATGGTACGTTCGGTGGAAGCTGCCTGGCATAAGCCGGACCGCAGTATCTGGGAGTTCCGCACGCGCGAGATGCATTTTGTCTTCTCCAAAGTGATGAGCTGGGTAGCGTTCGACCGGGCATCGCTGATTGCTGAGCTGCTCCACAAGGACAGCTATGCGAGAAAGTGGCGTGAAGAGGCAGATGCGATCCGCTCGGAGGTGCATGAGAAGGGTTGGAATGAGGAGCTGCAATGCTTCACACAGGCTTATGGGAACAGGGATTACGACTCATCGCTGTTGCTGATGCAGTTTTATGATTTCATTGCACCGGATGATGAGCGCTATGTGAAGACGGTGAAAGCGATCAGAGAGAATCTTTACCACGAGGGGCTGATGTACCGCTACAAAGCCGAAGATGACTTTGGTATACCCACCTCCTCCTTTACCATCTGCACCTTCTGGCTGATCGAGGCGCTTTTCATGATCGGTGAGCGGGAGGAGGCCCGGGAGATTTTTGAGAAGATGATCTCCTACTCCAATCACGTGGGACTCTACAGCGAGGATCTCGACTTCCATACCAAGCGACAGTTGGGCAACTTCCCGCAGGCCTACTCGCACCTGGCCTTTATCAACACGGCAGTACTCTTCTCTGAGGAGAAGGAGCTCTCCAAGTTTATACGTCCTTAAACAGGGTGAGAGGGGGCACGCTGTTCAGAAGCCTACCGGATTGCCGGAGGGGCAGATGAGGGTGTGCAGGCGGTTATCTTTGCAAAGGAGCCGGGGTAGTGGGTGTTGATGAAATCGATCATTTTCTCACGCACGGCCACCCGCAGGTCCCAGTTTTGGGAGGAGTCGGCACTGCTCACCAGCACCCGCAGCTCCTTGAACCACTCCTTGCTGTCGGTCACCTGTATGTTCTGCACCCTGCCATCCCAGTTGGGATCATCCTTCACGATGCGGGCCAGCTCCTCACGCAGCGGCTCCACCGGCAGGTCGTATGAGACATAGAGCATTGCGCTGCCCAGTATCTGTGAGGTGCGGCGCGTCCAGTTCTGTATCGGGTTGTTGAGGAAGTAATCGATCGGTACGATCAGCCTCCGCTCATCCCATATCCTCACCACGGCGTAGGTGATGTGTATCTCTTCCACGCGACCCCACTCCCCCTCGATCACCACCACGTCATCCAGCCTGACGGGCTGCGTGAAGGCAATCTGAATGCCAGAGAAGATCTGACCGAAGCTGCGCTGGGCGGCGAAGCCGATGATGATACCGGCCACACCGGCCGATGCCAGCAGGCTCATGCCGAGCTGTCTCACCTGCTCGATGGTCATCAAGGCAATGGCGATGAAGAGGAAGATGATGGTGACCACCATGATCCGTTCGATCATGTTCATCTGTGTGAGTCGTTTGCGCGCTTCCAGGTTGTTGGGGTTCTCGATGTCGAACTTCTTCTGCCAGTGGTGAAAAAGTGCCCTGACCACCTGTACCAGTATCCAGCCGACGATGAGGATCAACATGATCTGGCTGATCTTGCGCAGCACGTTGTAGACCTGCTCCTCTTCGCTGAGCAGTCCGCTGAAGAGATTGAGCAGCAGGGCGAAGATTAGCCAGATGCCCGGAAGGGTGAAGAGCCGCACGATGAAGTCGTCCACGAGGCTTTTGCTTTTCCCTGTTCGCTTGCGCCAGCGCTTGATGATTTGCCGGTAGATAAGCGTGAGCATGCCAAACAGCGCCAGGAACAACAAGGAAATGAGGGGGTAACGGAGTGAGCTCCCCGTTGAAAGAAGCTCATTCAGGAAATCCATAACTCTTTTTTATTGAATCAGTTTTGACAAAAACGGGATAACCGACGATTGTAGGGGAATACGGTACTTCGCTGCGGGCGAGAAATTCCCCACTTTGATGCTGATGCCGTCGGGGGGCAGGGCACGGAACATGTCCTCGTCGGTGGTGTCATCGCCGATCGCCAGTACAAAGTCGTAGGTATCCTTTTCCAGTCGGCGGATTACTTCGCTGCCCTTGTTGTAATCAGGAGGCTTGATCTCCACAATCTTGTTGCCCGGTACGATCTGCAGGTTGAGCCGTGCGCAGGGACTGATCAGCGCGTTGATCAGCTGTTGTGCCCGCAGTTCTGCCAGCCAGATATCCACGTTGCGGTAGTGCCATACCAAAGCAGCATCTTTCTGTTCAAGGTGTGAGCGTGGGGTTTTTTCAATGGTGTGTTGTATGATCTCCAGGATCTCCTCATCCCAACTGATCTCCTCCATGATGTTCCGGTGCCATATCCCATCATCCTTGTAGAAAATTCCATGCTCAGCGGCAAAATCGAGCGACAGCCCCTTGAACCATTTGTCCAGCATCTGATGGTTGCGCCCACTGTTGATTACCACCTTGTTGCGCTTGTCGCCGCTCAACCTTCGGAGCAGCTCCAGTAGCTGCTCCGAAGGGACGGCATCTTCCGGCTTCTTGACAAAAGGGGAGAGAGTGCCGTCGTAGTCGAGCAGGATCAGCCGGGATACAGCTTCATCATATGCACTCTTGATCTGTGTGAGCTGCCTTTTGCCTACTACTTTTTGCAGGATCTCCCTGTTCTGTTCCTTGATGCTTTGTAACTCCTTCACAAAGTCATTCGCCCAACGCTTCACGGTGCGGGCGGCAATCTGTTTTTGCATTCGGCCCATTCGTTCCCGCTTTTCCTCCTCCGGCATGGTGAGAGCCTGCATAATCGCTTTCTCAATCTCATCATTGTCGTTGGGATTGATGATCAGTGCATCCTGCAGCTCAATGGCTGCTCCGGCCATCTCGCTGAGTATGAGTACCCCGGTGTGATCTCCCTTGGCAGCCAGATACTCCTTGGCCACCAGGTTCATCCCATCGCGCAGCGGTGTGACCAGTGCGATGTCGGCAATATCGTACATGGCGATCAGCTCCTCGAAGGAAAAGCTGCGGTAGAAGTATAAGATGGGGCTCCAGCCCAGTCTGGCATACCTGCCGTTGATCTCGCCGATGAACCGGTCGATCTTTGCTTTCAGCTCTGCATACATCTCCACGTTGTCGCGTGAGGGGACCACGATCATGGCAAGTGACACTTTCTCATGATATTCGGGGTGATTCTCCAGAAACTGGGCAAATCCGTCGAGACGGTGCAGGATTCCCTTGCTGTAGTCGAGGCGGTCGACCGAAAGGATCACCTTCTTGTCGGCCAGCTTCTCCCTGAGCATGGTTGATTTCTCCCGTACCTCGGGTAACAGGGGTGCCTGGTGATATAGCTCGTAGTTGATGCCCATGGGGAAGGCATCCACATGGACAATCCGATCCTTGAGGGTGATCTCGTCGAGGTTGCAGTTCAGATCGAGTACACGATAAATGGCACTGATGAAGTGACGCATATAGTCATGTGTATGAAAGCCGATCAGGTCCGCACCCAACAATCCTTCGAGTACCTCCACTCTTTCGGGCAGAACCCTGAAGAGCTCATAAGAAGGAAAGGGGATGTGGTGGAAATAACCGATGCTGGAAGCAGGTTTTCGATCGCGGATCATTCCCGGTAGCAGCATCAGCTGGTAGTCCTGCACCCAGATGATATCATCGTTTTCAATCATTGGAATTGTCTCCTGGCAGAAGAGGGCATTCACCTCCCGATATGTTGTCCAGTAGTCTGCCTTATACTCGATATAGGAAAAAAAGTAGTGGCAGAGAGGCCAGATGGTACTGTTGCTGTACCCCTCATAATAGTTACTGATCTGGTCGTCACTGAGGAAAACCGGATGAAAATTCAGCTGGTGAAGCTTTTCGGTGATCTGTTGTTTCTCCGCTTCATTGTCGGTATGGATACCGGGCCAGCCCACCCAGTACTTTTCCGCCTCGGTTTCCAGTGAGCCAAGGCCGGTAGCCAGTCCGCCTTCGCTGCGCTCAATGGTGAAACCTTCGTCGGTTCGCTCAATTTTTACCGGAAGTCTGTTGGCGATAATGATAATCTTCATATGATTTCCTCTTTGAGGTTTAACAGGTGTCTGAATGAACGGGATTGCATTGACATATCAATATAACAGAGCTTTTAGGGTAAAGATCAAAAATTAATATATTTTATATTTTGTCTGGGATGACGGGTGGGGGGAATGAACAAAATAGAGGCATCATTTGTTGTTTCCGCTTTTTTATCGTAATTTCGTAGTCCGAAGCCCCTTAATTTAGCACTTTATTAACTAAAATTACATTTTTTTAGTAAACATATCATTATGGCAAAACAGAAAAATTATTTGACCTGCGACGGGAATCAGGCCGCTGCGCATATCGCCTATATGTTCAGCGAAGTGGCTGCCATCTACCCGATCACACCCTCCTCCACCATGGCGGAGTATGTGGATGAGTGGTCAGCTGCCGGGAGGAAAAACATCTTCGGGCAGCCTGTCCTGGTGCAGGAGATGCAATCGGAAGCGGGAGCTGCCGGAGCCATGCACGGATCGTTGCAGGCCGGTGCCCTCACTTCCACCTTTACCGCTTCTCAGGGGTTGCTGCTGATGTTGCCCAACATGTACAAGATGGCCGGGGAGCTGTTGCCCGGTGTCTTCCATGTTTCGGCAAGAGCATTGGCTTCGCATGCCTTATCCATCTTTGGGGACCATCAGGATGTGATGGCCGCCCGTCCCACCGGCTTCGCCCTCTTCGCTACCGGTTCGGTGCAGGAGGTGATGGATCTGGCAGCGGTTGCCCATCTGGCAGCTATTGAGAGTCGTGTTCCCTTCCTTCACTTCTTCGACGGATTCCGCACTTCACACGAGATCCAGAAGATTGAAGCGCTGACGAACGATGACCTGGCACCCCTGATCAACCAGGAGGCGCTGAAAGGATTCCGCGACAGGGCGCTCTCTCCGGATGCACCAGTTGCCCGGGGTACCGCCCAGAACGACGATATCTACTTCCAGGCGCGTGAGGCATCCAACCCGTTCTATGCCAGTGTGCCGGACGTGGTGGAGAAGTACCTGGAGAAACTGGCAGCCGTTACCGGTCGCAAGTATGGGTTGTTTGACTACTATGGTGATCCGGAAGCAGAGCGGGTGGTGATTGCCATGGGATCAGTTACCGAGACCATCCGCGAAGTGGTGGATCATCTTACTGCCAAAGGTGAGAAGGTGGGTGTGGTTGCCGTGCATCTCTACCGTCCTTTCAAGGCTGCGGCCTTCCTGTCGGCAGTGCCTGTTACGGCGAAGCGGATTGCCGTGCTCGACCGAACCAAGGAACCGGGCGCCACTGGTCAGCCCCTCTACCTGGATGTGAAGGATTGTTACTTTGGCCAGGAGAATGCACCCGAGGTGGTGGGGGGTATCTACGGTCTTTCATCGAAGGACACCTCCCCCTCACAGATCCTTTCGGTTTTTGAGAACCTCTCCATGAACATGCCGAAGAATGATTTCACCATCGGCATTGTGGACGATGTCACTTTCAAGTCACTTCCCCCGAAAGAGGAGGTATCAATGGATGAGACAACCTACGAAGCCAAATTCTACGGGCTGGGATCAGACGGTACAGTGGGTGCCAACAAGAATTCGATTAAGATTATAGGAGACAACACCGACAAGTATGTGCAGGCTTACTTCGCCTACGATTCCAAGAAGTCAGGCGGGTTCACCTGCTCGCACCTGCGTTTTGGCGACAATCCCATCCGTTCCACTTACCTGGTGAATACGCCCAATTTTGTGGCGTGTCATGTGCCGGCTTACCTGCATCTTTATGATGTGACCAAGGGCCTGAAGAGAAATGGTACCTTCCTGCTGAACTCGTTGTGGCCGAAAGAGGAGGTGGCAAGCCACCTGCCCGATCATGTGAAACGCTATTTTGCGAATCACAATATCCGGCTCTTTATCATCAACGCTACTGCGATCGCCGATGAGATTGGTCTGGGTAACCGTACCAACACCATTCTGCAGTCGGCATTTTTCAAAATATCCAACGTCATTCCCTACGATCAGGCGGTGGAACAGATGAAGAAATTCATCGTGAAATCGTACGGAAAGAAAGGGGAAGAGGTGGTGAAAATGAACTTTGCTGCCGTAGATCGTGGTGGTGAGGTGGAGGAGGTCGAGGTCCCGCAGGAGTGGGCGCAATTGGGTGTTTTTGAGGAGACAACCGATGATGCACCCGCCTTCATCCACAAGGTTGTGCGGCCTGTGAATGCACAGCGGGGCTATGACCTGCCGGTATCGGCCTTCACCGGTCGTGAGGATGGCACCTGGGAACAGGGTACTACTGCGTACGAGAAGCGTGGTGTGGCTGTCAGCGTTCCGGTCTGGAATCCTGATACCTGTATCCAGTGCAACCAGTGTGCGTATGTATGCCCCCACGCTACCATCCGTCCTTTCGTGCTCGATGAACAGGAACAACAAGGTCTCGGAGAGGGTGTTGAGCTGCTCAAAGCGCAGGGAAAGCAGCTGGCTGGCATGGCGTTTCGCATCCAGGTCGACGTGCTCGACTGTCTTGGTTGCGGCAATTGTGTGGATGTCTGTCCCGGCAAGAAGGGAGAAAAAGCGCTTGAGATGGTGCCGATAGCTACGCAGTACGGCAACCAACAGAACTGGGACTATATGGTGAAGCATGTGGCCAGCAAGGCATCCCTGCTTGATGTGAAGATGAACGTGAAAAACTCCCAATTCGCCACGCCACTCTTCGAGTTCTCGGGTGCTTGTTCCGGATGCGGTGAAACACCCTATATCAAGTTGATCACCCAGCTTTATGGCGACCGGATGATGATCGCCAACGCAACCGGATGCTCTTCCATTTACGGCGCATCGGCACCCGCAACTCCCTATACCAGGAATGAAGAGGGAAAGGGTCCCTCATGGGCCAACTCGCTCTTTGAGGACAATGCCGAGTTTGGCTATGGTTTCGTGATTGCACACAACAGCATGCGCAACCACCTGAGCGAGCTGATGCAGCAAGGCATTGCTTCTGACGATTTTACTTCGGTACAGAAGGAGCTCTTCAGACAGTGGCTGGAGAAGAAAGAGGATGCCGACGGATCGAAAGAGACCTCTATTCAGTTGATGGCTGCCCTTACGGGCATCGATCACCCCATAGCGATGGAAATTCTTTCGATGGAGAAGTATCTTTCGAAAAAGTCTATCTGGGTATTTGGGGGTGACGGATGGGCTTATGACATCGGTTTCGGTGGACTGGACCACGTACTGGCAAGTGGACAGGATATCAATATCCTGGTGCTCGACACCGAAGTCTATTCCAATACAGGAGGACAGTCTTCCAAGTCAACCCCACTGGCTGCCGTAGCCAAGTTTGCAGCTGCCGGGAAGCGGATTCGCAAGAAGGACCTCGGCATGATCGCTGCCACTTACGGTTATGTTTACGTAGCCCAGGTAGCCATGGGCGCCAATCAGTCTCACTACCTCAAGGCGCTGAAAGAGGCGGAATCCTATCATGGGCCTTCCCTTATCATCGCCTACTCACCCTGTATCAGCCACGGGCTGAAAAAGGGAATGGGTACTGCACAGGCGGAACAGAAGGCAGCCGTGGATTGCGGTTACTGGCACCTGTGGCGCTACGACCCGCGTCTGGAGCAGGAGGGTAAGAACCCCTTCCAGCTTGACAGCAAGGAACCCGATTGGAGTAGGTTCCGCGACTTCCTGCTGGGAGAGGTGCGCTACACGCAACTGATCAAGTCCTTCCCGCGTCAGGCTGATGAACTGTTTGATGCTGCCCGAGAGAATGCACAGTGGAGATACCGTTCCTACCTCCGTATGGCAGAGGCACATTACGGTGAACCGTCAGCGGGAGCCGCTATTCCGGCATCAGAAGAAGAGAACTGACCATAACGTTCATGCACAATGCTTCCGGTGGTGTCGGGTTATACTGACACCATCGGTTTTTTGTTGTCACTGTTGTTGTCTTCAACAACATATTCCCATCGGCCACATATGCTATATTCACCAGGAAATAGTTGTATCTTTGCAGGAAATTACCAGTATGACGATTCAAATCATCAACGGTCCCAACCTCAACCTGTTGGGATCCAGGGAACCGGAGACCTATGGCCGCCAATCCTTCGAGGCATACCAGGAAGCTTTGCAGAAGGCCTATCCGGCAGTACTCCTCAGCTACTACCAGTCGAACGTGGAGGGGGAGCTGATCAACAAGATCCAGGAAGCGGGATACGGCAGCGACGGCATCATCCTCAACGCGGGGGGGTATACCCACACCTCGGTGGCCATACGGGATGCAATCAAGGCGGTGCCGGCACCGGTGGTGGAAGTGCACATCTCCAACGTGCATGCACGTGAGGAGTTTCGCCATCGCTCCCTGTTGTCGGCTGTCTGCTTGGGTGTAATTGCCGGTTTTGGTCTCGACTCCTACCGGCTGGCACTGGAAGCGCTGTTGAAGACAAACAAAAAGTAGATGCAAACGTTACATAGTCTGAACAATCCAACAGAACATATGCTAAAACAAACAAAGATCATCGCCACCATTTCGGACAAGCGATGCGACGTTCCTTTTCTCCGCCAGCTTTTTGAGGCGGGGATGAATGTGGTGCGACTCAATTCAGCCCATCTCGATGAGGAGGGATTTCTGAAAATCATCAACCATATCCGTGAGGTCTCCAACCGTATCGGTATTCTGGTAGATACAAAAGGCCCCGAGATTCGAACGACAGTGACTGATAATCCGATTGAACTGAAAACGGGCGATCAGATCAGGATCGTGGGGGATCCATCCGGGATCTCTTCCCGAGAGACCATTTGTATATCCTATCCCAATATTACCGATGAGATGAAGGTGGGAGACGATATCTTGATCGACGACGGCGAGATCGACCTGAAAGTGATGGCAGTCACACCCGGTTATCTGCTCTGCAGCGCCCAGAACGACGGGATCGTGGGAAGTCGCAAGAGTGTCAATATCCCCGGGGTGCGTATCAGTCTCCCGGCCATCACCGAGCGTGACCGGGAGTTCATTGCCTTGGCGGTGAAGCATGATGTTGACTTCATCGCGCACTCCTTCGTACGTAGCAAGGAAGATGTGCTGGCGGTACAGGAGATCCTGGATGAGCTGAAGAGCCCGATCAAGATCATCGCCAAGATTGAGAATCAGGAAGGGGTAGACAATGTGGATGAGATATTGGGCGTGGCTTTCGGTATCATGGTGGCACGCGGCGACCTGGGCATTGAGGTGCCACAGGAGAAAATTCCAGGGATTCAGCGGGTACTGATCAGACAGGCAGTACACCACAAGAAACCGGTGATCGTGGCTACACAGATGTTGCATTCCATGATCCACAATCCGCGTCCCACGCGGGCGGAGATTACCGATATCGCCAATGCCATCTACTATCGTACCGATGCGGTGATGCTCAGTGGCGAGACCGCTTACGGAAAATACCCGGTGGAGGCGGTACGCACCATGGCCAAGACCGCCTATGAGGCGGAAAAGACCAAATTAGCGGAGAACGATATCCGGGTGCCCTATGTACAATACGACGATCGTGAGGTAACGGAGTTCCTCGCCAAACAGGCAGTGAAAGCTACCCTGCGGATGAATGTGAAGGCGATAGTGACCGACAGTCATACCGGACGTACGGCGCGCGTGCTGGCTGCTTTCCGTGGTAAAAGCACCATATATGCCATCACAACTACAGAGAGGCTTGCCCGTGAACTGGCCCTCTCCTATGGCATATGGGCAGAGTACCAGCAGGGAAAAGGTGATGGCAACACCAAAGAGAGCCGCAGAGCCTATTTCGTGGAGGCGATCAAGCGACTACTGGAGCGGGGGCTGATTGAGCGGAAGGATCGTGTCGCTTACCTGGGAGGGAGCTTCGGCGAGGTGGGTGGTACCACCTATCTGGAGATCATCGAAGCGTGGCGCATCCTGGAGGCGAAAGAGAAGTACAATCTGCCGGATTATACCCAGTAACCTGGGAACCACCTTTTGTAGGATCATATGTCTCTATCTGCGTCCATGGAGGAATATATTCTCCGCCATATCGATGAGGAACCGGAGCTGCTCCGGGAGATTCACCGTGAAGCGCACCTGAAGCTGTTGCATGGGTTTATGGTTTCGGGACATCTGCAGGGGCGACTCCTGAAGATGCTGGTTCGGATGATCAATCCCCTCCGGGTACTGGAGATCGGCACCTACACAGGCTACTCGGCATTGTGCATTGCTGAGGGTCTGGAAGAGGGCGCTGAGGTGCATACCATTGAAATTGACGATGAATTGGAGGAGATTATCCGCCGCAATTTTGGTCGTTCGCCTTTCGGTGAACGCATCACTCTCCATTTAGGAGATGCGGCAGAATTGCTTCCCCGCTTTGCGGATGAATTCTTCGATCTGGCTTTTCTGGATGGTGACAAACGGCACTATTGGGAGATGTACGAGACAACTTTGGCAAAGTTGAAGAGAGGTGGATTTCTCCTGGCCGACAATACACTCTGGCATGGAAAAGTTGTCGAAAAGGAAGCAGCGGCTGAGAGACAGACACAGGGGATAATGGAATTTAATGAACGACTGGTGAATGACCACCGCGTAGAGAAGGTGATCCTGCCACTCCGCGATGGATTGACGTTGATCAGAAAAAAATAGAAGAGGATGGAATCGAACAGACAACAGAAAATCAATCGGTTGATACAGAAAGAACTAAGTGGGATATTCCTGCAAGAGACAAAAAAGATGCAGGGGGTGTTCATCTCGGTAACCAATGTACGGGTATCACCCGATCTGGGTATTGCCCATGCCTACCTGAGCATCTTCCCTTCTGAACGCTCGGAGGAGCTTATCGCCAATATCAACGGAAATGTCAAATCAGTACGTTACGAACTGGGCAAACGGGTGGGTAAACAGTTACGGGTGATTCCCGAGCTGACCTTTCACCTGGACGATTCCCTCGACTATATTGAGAACATCGACCGATTGCTGAAAAACGACTAATCCCGGTAGTGTGAACCTCCCCCTTTTCATAGCGCGTCGTTACCTCTTCTCCCGGAAATCACACAATGCCATCAATGTGATCTCGGCCATCTCTGTATGTGGTATCGCCATAGCCACGATGGCCATGGTGACGGTTCTCTCGGTCTTCAATGGCTTTGGTGGCATTGTGGAGGGATTATTCAGCGCCTTTGATCCCCATCTCAAGATAACAGTACGGGAAGGAAAAGTGTTTCGTTATGATACACCCGAGTTTGGTCAGCTGCTTCGCCTTCCCGGAATCCTGACCGTATCAGAGTCGCTCGAGGAGAATGCGCTTTTCAAGTTCGAGGAGCAACAGGTACCGGTACGGGTGAAGGGGGTATCAGAGGAATTCCGATTGATGACCGACATGGAACGGTTGATGGTGGACGGCACCTTCCGCCTGCAGGAAGATGTGGTCAACTACGCTACACTGGGGGCGGGGTTGGCCGCCACACTGGGTGCCCGCCCCGGTTTCATCCATCCAATCGAGATTTTTGCTCCGCGACGGGATGGACGGGTGAACCTGGCCAACCCTTCTGCCGCCTTTACCACCGGTTATGCACAGATAGGGGGTGTGTTTACCCTCAATCAGCCGGAGGTGGATGAACAGATGGCGATCATCCCGATAGGCCTGGTGCGTGAATTGTTCCGTTATTCGGACGAGGTGACCGCACTGGAAATTAACCTGCAACCCGGTAGCCCGGTAAAAAAGATGAAAAAAGAGATGCAGCGGCTTCTGGGTGATGACTTCCTGGTTGAGGATCGTTACGAACAACAGCAGGAGTCCTATCGTATGCTCCAGATAGAGAAGTGGGTCACCTTTCTGATTCTCGCCTTCATCCTGTTGATTGCTGTTTTCAATGTCGTCGGTTCCCTCTCGATGCTGATCGTGGAAAAAAAGGATGATATCCGCAGCCTGCAACATATGGGTGCTTCTAATGGAATGGTTACCAGTGTATTTCTCTATGAGGGATGGCTCATCACCTTTGTCGGCATCATTGCCGGTATGGTGGCGGGATTGTCGCTCTGCCTGCTTCAACAGCACTTTGGGCTGCTGCGACTGAGCAACGTTCCGGGTGCCTATATCATCGATGCCTATCCGGTAATCGTGAAGTTTAGTGATCTGCTGGTGGTCTTCGCAGTGGTGAGCCTGATCGGTTTGGTGACGGTGCTTTACCCGGTGAATAACCTGAGAAAGCAACTGGAAAAATAGCGGTTAGCTGTCAGCCGTCAGCGATCATCTTTCAGTGGCAGGTTCTGTACAAAGAGATAAACGTTTTAATGCAGATATTATGAAAATTGCAATCGTAGGAACAGGGTATGTAGGACTGGTTTCCGGCGCCTGTTTTTCTGAGATGGGTGTGGATGTAACCTGTGTGGATATCGACAGCGCAAAGATTGAAGGACTGAAGAAAGGAGTTATCCCCATCTACGAACCCGGTCTGAAGAGCATTGTACAACGCAATCATGAGGCAGAACGACTTCATTTTTCCACCGATTTGCCATCCATTCTAAATGAAATGGAGATTGTCTTTATCGCCGTGGGGACTCCATCCGACACAAATGGAAGAGCCGATCTTTCCCAGGTAATGGCTGTCAGCAAAACGATTGCCGACCATATCACCCATCCTTTGTTGATCGTTACCAAAAGCACTGTGCCGGTAGGCACCTCACACCGTATTCGCGACCTGGTAAGAGAACGTCTCGATGAACGGGGTTTGTGTGCGCTTACCTTCGATGTGGCATCCAATCCCGAGTTTCTGAAAGAGGGTGCAGCCATCAATGATTTCATGAGTCCCGACCGGGTGGTGGTGGGCGTTGAGAGCGAAGAGGCCAAAGAGCTGATGACGAAACTCTACCGTCCCTTCCTGTTGAATAATTTCCGGGTAATTTTCATGGATATCCTCTCATCCGAGATGACCAAATAT
Source organism: Proteiniphilum sp. (assembly GCA_016839025.1). GTDB lineage: Bacteria > Bacteroidota > Bacteroidia > Bacteroidales > Dysgonomonadaceae > Proteiniphilum. The sequence goes on from JADLKK010000003.1 coordinate 72,172, forward strand.
GCCTCCAACGCGATGCTGGCTACCCGTATCAGCTTCATGAACGATATTGCCAACCTTTGTGAGCGGGTGGGAGCCGATGTAAACATGGTTCGGCGTGGCATGGGCAGCGACTCCCGTATTGGACGTAGTTTTCTCTACCCCGGCTGTGGGTACGGTGGGAGCTGCTTCCCGAAAGATATCCGTGCTCTGATCGGTGTGGCCGAAAGCGTCGGTTATGAGATGAAGCTGCTGAAGGCGGTGGAAGAGGTAAACAACCAACAAAAGAACATCCTGTTTGAGAAATTCGCCAATCATTTTGGTGGAAAACTAAAGGGCCTGACGGTTGCCGTCTGGGGTCTCTCCTTCAAGCCGGAGACCGATGATGTGCGCGATGCGCCGTCGCTCACGCTGATCCGGAGCCTTCTGGATGCCGGTGTCGCGATCCGTACCTACGACCCGGCAGCCATCGGTGAGGCACGTCGTGTGTTGGGAGATGCTGTCCATTACGCCAGTGATATCTACGATGCGGCTCTTGATGCCGATACGCTGATCGTTCCCACTGAGTGGAAAGAATTTCGTCTACCCAATTGGGAGGTGCTGAAAAAAATCATGCGTCGCCATGTGGTGATCGATGGTCGCAATATCTACAACGGTGCCGAGCTGGCTTCCCTCGGTTTTGCCTATCACGGCGTCGGGCAGAAGTGAGACCTGCCCTTTTACATAGGGGCGATGAGGAAAGATTATTTTGAAAAAGCTGCTGATTTGCTTCCAATCACCCCGTAATTTTGGTAATTTTGAATCCGAATGGAAGAATGGAAGATTCGGGAAGATGGAAAGAACAGGTCGTATAGGTTTTGATAACGAGAAATACTTGCAGGAACAGAGCAAGGCAATTCTGGAAAGAGTCAATCGGTTTAGTGATAAGTTATACTTGGAGTTCGGTGGAAAAATCCTGTACGATTACCATGCAGCACGTGTGTTGCCGGGTTTTGCCCCGAATGTGAAAATCCGGCTGCTGCAAAACTTGAAGGATCAGGTAGATGTCATCATGTGTGTCTATGCCGGCGACATTGAAAGAAACAAGATCAGGGCTGATTTCGGGATTACCTACGATGTGGATCTACTGAAAAGCATCGATGATTTGAAATGGTACGGGATTCATGTGGCCGCGGTGGTGATAACCCGTTTTGACGGTCAGCCCGCCGCTGCAGTTTTCAAGAACAAGCTCGAACTGAAGGGCATCAGGGTGTACCTCCATCGACCCACCAAAGGGTATCCGAAGAACGTGGACCTGATTGTCAGCGACGAGGGATATGGTGCCAACGAATACATCGAAACCGGCAAGCCCATTGTCGTGGTAACCGGACCCGGTCCGGGAAGCGGCAAGCTGGCCACCGCGCTGGGCAATCTCTACCACGATATCAAGAGAGGACTGAAAGCAGGATATGCGAAGTTCGAAACATTTCCCGTCTGGGACCTGCCACCCGATCATTTGGTGAATATTGCCTACGAAGCCGCAACGGCAGACCTGAGGGATGTGAACATGATCGATACGCATCACCTGAAAGCTTACGGAGTGAAAGCGGTAAACTACAACCGTGACATTGAAGCCTTTGGCCTGCTTAAAAAGATGCTGGAGAAGATCACCGGCTCCGCCTCTCCCTACTTATCTCCCACCGATATGGGGGTGAACCGGATCAGCTCGGGCATTATAGATGACAACGTGTGTCAGAGGGCTGCATATCAGGAGATTATTCGTCGTCATTTGCGAAGTTTTGTGGAGTATGCCATGGGGAGAGCCGGCAAGGATACGGTGGACCGCAACACCGAGATCATGGACAAAGTGGGAGCGAAAGACGAAGACCGTGTGGTAGTGGAACCCGCCCGTCAGGCGGCGAAAGATGCCGAGCACCATGGAAAGGGCTATGGTGGAATCTACTGCGGGGCTGCCATTGAGCTGCACGACGGTACCATTGTCACAGGCAAGAATTCGCCTTTGTTGCATGCATCCTCCAGCATGATCCTGAATGCGACCAAACACCTGGCCGGGCTGCCCGACAACATGATTCTCCTTCCCGAAAACATCATTGATTCGGTGACACACCTGAAGCAGAACATTCTGAACGGGAAGAATGTCAGCCTCGATGTGGAAGAGACGTTGATCGCCCTCTCGATCAGTGCGATATCCAACCCGGCGGCACAGATGGCCCTGCAGAAGCTGACCGGGTTGAACAACTGTGAAATGCATTCATCCCATATTCCCACCCCCGGGGATGAAGCGGGTCTCCGGAAATTAAAAGTGAATGTGACCTGCGATCCCCTATTTTCCAGTAAACGTCTCTTTGTGAGTGAATAAACAGCGAGGGATGGTTTTTTGCCAATCTTTTTTGAAACAATTAGTGGGCAGATTTGTTTTGAGAGTGTTATATTTGCGTTCTCGTCCGGGAACAAATGAGGATAAATGAGAAAAGGAATTGCCATACTGCTGACAGTGATCATGCTGCTCACCGGCATCCAGCCGGTGCTCTCGCTGCATCTTTGCAACGGTGCCCTCTTTTCTGTCTCCCTGGTTGACCGGGCTGCGCCTTTGTCCTGCTGTGACATGCCGGAGCCGGCTACACCGGAAACAATTCCTGCTATTGTCACCTATCATGCCGATTGCTGTGATTTCCAGTCGCTGGAACTATCCACGGACGATTTCAGTCACGAGGCTGATCAGCAGAACCACCGCAACCAGACACCGCTCACCGTTACCCTCTGGGCGGTAATCCGGTCGCTCCTCCATCAGATTCTTCCCGACGAATCCCAACCTCTGTGGCAACTCTTTCCACCTGCCGGTCTGGGCAGGCTCACCACCAGCCTGCTTACCCTGATTTGTATCTACCGACTTTGATTTGTAGGGGTTGCTGACGCAACCTCACCCTGAGTCATCTCTGCAATCCTGTTTGCAGGGCCAATTTCTTATGGGTATCCTACAAATCAATAACACTCATCATGCTTCAAAAAATTATTCATTACCTGTTACACAATAGGCTGATCACGATGTTGCTGCTGCTCGTGATCATCGTATGGGGCATATCCACCGCCCCGTTCAACTGGTACAGTATGCTCCCTCGTGATCCGGTCCCTGTGGATGCGATCCCCGACCTGGGCGACAACCAGCAGATCGTCGCCACGGAATGGATGGGACGCTCACCCAAAGATATCCAGGATCAGATCACCTATCCGCTGACCACCTCACTGCTCGGCATTCCCGGTGTAAAGACCATCCGCAGCACCTCCATGTTCGGGATGTCGTTCATCTACATCATCTTTGAAGAAGACTGGAAAAATTGAATTCACTGCCATCGGGAACGTTGCCCGAGGGAGTTCAACCCAGTCTGGGTCCCGATGCGACAGCCCTGGGACAAATATACTGGTACACGCTGGAAGGCAGAAATCCCGATACGGGTGAGCCCACCGGAGGCTGGGGACCCGACGAGTTGCGCACGTTACAGGATTTTCTGGTCAAGTACACCCTCTCTTCTGCCGAAGGTGTGGCCGAAGTGGCCTCGGTAGG